>JAZRJE010000017.1:0-124358 GCA_045645645.1 Candidatus Enterousia sp.
TCAAAGTATAAACAAAACCATGAAAGCATGTGGAATAATTTTATTCAATATATAGACAGTGCTGCAGATGCGACATCATATATTCAGCGCCCAGATTCTTGTTATCCACAGTGCGGTTCAATCATTGGGATAAATGCGGCGACATCAAAATTTGATGCCGCCAAGCAATACCTGGAACAATTGATGGCGATGATTCAATAATCACTAATTACGCTGAAAATAAAACTTACATCCGTCTGAATATATGTATATCAAATCAGAATTTGCAACATAAAATTTTTCTGTTGTGTCTGTATCTTTTTTTACCAAAATTTCTTGGGACTTTTCGTCATTATCATAACCGCCAAGGATAATATTTGTAGCATTGATTTCAACAGCAGTATTTTCATAATAACTTTGCGCCATCCAATCGCAATCTGCGGTTATATATCCGGCATATTCAAATCGGTCAAAAGACCATTGGCCACAGAACTCACAAGATTTGCTGTCTGTAGAGCTACATCCAATCAAAAACATACAAAATAAAATAATCTTTTTCATTCAACACAGTATAAATGATATAGTTATAAAAATCAATATATACCACGTTTATACAAGTCCCATTCATTTTGTCTGCGGTTAATTAAACCATTTGATACTTTCCCCTGGGTGCGATTCCAGGCTTTCCATGCGGATTCCAAATCTGAATAAACAGAGCTATGAAAATCTGGATTGTTTATATATTTCACAACCGTAGAATTTTTGAAACCACTTGCACCAATATTATACGCCAAAGATACCAGGGCATCATATTGGGGTTGCGACATGTGTGCTGTAATATTATCTTGCACAGCGCGTTCTGCCGTGGCTATATCAGAACGTAATAATGCAATCGCCTGCCGTTCTGTGATTCCGTTTGTAAAATCTTCACCCGGCTTTACCAAATGCCCATAGCCAATTGTTGCACCTTTTGGTAAAGGCTCGTTTGGATTTACTGGTTTCTTCGTAGCATCATCATATATAACATGATTGCCCTGCTTGTCTAACACTCTGTCTTCTTTACCTTTTAACCACTCAATACCTTTATCACTCATTTTCATATCACTTGCCTTTTGTGTTTCTGGCTTTTGGCCTTTGTAAACCTTGCTGCCTATCTTCTTGCCATTTTTGTCCAGCTCTATTTCTTCAACCCAACAGCGACAGTTTGGATGAACGGGGATATCTGGTATGCCTTCTTTGGTTTCATAGACCGTCCCATCGTTCCCCGAACATTCATCGCATGTATTTTCGCCATGTTCGCTGTGCCATATCCATATCTTGGGCGCAATTTTGAATTCTGGAATATTCAAAACATAAGTTTCCAGACTTCGTTTTGATACATGGCCACCCGGCATCAGGACTTTGACCGGTATCGGCGTGCCAGGAACAACATATTCTTCGATATTAAATTCAAAGCCAATGGTTTCAAAATAATCGCCGTATGTGTCCAGGACATCTGCTTCTGCCTCGCTTTTATCGGACTCGAACTCTGCATCTATTTCATGTTGCGCATTATAAAACTGCTCCAATGTCATATCGTATTCTGGGCGCATCATACGCCCTGTGGCATCAAACGCCACGGTTCCTGGATACAGAATATTCATATACTTGGTTGCGCGTTTATATGTTTCGCTGTTTTTATCGCCATATTCAGGCGACGATATCAGTTCTTGTAAAAATTTTGGTGTTTGCATGCTAATCCTTTTGTTTAAAAAAAAACACCCGCACGTGGCGGGTAATAAAAAAAGACGACCAAATGTCGTCCGCTGAATACGTGTATTATATTATAAAATGCGAAGTTTTTCAACAAAAAACACCCCGTCGGGGTGCCTTTTTATAATGGGGCGGATAACCGGACTCGAACCGGCGACATTTGGTACCACAAACCAACGCTCTAACCAACTGAGCTATATCCGCCATACTGTGGGTCATATGACCTGAACGAAGTTGCTTCGTGGAGCTGATCGGACTCGAACCGACGAGATGCGTGTTGCATGTCATCAAGTGGCCCAACACATCCACAAGGGTTTCTTTGGTGGAGCTGATCGGACTCGAACCGACGACCCCTTGCATGCCATGCAAGTGCTCTACCAACTGAGCTACAACCCCATGCGCTGACATATTTTATATTTCTTCTTGCCAAATGTCAAATCAATTTGCTAATCTTTTTTTAGATTTAAGGAGTTATATATGGATTATCCGATTTTAAAGTCAGAAGTAGAACAAAAAACAGCACAAACATTGGATGTATTACGCAACGAATATACAGGTTTGCGTACTGGTCGTGCATCAGTTCATTTGTTAGACGCTATTCGTGTACCAGTTTATGGTGCGGAAATGCCAATTAACCAGGTTGCAACTGTTTCAACTCCAGATAATCAAACATTATCTGTTACTGTCTGGGATATTACAAATGCACCAGCTGTTGAAAAAGCAATTCGTGATTCTGGATTGGGTTTGAATCCAATGACAGCTGGTGGCGTTATTCGTTTAAATATGCCGCCATTGACCGAAGAGCGTCGTCGTGAACTGACCAAGGTTGCGGGTAAATATGCCGAAGAGGCAAAGATTTCCATGCGTAACATTCGTCAAGACGCAATGAATAAAATTAAGCGTGCTGTTACAGACAAAGAAATATCCGAAGATGATCAACGTAAGTTCGAAGACGATTTGCAAAAGGTGTTTGATAAGCGCACCGCAGAGGTAGATGTCATCGCAAAAGAAAAAGAAGCGGATATTATGGCTGTTTAATAAACAAATAAATCTGGAAGAAATATAAATGTTCAAATTTTTTAAATCAAAACAGGTGCCCAGCACTGCCACCAAGGTTCCACAGCATATCGCATTTATTTGTGATGGTAATCGTCGCTGGGCAGAAAATCGTGGTATGCCTCCATTGATGGGGCACCAAGCTGGAATTGCAAACTTTGAAAATCTGGTTGATTGGTTTTTAAAGCGTGGTGTTTCAACTGTTACATTCTGGGTGTTTTCAACAGAAAACTGGAATAGATCTAAAGAGGAAGTAGATTTCTTGATGGATTTGTTCTATACAGAATTAAAGAAAAATCTGAATAATGCGATTGAAAAGAATTTACGTTATCGTGTAATTGGATCGCGTGAAAGATTGCCCGAAAAACTTGCAAAATTGTGCGATGAATTGGAAGAAAAATCGTCAGAACACACAGGTGGTACTGTTGTTTTTGCATTAAACTATGGTGGAAAAGATGAAATCATAGATGCTGTTAATGCTGCAATTGAAAATGGTGAACCTGTGACTAAAGAAACACTTGAAACGTTTATGGATACAGGTGATTTGTTACCAGTTGATTTGATGGTTCGTACCAGCAATGAATATCGTATTTCTAATTTTATGTTATGGAAGTTGGCATATGCAGAACTATTGTTTGTACCAGAACATTGGCCTGATTTTGTAAAGAACGAGAAATTATGGCAATACACACTGGATGAGTTTGCAAAACGTAATCGTCGATTCGGCGGTGGCAAGAAAGTGAATTATTCTGGTAAAAGCAAAAAATAACAAAAGGGTAATGTATGTCTAATAATACAACGCAACGAATATTGGCTGGGGCAATCATGGCATTGATTGCGGGGGGCGCAGCTTTGCTGGAATATTTTGGATTTCCAGCGGTACGCATACTGGGGATAATTATCGTATTGATGATGATTGTAGAAATGGTATTGTGTATGAAGAAAACAGGACATGATTGTCTGAAGAAAAGTGGGATTACATTTTGTTTGTTTCTAGCATGGCTTTTTGTTATGTTGGCGGCAATTAATGTTGTTGGAACCCGTCCTCAGATTGTTTTGCAACTGTTGTTAATTATTTGTTCGGCAGATATTGGTGCGTGGTTGTTTGGTCGCATGATTGGCGGTGATAAAATGTGGGAGCGCATTTCTGCGCACAAGACATGGTCTGGACAAATTGCAGGTATTATTTGTGGTGCATTGGTATATGTGTTGTACGGAATGATGCGTGGTTTACCGATTTCTTCTGCGTTTGGCATGATTTGGACAGGTATCAGTATTGCGTTATTATCACAATATGGTGATTTAACTGCCAGTTGGATTAAACGAAAAATGGGAATCAAAGACTTTGGCAATATATTACCTGGTCATGGCGGGATGTTGGATAGATTTGATGGCTGGATTTATGCGTTGCCCTTAGTTTGGCTAACGATGTTGTAAGTTGTTTGTAGAAGGAAAAGGAAGAAAGACATGCAAACTATTTTTACCATTATCGCGTTACTTGTCGTTTTGGGCGTTGTGGTTTTTGTTCACGAACTGGGACATTTTTTAGCAGCACGTTGGGCTGGTGTACGGGTTGATACTTTTTCAATTGGATTTGGTCCAGCGATCTTTAAGTGGACAGATAAGCGTGGTACTGTATGGAAGATAGCATGTTTGCCATTGGGTGGGTATGTTTCCATTTACGGTCAGGAAGATATGTTCAATCGAAAAAAATATGCAGCACTTGATTCCGAACAGAAGAAAGGTCACTATCTATCTGCCCCAGCATGGAAACAGTTTATAATAATTGCTGCTGGTGTTACGATGAATTTTGTATTGGCATGGATAATATATACTTCATTATTCATGTTTCAACCACGTCTGGTTGGAAATTCTCAACTGCCAGTTGTTGGTCAAGTTATCCAAGAATCTGTCGCATTCAAAGCAGGTGTAAAGCCTGGGGATATGATTGTAAAGATAGATGATGAAAATATTTCTAACTGGGGTGATTTAATTTTGGCCAAAGAATTATCGTCAAATCGTGATGCGAATGTTATAATTGCGCGAGGGGATAATTTGGTCCAGGTAACTTTAAGTCCTGCTGAACGTTGGGGTATGGTTGCTGATGGCAGTAAAAAAGCAGATCCAGCACGTCAAAATCTTTTTCGTGCAATGTATTCAGGTGCACGAAAAACATACTATGAGTCTAAGACATTGGTTGTTGTTTTAAAGCAAATCATAACAGGCGAACGGTCCTCGAAACAGCTGGGGTCTTTTATAACGATTGCTCAATATTCTGGGGCAGCAATGCTGGCAGGTTTCTTTGCGTTTATCTCGCTTATTGCGATGTTGTCAGTGAATTTAGCTATTATTAACTTGTTGCCTCTGCCTGTTTTGGATGGTGGGTATTTGTTGATATTGATGATCGAAGCGATTACGCGTCGCAAATTGCAGGGACGAGGGATGGAAATCGCGATAATGCTTGGTTGGCTGTTGATATTAGGATTGTTCATATTAACAATGTGGAATGATTTAGCACGTGTATTTGGGTGGAATTAAGAATGAAGTATAGAAATAGTGTTTTATTTGCGTCTTTGTTATCGTTGGTTTCTCCTGTCTATGGTGCAACAATATCACGTATTGATGTTTCTGGTAATCAGCGCATGGATGCAGAATCAGTTCGTATTTTAGCAGATGTCAATGTTGGAGATAATGTTGGAACACATCGTGCGAATGAAATTGCAAAAAAACTACAGACATCTGGATATTTTTCCAAGATAAATGTACACGTGTCAGGAAATGTCTTGAAAATAGACGTCAGCGAGGCACCTATAATCAATATGGTGACAGTTGAAGGCAATGATGAAATATCTACAGATGATTTAAAAAAAGAAATAAAAACCAAAGAACGTGCCTCGTATGATGAGTCTATTATTGGTGCAGATGTTCAGCGCATGCTGACAATATATCAGCGACGTGGTTTCTTTGGTACAAAAATAGAACCTAAAAAAATCGAATTAGATGAAAATCGCGTCAATGTCGTTTATGAAGTAGTCGAAGGGCATCCAACATGGATTACAGACATAAGATTTGAAGGAAATAAAAAATTTAGTGATCGCACTTTGCGGGGTGAAATCTTGTCACGCGAACACGCATGGTGGCGCTTTATGACGCAGTTTGATACATTTGATGAAGACAGAATACAATATGATGCGCAAATGCTGCGTCAGTTTTATCTGCGTAATGGTTACGTTGATTTCGCAGTATCAGAAACAAATGGTGTTTTTACACCAGACCGACAGTATTATTCTGTCACATTCAATGTTAATGAAGGGCCAAAGTATAAAATTGGAAAATTGACTATTGATAATCCATTTCAAGATATCCCAGATGATGTATTAAATGAAACAATTGTTATGAAATCTGGTGATACATATAACGTTGATGAAGTTGAAGAAACACTGATAAATATGCGCAGTCGGATTGCAGATTATGGTTACGCATTTATTAATATTGAGCCAATACCACAGAAAAACACAGATGACAAAACAATCGATTTAAAATTCCAAATTCAAAAAACAAATCGCATATATTTAAATTCGATAAATATATTGGGAAATGTTCGTACGTTTGATTCTGTTATTGAACAGTTGATGCCAATGCGTGCGGGTGATCCGTTTTCATTACAGACAATCGAAGAAGCGCGTCAAAAGTTGATGCGTACACGTTATTTTAAAAATGTTCAGATGGTTCCCACACGTGTTGCTGGTGAAAACATGATGAATCTGGATGTGCGTGTTGAAGAACAGCCTACTGGTGAATTATCGGGTGGTTTTGGTTGGTCAAACATCAATGGTTTTATGGTTGATGCTGGGATTACCGAAAACAACTTTATGGGGCGTGGTCAGGTTGTTCAAATTCGTGCATCGCTGGCAGAATATCAGAAACAAGCCTTATTTAGTTTTACTGAACCTTACTTGTTTGGACGTCAATTATCTGGTGGTTTTGATGTTTCGTACACGATGTATGATTATTCATCGCTTGGTGGATTTGGGTATGATCGCGATTCTCTGATGTTGGCGGGGCGTATGGGGTGGCGATTGACTGATCACTGGACACAGTCTGTACGCTTATCTGCATCGTTTGACCAGAACTATGATATCCAAGCCGAAGATGGCTGGCAAGATGCGACCTTGTTTACGTTGGGTACCAGTCTGCGTTATCATAATTTGGATACAAATTTTGAACAGAATACTCACACAGGGGTTGTTGCGAATTTGGGTCTGGCATATACTGGTTTTGGTGGCACAGAAACGTTTATGCGATACAGTGGTGACATTATTGGTATGGTAAAGTTCTGGAATGATAGATGGCAGTTGCGTTCATCATTGGATTTCGGTTACATTCAGCCACTGGATGATAATTATGTTTCTCGTGTTTATCGTTATTTCTTGGGTGGGGAATCATTGCGTGGCTTTGATGTTGCGGGTGTTGGTTCACGAAATTGGTTTTATAGCACATATGCGCTGGGTGGCTTGTGGAAGATTAATGGGTCAACTCAACTGAATTTTCCAATATTTATTCCTGACGAATACCAGGTTAAGGGTTTTGTGTTTGCAGACTATGGCATGTTGGGGAAACCGCCAAAGAAGGAATATACTTTTGCAGGTCGTCCAAATCACATTGATGACAACATTCGCACATCGGTTGGTGTTGGTATTTACTGGAACACCCCAATGGGGCCAATGAATTTCAGCTGGGGCTGGCCGTTAAAGATGACTGAATATGATCGGGAACAAAGATTCTTGCTGTCATTTGAAACCCAGTTTTAGTCTTGACGATATGTGTGGATTTTTCTTATAATCCAAAAAAAGGAAGGAGTGCTTTATGAAAAAAGTATTACTGGGATTGTTTGTAGCATTGTGTTTAGCTGGATGTGGTCAGGTTTATGATCGTGAACCTGTTGGCGTTGGATATGACAACAATGAATTGAAGCTAAGTCCATGTGCATGTATCATGGTTTATCAGGCATAGTATGCTTTCCACCGGACAAATAACGGGGGGAAAATGCTGAAATATCCGGACAATTTTAACACACCAACATTTCCTGCAGGACCACGCATTGCGTTGACGCGTACGATGGCGATTTGCGTGATGGTTGTTTTTGCATTAATTATGGTTGTGGGTGGGTTAATTTTATGGGCATCTCGTTCTCAACAGATTCATCCTTTTTTAGTATCAATTGATAAATTTACGGGTGCATGGCAGGTTGTTGGGCATGACCATGGTGAACGCACAATTACACGTAATCGTGCAATGCAGGAATCTGTTGTGGCCAAGTTTACGTCTGATTGGTTTACAGTGTCTGGTAATAATGATGAAAACAATGCGCGCTGGAATAGCCTTGCAGATAAAACCGAATGTAATTCAGATAATGCGCCACAGAACAGTCAGCTGTATTGTAATTCATCTGACGATGTTTATATGCAGTTTTCAGAAACAAAGATGCCTGAATATCAATTGCGCGCATCGAATGGTGAAACATGGTCTGTTGATGTTGATGATATATATGTTCATGCAACTGGTGATGTTAATGATAATGGTGGTACGTGGCGTGTAATAACAGAAATTGAATCTAATATGCAGCAAACGATTCCTGTTATCATTTATGTTACTTTAGGACGTAACAGCGAACAGTATCCACGCAGTATGGGATTTTATGTGACTGGCTTTTATGCATACAAAACAACAAGTGAACTATGAAAAAACTGATAATGTTTTTTGCTGGGTTAGTTTTATTATGCCTGACATGTGGCATGATAGTTATTAGTGCTGCGATGTATGATACTGCATCACAGCAAAGTATTGACACATTCTTTTTTCAGCCTGCAAATTTGTCTTCGCAACGCATTGGTGTGCCTGCTGCCATCAGCGATTTAAGTGACGATAAAATACGTCAGATGTTGGTTGAAAAGTTTATCACAGAATATTTTTATGTAATCCCAGATATGGTTAATGTCACCCAGCGCCTGGCTGGTGAAATAGGATTACGAAAAATGGTTTCAGAATCAGTATTTAAACAGTGGCTAAACACCGTTGGGAAGGAAATTTCGCAAATGGCATCAAACAAGTCTATGCGCATGGTACGGGTTATTGACATGTACCTTCCTGTGGGCAGTGAAGATTGGTGGACAGTAACATATGAATTAACAACTTGGGAAAAACCAAATGAATTGATCCAAGATCCAGTGATTACACGTGGTCAAATGTCTGTTAATATGCGATACGAACATGGTTTTTGGAAAGATTCCAATGGTCATGACATTGATATTGGTGCACAACTAGAAGCAGGTGTAGATCCATCGACACTGTTTAAGTTCAGGGTATACGGCATAGAGTAGGGATATAAGCAAACGATGATTAAAAAGATAGGAATTTTTTTTATAGCATTTTGTATTACACAGAATCTGTGGTGTGATGATTTTGATTTCAGTGAATTTGCTATCACAGACAGCGGTGATACAGATTTCTTATTAGAAGGTTTAGATATCAACGCTGGGGCAGAACCTATTGCAGTTTCTGGATTTGATATTGCTGGTGTAATGTTGGGGATGGATTTTGGTGATGTTCAAACATTATTTCTAGATTCTGGTGGACTATATGCATTGCGTCCTAAGAACAGTATTGTTTACGCCATACACAAAGATTGGAGATATAATTTAGACTATGAATGTCGTCAAAGTGGAATTTTTGTGCCTGCTGAATTGGAACAGTGTGTGCGCACTTTGGCAAAAAATCGTGGTTTATTATATGCATCTGAAATGCATATGATACGTGAAAACACTGGTGAAACACTGGATATATATTTTACCAGCAATGCCACAGACAACGTTGTTTGGCGTGTTGTTTATAAAAATGATGTTGACGTCCTAGAAGGTGATAATGAGAAATTCATGAATCAGCGAAATAAAAAAATATTAGCATTTTGGCAAAGTGTTTTGGATAAGTATGGCACACCTAATTCTGGTTCAGACAAATGGGCGTCGTCTGATAATGCGTATGATCCGATGATGACGGCATATTATGGTGCACTAGATTTGGTTGATAATGGTCGTAATGCAACTGACGAATCGCAAAACATTCAACAGGCACGTGAAAACTTTAAAGCAAAACCATATGCGTTCTAAGCAAAATTCTTATAAAGCGGGTCTGTATGCGGAATTTATTGCCAGACTGTTTTTGCGTCTGCATGGATTTAGAATAGTTCATAGTCGTTATATTACTGGTCGAAACACAAATCGTGCAGAAATAGATATTATTGCTAAGCGTAAAAATCTACTTGTTTTTGTTGAGGTTAAAAATCGTCCAGATATACAATCTGCTTGGGATGCGATAACTTTGGCGCAGATAAAGCGTTTGCGTGCTGCTGCAAACTCATATTTATCAAAAAATCAGTGGGCTGGTGATGCACGGTTTGACGTTATTTCGGTATGTGGCTGTCGTATTAAGTGGTTTAAAAATTCGATATAAAGATTTGCATATTGTTTAAACCTGATTTATAATGGGTATGTTTTCATAGAAAAACAAAAAAAGGAGACATTATGAAAAAAGTATTATTAGCATTATTTGCTGTTATGACATTGGCTGCATGTACAGGTTCATACAAATCTGGCAATTGTGAATATGATTTCTTGTTGCACAAAGATATTTCAGTTTCAAAAATCATTGGCAATATGACTGGTGGTTGTTAATAAAAATCCCCCAAATAAGGGGGATTTTTATTGTTAAAAACTTGGTGCGGGTAAGGAGACTCGAACTCCTATGGGTTGCCCCACTGGAACCTAAATCCAGCGCGTCTACCAATTTCGCCATACCCGCTTTATCGATGTATATTATAACACAAAAAACGTACTTTTTACATTTTATGATAAAATTTACTTGATTTCCAGTAAAATTTAACATAAAATCAGGCGCAGAATAATTAAAAGGCGAATAAAATGGCATCTAAAAAAGGCAGCAAAGAAGTTGTAAAGCTGGAAAACAAGGAAACTGGCTTCTTTTACACAACTACTAAAAATACCAAGTCAGAAAGAACAGCTGGCAAAATGAAATTCCGCAAATATGATCCAAAACTGCGTAAGCATGTTGTGTTCACAGAAGCGAAAATGCCACACTAATGGCGTTTGCAGGTATTGATAAAAATCCCCCAATTGGGGGATTTTTATTTTTTTACTTCTTATTTCTGTTTCTGAATCATATTCTTTAAAAACATATCTACAGGAACTGGTGCGGCGACCGTTGGTCCCATCTGTCCATTATAGTGGCTGGTTGGATTTTTGTCATATGGTTTACGTACACCTGTAAACTCCTTAAAGTATATTTGGCCGATGCGCATATACGGATACACAACCGTTGGATACAATACATGTATTTCCAATGTCCATTGACCACAGAATCCATCGTCACCACGACCTGCAGTGTGATGGTTTAATATAAAATTGCGTCCAATGCTGGATTTACCGTCGATTTCCGGGAACAGGTTGCGCGTTTCTGTATATTCAACTGTTGACCCCAGATATCCAACGTCTGGTGATAAAATCAGTCCAGTTTCTGGGATTTTTATATCGACTGTTTCATGGTGCGCAGGGTTTGTCGGATCAATCAAATAACGTGGATTTCTGATATCGTATTCATTTGGGTTTGTACGATACATTTCATAGCGTGTGCTATACTCGAACCAGTCTTTCATTGAGTGCAGACTTGGGGCGCCTTTATATTCAATAGCAGGTTTCATTCCAAACGGAATGGTGTGCTTGTAAACCTTTAAAGTATCTGCTAAATGCAAATCATAACTATTAGAGCCCAAACATCTTTCATCAAAGGGTTGAATTACAATATCAGGGTTATCTCCTTGCATTCTTTTTTGAATTTCTGGTCCGGTTAACAGCATTTTGAATCCTTTTGTGTTGTCAGCCCTTCCTACATCAACATTATGAAAAAACACACATATAAAAGCAAGATTTTTGTTCACTTTTGATTTTGGTGTGCTATGGTTTTTCACATGACAGAAAAAACATATTCCGGCTTTATTGCCATTATCGGCCCGACCAATGCGGGCAAAAGTACATTATTGAACCAAATCATGGGACGCAAGGTATCCATTGTCTCGCACAAGGTGCAAACAACCAGAACTCGTTTGCGTGCGGTGAAAATGGTTGGCGCGCGCCAGTTGATATTTGTTGATACGCCAGGCGTTTTTAAGCCGTCACGTCGTCTGGACCGTGCTATGGTTGCGGCTGCAATGGATGCTGTGTCCGATGCAGACGCTGTATTGTTGCTGGTTGACGCACAAAAGGGGATAACCGAAACAATTCGTGCGCTGTCAGAAAAGGTCAAGGATTGTCCAAACATATTTGTTGCCTTGAACAAGGTTGATGCAATCGCAAAATTGGAACTGTTGCCGATGGTAGCAGAATTGAATTCATTGGCGCCATGGCGTGAAATATTTATGATTTCTGCGCTGAAAAATGATGGTGTGGAAAAGATGTTGCATGCATTGGCAGATGTTATGCCAGAAAGCCCATACCTGTTTGATACAGTTGACGCACCTGACGTGCCAGATGAATTATATTTATCTGAATTGACCCGAGAAAAGGTTTATAAATATATTCACCAAGAATTACCATACCATATTAACGTTGTCACCGAACGTGTTGATGTTGATAGCGATGGGGTTTTGGATATATACCAGAAGATTGCTGTACAAAGTGACGCACATAAAAAGATAGTAGTAGGCAAGGGGGGCGAACAGTTAAAGCGTATTGGTACTGCCGCCCGTCATGATATCCAAGACCAGTGGGACGTCAATGCACGCCTGCATTTGTTTGTGCGTGTCGAACCCGACTGGGAAGAAAAGGCCGAAAACTATATCGACCAGGGTCTGGAATTTAAGAAGTAAAAGAGGATTTAAATGAAATTTTACAAAAAAGTATTACTAACATTATCTTCTGCAGGTATCATGACCGCATGCAGCAACAAAGAAGACGACGCAAAAACATTGCCCCAGGTTAAAGCAGTGATTGTACAACAGGCTTACGATGCAGGCCGTTTTTACGGGGTCTATTGCGATATTGACGGAGATGGCCTGATTGATAGAGAGGTTCGTATCACAAGAACCATTTTTGATAATTATTATCAATCCTTGGGAAAAGCGATACGTATTGGCGACACGATAAAGTATTATACTGCAACGCCAGATAAGTTGCATATTAAAATTAGGCATTCAGAAAAATATCCAGCTACTATAAACAATCGTTCAATTGACCAGATTGCAGATAGCTTAAAGTATCAACGTAAACTTGCCGAATTACGTCAAAAAGCCAAAGTACACTAAACATGCTAACTACATCGGATTTTGATTTTGAATTACCAACCGAATTAATTGCGTCGCGTCCATTGGCACAGCGTGATGCGTCGCGCATGTTGGTTGTTGGGAACGGTGGCGCAGTTTCTGACAAACATGTCCGCGATTTCCTGGATATTTTACGTCCGGGCGATGTTGTTGTCTTTAACAATTCGCGTGTTATACCGGCGCGCTTTATGGCTGACGGTAAACATGAAATCACATTACATACCGCTGTTGATGAGCGAACCTGGTGGGGAATGTGCAAAAAATTCAATAAAATACCAGATGGTACAATATTGACACTGGACAATGGTGCGCAGATACGCGTTTTGGCACACGATGACGACAGTGGTCTGAAATTAGAATTTTTATGTGAAAATGTTTTTGAAACCCTGGACGCAGTTGGCAAAATGCCGCTGCCACCATACATGAAGCGTGACGCCCAGGATACAGATCGTGAACGTTATCAAACGGTATATTCGTCCCCATTGGGGTCGATGGCGGCGCCGACGGCGGGGTTGCACTTTACAAATGAATTATTGGATGAGATTCGTGAGCGTGGCGCCCAGATTGTAAACGTCACATTGCATGTTGGGGCAGGAACATGGTTGCCCGTTAAAACCGAAGATTTATCGATGCACAAAATGCACAGCGAATGGTGTTGTATCACCGAAGAACAAGCAGACATAATAAATAACGCAAAACGTGTAATTGCCGTTGGAACAACGTCAATGCGAACACTGGAAAGTGCGGCAATGCACAACGGTGAATCTGGTAAATACAAGCGTGTTAGTCCGTTTTGTCAAAATACAAATATTTTTATCACACCAGGATATAAATTCAAGGCAGTTGATGTATTACTGACTAATTTTCACCTGCCGAAATCAACACTGTTTATGTTGGTGTCTGCATTTTCTGGGCTGGACGAAATGAAGTGTGCATACAAACATGCGATTGATGAAAGATACAGATTTTTCAGCTATGGTGATTGTTGTTTGTTGTTTAAGAAGGGGACAACCGATGAAATATAATCCGACGCTTCACAAGTTATCAAATGGTGTGACGGTTATCCTGGATCCAATGGATATTGAAACAACGCATGTAAAGATCTGTTTTAATACTGGCTCACGTGATGAATTGCCAAGCGAATATGGCATAACGCACTTCTGTGAACATATGTTGTGCAAGGGGACTCCGCGTTTCCCGACACGCAAAGATCTTAACAACTTTATCCATTCACATGGCGGAACGTTCAACGCGTTTACAAGTCCCGAAGAGTTGTGTTTTCATGGTCGTATTTTGGGTGATAATTTGGATAAATTATTAGATTTGTTGTCGGATCTGCTTTGTAATTCCTTGTTCATGCCAGAACGAATAGAATTGGAACGTATAGTTATCTTGGACGAATTACGTCGTGCCCAAGACAATAAGGGTAGGAAGCAAACCGATTTTATAACACGTACGCTAATGAATAAATCTTCATATCAAACATTGGGTACAGAAGAGAATATAAAATCTTTCACGCGCGACCAACTACTGGGGTGGCTGTCAAAGCGTCTGTCTGCAAAAAATTGTACAATTGTTATATCTGGCAAAATAGCAAATTCTGATGCTGTGTTAAGTCAGCTAGAATCCTGTTTCGCATTTTTGCCAACGCATGACGTACCAGAAAACAAAACGTTTAATTATCGCCCTGCAATCGCACATCATTCATCTAATGAGACTAAAAATGTAAATATTTTTATTGCCATTCCCAGACGTTTTGATAGAAGCGAGCAATATAAGTTTGAAAGTTTGTGTGAGCAGCGTTTTAAAAAGTATTTACAAGATGAATTATTTGAAGAGATACGTCAAAAACATGGACTGGTTTATGGGATTACTGTTAAAAGCATCGGATATGAACAGGGTATGCATTTTATAGAAACAGAATGCCAGCCGCAGCATGTGGCAAAGGTTGTGGAACTAATCGCCAGCACATGCTCTAATGTTTATAATAAAAAACCGATTACAGACAAATGGTTGAAACAATATTTTAGTATGTGCCAGCTTGGTGATGCAGACTGGTTGGATTCATGGGACAAAAGAAGTTGTGATTTGTTGTATACCTATCGCGATACAGGCAAATTATACGATCGATTTGGTGTTATAGAAACTGTTCGGGGTATAACTGCTGCAGATGTACAAAAGCATACACTTGGTTTTTTTGATGTTCCTATATCTATTGTCACAGACGGTCCAGATTTTAATGCGGATTTAGGTGCTATTTGGAAACAAAACTTTCCAAATTCTAATATCTCATTAACGGCAAATGATATTATAAGTCAAATACATAGTGGTAAAACCAGCAGATAAATAATTAAACAGCAAGGGAAAACCGAAATGGCGCTAAAATTTAATTTAATTGCAACAGATGGGAACGCACGTCGTGGTGCGGTTGAAACTGCGCATGGCACATTTCAGACGCCAGCTTTTATGGCGGTTGGTACGGCGGCAACGGTAAAAGCCCTGACCATGGACCAGGTACGTGATACCGGGACCCAGGTTATTTTAGGCAATACATATCATCTGATGATGCGTCCAGGTGGTGATTTGGTTGAAAAAATGGGTGGATTGCATAAATTCGGTGGTTGGCATGGTCCAATTCTGACCGACAGTGGTGGATTTCAGGTGATGTCACTGTCAACCCTGACCAAAATGAGTGAAGAAGGTGTTCAATTCACGTCTCACTTTGATGGTGGAAAAAAGCATTTCTTGCGTCCCGAAGATTCTGTACATATACAGCACCAACTGGATTCGAATATCACGATGGTTCTGGACGAATGCTTAAAATTGCCAGCAGACCGTAAACGTGTGGAAAAAAATGTCGAAATGGTGACTCGATGGGCGAAACGTAGTAAAGACGCATTTGTTGATCGTCCTGGATACGGTATCTTTGGTATCGTTCAGGGGGCAGACTTTCCAGACTTGCGTGAAAAGTCTGCGCGTGAATTAACTGCAATTGGATTTGATGGTTATGCTGTGGGTGGTCTGGCGGTTGGTGAACCCCAAGAAGTCATGTTTGATATGATTGCAACCACAACGCCATTACTGCCAGCAGACAAACCACGTTATTTAATGGGGGTTGGAACACCACTGGATATTTTGGGTGCGGTTGAGCGAGGTATAGATATGTTTGACTGTGTAATGCCAACGCGCGCTGGCCGTACCGCTCAGGCATTTACAAGGCATGGTACAATGAATATGCGCAATGCAAAATTCAGGGATGATCCACGCCCATTGGACAGTGAATGCGGATGTCCAGCATGCAAACTATCACGCGCATATATTCATCACTTGATTAAGTGCAATGAAATATTGGGGGCAACATTGTTGACCCAGCATAATCTGTGGTTCTATCAGGATTTAATGCGCAATATTCGTGAAGCCATAGAGCAGGGACGTTTCTCTGAATTTAAGCGTGATTTTATTGAAAAATATACCGAGGTCAAAGATGAATAAAGCAAAAAAGATAGAAGTTGAATCAAAAACTTTTGTTGCCCCGACACCAAATCTAGAATTATCTGCGACAGATAATTTGTATATAGCGGTCACAGCACGTGTGTCTGGAAAAAAGACATTTGTTTATACGCTTGTATCGCCTCGCACACCCACAGGACATTATCCAATTGTTCCAGAAATAACAGTTGCCACGTTTAAAGACCCAGACAAGGCAGATGTTTATCAAAAAACAATAGTTGATATTATGCGCTGGCAATCGACATCGTATTTACAAAAAATACGTCAGTATTTTCGTAAAAATGCAGCTGACTTTTATAAACATAATCGCTAATATTACATAAAACAAGCGAAAGGGGGAACATATGGCAAAAAAACAAGTCAAAGTTATCGAACGTGATGGTGCAAAAACAGTTGCAAAAAAAGCGTCATTTGTCACATGGACAAAACGAACTTTTACGATTATAACAATTGTGTGGTTGGTTTTGGTCGCGTGGTTGCCATTACATATAAAAAACACATATTCTCAGCCTATTAAAAAATCAATCGTTGTATCTATGTTTTTTGATTTGCAACGCGGGATTGTAAAACAGTACGAAGCTCTGCTAAAAGGGGTTGCGGATTCTATCAATCTGGAAAAGCCAATTGCAGCTGCAATCGATACAGTAAAAATGGCAGAAGGGGCAGTTGATAAAGTAACAGATGCCACCGCAAAAGCCAAAGAAAAAACAGCCGCAGTCACTGAAAAAACAACAGGTGTAAAAAAACTTACTGGTATTGCAGGCAAGTTTGGCATTAAGACAGACGGTGTTGATAAAGCGGTTGCCGAAGTAGATAAAGGTGTCGCCAAAGCAAATGATGCAATCACATCGGTTGATAAAACAGCACAATTAGTAAATGAAAAATTGGACAAGATTCAGGGAAATTTGACCCGTGTTGCGCAAACGGAAATTGATAAGGCGCTGGATGCGGCGGTAAAGTCTGCGCTGGATAAAAATAGTGGCGGTTTGGGTACAACATTGCTGACAAACTACGGAATTGAACATGTGTATGCGTGGCGTCCGTCCAGTTGGTCTGTTGCAACAAAAATCTATGATGACTTATCAAAATCAGATGTGGATACGATAACAGTTATCACACGTACAGTTGATACATACTTTGGTTATGTTGCGTGGGGGTTGGTAATTGCTGTATGGGCAGTTGGGTTGTATATTTGGTGGTTTATGTCCAAGAAGGTAAAAGCGATGATAAAACCATTTAATGTATGTCCACGCTGTGGTCATACATATGCAGATAAACGCACGGCCTTGGGATTATTAAAAGTATTTCAACCATGGACATGGTTTTGATTAATTGTTCGCAATATGTCAGGAATTCGGAGTGTTAAAACCCAACAAAAAACACCGCTTCGTGCGGTGTTTTGATTTTTGGCAGGGCCATCTGTGCAATTCACGAACAAGGTTTATTCATGATTTGTTGATGTTTGGGAAAGAAGTTAAGGTGTTTTTGAATACAGTTTTAAGTTTATAATATTCTTGAAAAAAATACTGTGTTGGAATATTATCATAAAAAATGTGTTTAACAAAAAGGCAAAATCAATGGCGTTAGTGTGTATGATTGTTTTTTTAGTTATTTGTTGCGGGATAATGCTGTACAATATTTGTGGAGCAGTTTACACTTGGGCTGACCATTGTGGTTGGGAGGAAAATTCACTGCCAGATAAAAATGCAAAAATTCAAAATATTACTTCTGAGCGCGTCCAGTATACGAGGAATGGTGCAAAATTAAAAACCAAAATAACTTTTTCAGATGGTTTTTATTTTATTACGTATAAAACTGATAGAGATGACGGGGTTATTTCATACAAAATTTACCTTTCAGATGAACTTAGAGAAAAGATTATAAATTTGGCTATTGAAAAACATAATTTATCTGTTGAGCAATTTATAAATGACAAACAATACACAGGTAGTGCTGTTCGTACAGTTGATGCAAAAGTAAAAAAGGATATGACTCAAATTAAAATAGAAATTATAAATGATGAAAAATATATAAATCTAAAAAAAGACGATAGAATTGCATATCTTTATACTCTAAAAAAACAAACAGTATCCGAATTAAACAAATTAAACGATGCTTTTATTGCAGAAAACAATAAAATACGAGACATTCCGGTTGATATCGCTAAATACATAAAGCCAGGCAATATTCCTTATTTAAAAAATAACGTAAAACAATTAGAAAACAAAATGTGTGTTATTGACGAATTAATTGCATTAGAACTCGTTGATAAGGAACAAAAAAAAGAATATGAAAAATTGACTAAAAAGTTAACGGCCAAAGCGCAAGACGACAAAGCTGAAAAGGTTTCTGTGTCTTCTGTTAATACAGAAAGTGAGCAAATTTATATAGAGGAAGATGATGACGAGTGGTGATATTGGTGTGTAGTTTATTATCATTATATCGCAATTATTTTAAACAAAGGAAAAAGGTTAGAAATCTAACCTTTTTCTTTTTAAAAGTTCGTAAATGTGTGAAATGGTGTGTGTTTTCAACCCCTAACTTACGAACTCGTAAAAGTATTGGAAATCCAACAAAAAAACCGCAAAAATGCGGTTTTATCAATCTTGGCAGCCCCAACCGGATTCGAACCGGTGTTCTCGCCTTGAAAGGGCGGTGTCCTGGGCCTCTAGACGATGGGGCCACAACTGCCTGTTCGTACTGAACGCTGGCAAATTATACATTTATTTTGGCCCCATGTCAAGTAAATATAAACTATTTTATTCGCTTGTGGCTGGGGTGGCCTCTGCTGGAATTTCTTCAACCTGGGTAAATATAATTTCTGTGCCGTCACCAGATGTCAGAGTTAATACACCATCCTTTAATTCGTATGTTTCAACCGTTGGCATAAACTGAAAATATTCTGTTTCGGTTTGCATGGCGACAGGTTCACCCATCATCATTGTTGATGCAAAACCATCAAACTTGATTTTGTTACCGTCTGCAGTATACGCGCCATTATACAGATTTACAACTTTGCCATTTACGCGCATTTCATCTGGTGAAAATGACAACACGATTGTTGCCCCAGGTTGATTTGCAACAAAGTTTGCACCCTTTAACATTTCTGGGTTTTGTGCATTGTCACCACATGCGGCAACCGCTAATACGCATGCGCCAATTGTTAACAGTTTAAATTTCATCTGATTTCTCCTTTGCTTAGTATGTATCTATTATAAAGAATATTTTGCAATAGTTAATAAGAAAAAACACCGATAAATACTTATGCAGATATTTTCAAATACAAATAAAAACACCGTCATACGACGGTGCGAATAGCTGGCGGGATTGACGGGGCTCGAACCCGCGACCTTCTGCGTGACAGGCAGACGCTCTAACCAGCTGAGCTACAACCCCTTAAAGCGTTACATATAATATATTGTTGATAGAATAAATGCAAGTACTTTTTTTAAAAAAAATAATCCCCATTCCTGGGGACTTTTATCGTTGTACTTGTTCGGATTGTTTTGTGATCTCAATATTTTTACGTGCAAATATTTTTTTTATTCCGTCTACAAATTTCTTGCGTCGTTCGGCACGTTTTAAATGGCGTTGCCATGAAGCTTCCAGCATTGCTTGCTCTTTTTCTTCAGCACGGCGCATGTTTTCCGCTTCGTGTTCTCTTAATTCTTGTTCTAATTGTGAATTAGTTGGTTCGCGATATGATGGGTCTGTAATTGTGATTCCGTCTTCGTCCATAATATATCTCCTTTATTAATTAAACTACTTCTGTTACTGCGCGCAATGCACCGTCACGTGACAATTGTACAACTCGGATCTTTTTTTTCATTTCTGCAATCAGGTCAGTTCTGTTGTATGCAGGCTGAGTGTGCAGTATGCGGTCGGCAAATGCTGCATATGCTGCTTCGGCACTTTCAGCATGGATTGTTGTATAAAAATGATCGTGACCTGTTCCCAACATTTCCCATAAAACCGCCGCATTATCTGTTGAAATTTCACCACCAATGATAACATCTGGGGTCATTCGAACAACCAAATCCAATAATCTTGCATAATTCATATCGTTTGTTTGTTCTGTACGTGACAAAACAAAGTGTACACGATTCGCTTGCGGTACACGGATTTCACGTGCGTCTTCAACTGTGATTACACGACTGTTTTTGTCAATCAGTGTTAACATGTGGTTTAAAAATGTGGTTTTTCCAGTTGCGGTTGCCCCACTGATCAATATTGGACTGCCATCATTTATTGCGCTCATCAATCGTTCGTATGGATCGTCAGGGCGTACATTTTTGCGTGGTTTAATATTAAGCAGTTTTTGACCACGTTTTAGGTGGTAATTTTCAAAGCTAGTATCTGGTGCGCCACCGCCACGTATGTTCATGGCAACGCCCCCCGTTACATCGCGCTCATCATATTGTACATTTGGGCCTGCGATTGCTGTAAAGCGGTGGTTGCCAGGTAGTGTTGCGTATACCACGGGCATTCCATGTATTGGATCGAATGGACGTTCATAAATGTTTGCAACTGTATGAATTAGGTCAATAAGATATTGTTTAGATAGCGTTTCTGCCTGATAAGAAACCCATGGGACACGTGCGCCATGCAGACGCATCCAAACTTCGCCTGCGTGGTTTACAGCAATTTCTTCTACAAACGAAGGTGTGTAGAATTCTTTTAGTGGTGCCAACAAAGATTCCAATACTACATTAGACATACAATATCATTTTATCATAAATCGTGACTTGAATCAAAAAGGTTTATTTGATAAAATTAAAAAAAAGTGAGAGAAAAAGACATGAAAAAAACAATTCTTTTTGCAATGCTTTCTGGGATGGTTTTAGCTGGGTGTGGCGGAAATCTGCCGTATAACCAAGAAGATTTTGCTCAAGGTGGGCCTGATGCGCCTCTTTACAATGAGCGTACCAGTACGTTTATGCAGCCTGATAACCAATTTGCAAATATTGATTCGTATAAACCAAAGACGCCAGCAGAAAAAGAACAAACTGCAAACCGTTGGAATACATCACGTATGGAAACCAGATGGCAGGAATATCATGGAACGATGGTTCGTGTTCAGATATTGTTGGGAAATACAGATTTGCGTGAAATGCGTCTGCGTTTGATGCAGAATGCTGATGGTATGGATATAAATGGTGATGCACGTACGGTTTTAGCTGCAGTTGCGGATTATGAGATGAAGCGTATATGTGGGCGAAATGCATCTAGTATCGTTATGGTATATGATAAGCCTTCTTTTGATGTGATGCGTCCGACACCGTACTTTGATTACCGTATCGAAGCGGAAGGGGCGACTATGCGAGAATATGGTTTTCGATGCTTATACAATAATTAACAAAACAAAAGGAAGAATGGATGAAAAAAATAATGATTGCATTGGGGATGTGCGGCATGTTGGCAGCGTGTGACAGCAATGCTGGTGCGCAAAATGGTGATACTGTTGTTATTAATTTTGCTGGTTTCTTGGATGGGGTTCAGTTTCCTGGTGGAACAGCAGAAGCTTTCCCATTAAAATTGGGCAGTGGTCAATTTGTTCCAGGATTTGAAGATCAGTTGATTGGCGCAGTTAAGGGTGAATCACGTGATGTGAATATTACGTTCCCAACAGATTATGTTCCAGAATTAGCTGGCAAGGATGTTGTTTTTAAGGTAACAGTTGTTGATATTATCGAAGAATAATAGTTGTGAAAAAACACCCTAGACAATGGGTGTTTTTTTTTACTGTGGTAAAAATAAAAAATCCCCTTAACAGGGGATTACTTTATTTTATGAAAGAATAATTCATTTCCAAATGGTTTGGATTATATGTATTATTCATGATTGCTAGTGTGTCTTCAACAATGACTAATTCTTCATTTGTTGCAATCATCAAGATCTTAACACGGCTGTCGTCTGTGCTGATAATTGCTTCATCAACACCTTTGCGGGCCAGTGCTGTTGCATTTTTTTCTTTATCTAACTTAATACCTAATTCTTCTAAGCCTTCGCAGAATTTTTCACGCAGATAATCGTCGTTTTCACCAACACCTGCCGTAAATACCAGTGCGTCAACATGGCCCAGTTCCGCCATAAATGCGCCAATATATTTTTTTACATTATGTGCTTCCATATCAATGGCTAACCGGCACAAGTCGTTTTCATCTTTGTTGCCTTCGACATCACGACGATCTGCGAAACATTCTGTGATACCCATCAGACCAGAATCCTTATTCAAGTGTTTTTGCATCTGATCTGCAGACAGTCCCAAACGGTTCATGACATATAATACAACACCTGGGTCTAAGTCGCCTGGTCGTGTTCCCATTGTTAAACCAGCCAATGGTGTCATGCCCAAAGATGTATCAACAGATACGCCGTTACGAATTGCCGTTGCAGATGCACCGGATCCGATGTGCAACGTAATTAAATTACATTCATTTGCAGGCTTACCCAGCATCTTTGCGGCACGCTTTGAAACGTACAAATGGCTTGTTCCATGGAATCCATAGCGACGTACGCCTAATTCACGATACCATGCGCTTGGTACTGCGTAACGATATGCGTAATCTGGCATTGTCTGGTGAAATGCAGTGTCAAACACTGCAACCTGGGTTGCGTTTGGTAGCAACTGTTTTGCTGTTACAATACCCATCAACGCAGACGGGTTGTGCAATGGTGCAATTGCAGATAATTCATCAATTGTACGAATGACTTCATCTGTAATTTCAACACTGGATGCAAACTTGTCTCCGCCCATAACGACACGATGACCAACACCCTTGATTTCGTTCAAATCGATTGACGCTTCACGCAACATGAACAGAACGACGTTCAAGGCTTCGTCATGATTTTTCATGGATGTTTCTTTTTTCTGTTTTGTGCCATCTGGATATTTTTGTGTGACGAAAGAATCTGGCAGGCCAATTTTTTCAACATTTCCGCCAACAACAGCCTGTTTAGAATCTGCGTCAAAAACCTGATATTTCAATGATGATGAACCACAGTTCAATGCAAGTATATACATTTTATCCCCTTTGATTAATTGACGGATGAAAGCATAGCAAAGGTTTTTATGTTTTTCAACCGCAAACTAAGTTGTCTTTTATGTGATATAACACATAAAAACACCGCCAATTGGCGGTGTTGATGAATCAAAAATCTTATCGATATATGTAATTGTTTAATGTGTCTGCAATGATTGTGCCCTTTTCATTGTCGAAGCCCTTTTGTGCATCTTTCTTTTTTATAGGTTTCCAATTATACATTTTACCCATATGTGTATTGCGACCTGTTTCCAGCATGTCCCAATAAGCCATCAGCTCCTTGTATTTATCTTTGTGGTCATCGTCCCAGCTGTTTAAGACATTTGTTCGTTTATTAATACGGTCAGATAAAAAGTCGACAGTTTCTTTTGCGTCAGTCCATGTGTTCAGTCGTATTTCTGTGCGATGGTTTTCTTGTTGTTTTTGCACCAGTGCTTGTTGGCGTGCTTGAATAATTCCATCGATGTTATTGCTCAGGTTTTGTAATCTGCCCAGATAGTGCTGGCTAGATGTAATTTGGTTGCCTATATCATTTAGTTGCTGTTGTATACTTGGTAAAGCATTGTTTTGTAAATATTGTAATTCGCTTTGGTATACAGGTATGTTTGCGGGCAATGTAGCTGGATTTGCGATTTCAGACGTTAGCCAGCGAATCCGCAATTGTATTTGGTTTTCTTGGTTCCTTAGGCCAGCCTGGTGGCGCATCATGTCCGTAATTTCCTGGTTGACTTCTCTAATTCTCGCTGGCAATTCAGCTTTTTTTTGAACTGCTTTATCATAAGCTTGTTGCAGTTGTTGTTCAATGTTTTGATTGTTTGCATAGTCTTGTCTATGCAGGTCGATATTTGCTTCACTTATACCACCATGTGGGAAACGCGGATTAACCCTCATACTATTCAGTGTGGCTTGGTTGGCAGTAAGTATGCCTTGGTCTGCCTGTTGCTGCTGCTGCAAATCCTGGTATGCGTCCAGTGTCTGCTGTTCCCATGCGGTTTGGGCGGTTGTCATGCGACCACGTCTGCCCTTAAATTTGCTGCCCGACAGGTTTATTGCATTGCCCAGGGCTGTAATTCCATATCCAATTCCCATAAAGGCTGTTTTTATACTTTTGTCCAGGGCGGTTGTGACAAATTTGACGCCATCGGTTTTATTAAATGATAAACCTTTGTCAGAAAATATCGTCATATCTGTCTTTTTAAAGGTGTCCATGATTTTGCTGGTTGTATATCCGTATTTGACAATAGATAAGACTTCCAATGCGGTTTTTGCCTCATCAATTTTTCCATCACGAACAGCGATTAATATCATTTCTTCAATCAATACACGCAGCTGCCGACCATTACGTAATGCACCAGCAAAAGCCTTTGGCATTGTGTTTTCAAGTTCTTTCATTGTTTTTGTAAACCAATCAAAGTGTTTGCGCGCTGATGCGGATTTAATTTTTTCTTTGATTGTGTTGGCTGAATCTACAATCTTAGCCAAGCCATCTGTTGGTTTAATTTCTGCTTTATCAATTGCGCCAACGATGTTTTTTGCCTGGGGGGTAAAGAACAATGTGTCGCCACGAAGTTTTGTATATTTTTCCAGACATTCTGAATATGTTGTATCCCACCAGTCAGATATTTGTTCAGGTAATGATAATTCGTCTGTACGTTTTGGCGGAACGTAATCGTCTGTGCCTGATTCGCCATAAGTCATGCGACTTTTGGCTTCTGCTAATTTTGATGAAATCTTACTGTGGTCATTGCTAGAAAAAACATCAAAAATGTCTTTTGTGCTATAAATTTCTTTTAATAAATCAGAATAAACGTCTTTAAATGAATCTAGTTTGCCAAGATTAATAGTGTCGACTTCAAATTTGTCACTATCAACTATTACAGAAAAATCTATACTTGGTGGTAAATTACGTAAGTTGGCTTTAAAGTTTGGGTCGTATGTAATTCCAGATGATATACGTTGTGCAACACTTTGTAGCTTGCTTAAAAACTTTGGGCTTGTGTTGTATTTCTTGGAATTGATACCGTCCAGCAAATCAGACCAAGAAAAATCATCTGTCAAAATACCAGTCAAACGATCCGCTATTTCAGGATTGTCGCGCAACAGTTGTCCCAGTGCGCGAATTTGAGTTTCTGCTTCCGGGGTCGCTGTCGGGTGACTAAACATTTTAGAAGAATCACCAAAATATTTGGCAAGAAACTTATTTGCCTTATCGTTATATTTGAAACTTCCTTTATTGGATTCCATTGCACGAAACGTGTTGCGAAACGCCTTGAACAACTTTTTCCATTCATCATCTGTTAATTCCCATGCGCCACCAACTTCTTCTGGGTCGGGTAATGATTTTCGTATAAAATTTCCTGCACCGTCTTTTACAAAGTTTCCAGCTGCGTCCTTTTCCAGCAGATTGTCTGCCCATTCTTTCATATGTCCACTGTAATCTTTGTCCTTTACATAAGAACAAAATTGGACGAATTGCTCAATTGGCATATTGCGGAAATGCAATCTTTTAAAATATTCCAGCAAAAAATCATCCATTTTTACAGCCATTGGTGCATGCCTTTATCTTTCACTGCATATTATAGTGCATTTTTCCCAAAATTTCAATCTTTTTGGTGTTAATTATCGATGTTATGGTGTATCATTATGTCATAATAGTTTATGGGGGACTTATGCGACGTTTGTTACTAGGAATTTATGGTTTTGCTTTTTTTAACAAATTTTTGTTGCTGACGCCTGTTTATGCGATTTTTATGCAACAGAATGGTCTGTCAGATATGCAACTTTCAACAATGTTTATTATTTCTGCATTTGGTACTATATTGGCTCAAATGCCAATTACGTACATTACAAATCGGATTGGTCAGCGTGGATCTATGACGGTTGGTCAATTATTAAAGGCGCTGGCAGTTTTGTTATGGATATTTTGTCCAAATTACGCAGGATTTGCAACAGGCATGTTTTTGTGGGGGATTCAGGCGGGATTTCGCAGTGTTGCATTCGAAGGGCTGGTTTACGATTCTGTGTCAGCATATGGATTGCGTAGCGAATATTCGCGTATTCTTGGCCGCAAGGCTACTTATGAGTCTTTTGGTACAGCGCTATCAGCCTTTGGGTCGTTGTTGATGTTTATGGGCTATGATTGGGTGACGTGGGCGTCTGTTGCTGCTATATTAATATCGATTGTTTGTTTGATGCTAGTGCCATATAAAACCGATAGTAAACAGATTTCTATTGCGTCAACCCGTCCCAGTAAATTGTTGCGCACAGGGCTGCGTGTATGTTTACAAACCCCATGTTTAATGTCGATAATGGTATTAACGCTTTTAATTATAAATATTCCATTTTTAGATGATTTTTTAAGTCCGATTGGATTGCAAATTGGAATCCCGACGGAATATGTTGGTGTTGTTCCGCTGTTCTTGCTTGGGTGTGCAACGATTGGTCAGCGATTTGCATATAAATTTGCCAACATATCGGATATTTTATTATACATATTAATAGGGGGTGTTGGTGGTCTGTTTATGTTGTTTGGGATTAAGTACGATATCAGTTCCTTGTGGTTAATGGGTATAGCATATACCATATTTTATGGTGTTTATACAATACTGTATTCTCGCTTTCAGCACATGATTCCGCCCAGATTTCGTTCAGTTGTTTTGTCGTTGTATACGACCATAAACTATGTTTTGTATATGATTGTATGCGGGATTGTTGGCTTAGGGTCAATGTTAGGCAGTTGGCGTTTTAGTATAATTATTCTTGGTGGTTTAATGTTGTGTTTATGTATGTGGGCATTTGTGTTTTTGCGTCGTCAGTGCTCTGTTTTAGATGGACAAGAAATTTAGTTCTGGGCTTTTAATCAAAAAAGGACTATAATCCTTACTGAATAGGTAAGGTTTATGAGAGTCAAAACATCTCTTCGTTGTTTTTTATCGAATGTTTATGCTTATATATTTTTCAATAAACTGTTGCTTTTGACACCAGTTTATGCGGTGTTTATGCAGTCGCATGGAATGTCTGATATGCAGCTGTCTGCATTGTTTATCATATTGTCTGTTGGGACATTTATGACCCAGATACCAGTAACGTGGATAACAAATAAACTGGGGGCGAAAAATGCGATTAATCTGGGGCAGATTTTAAAAGCAATTGCTTTTGTTTTATGGTTGGTTTGTCCTACATTTATTGGGTTTGCGGTTGGGATGTTTTTATGGGGAATTCAATGTGCATTTTTTAATGTTGCGTTTGAAGGCATGTTATATGACGAATTGCGCGCCAGACGTCATCATGATATTTATGCACGTGTGCTGGGGACACGATACAATATATCTGCGGTTGCAGCTGCTTTTTCAGCGTTTGGATCGCTGTTGATGTTTGTTGGATATGAATGGATTACATTGGCATCATTGATTTCAGTTGCTGTTTCTATGGTATGTATAAATCGCATCCAATTGCGTGCGCGTCGCAAAAATGGCAAGACACATTTTAGAAAAACAAGTTTTATGAAATTATTTCGCTCGGGGACTAAGATTTGTATTCAGACCCCGTGTATATTTTTAATGTTGATATTGACGCTTTTAGTCAGCAATATTTGTTACTTGGACGATTATTTAAGTCCAATAGGGGTGGAAATTGGTTTGCCTGTTGTCTATGTTGGCTTGGTTCAATTTTTTGCACTGGGGTGCAGTGTTTTTGGGCAAACATTTGCGCACCGATTTAAAAAGGTTCCAGATTGGGTTTTGTATTTATCGATAAGCATAGCTGGTGGTTTATATATTGTTTTTTCTATTTTCTATTCTGTGTCAGGCTTATGGGCGCTTGGGGCGGCTTATGCGTTGTTTGCTGCATTATATATACTTCTTTATTCCAGGTTTCAAGATTTTTTACCATCCATATATCGATCTGTAATTTTGTCGTTGTACAGCATTGGTGATAACATAGTTTATATAATAACATGTTTGTTAGTAGGCTTAGGTGGTACAATGGGCAGCTGGCGGTACAGTATATTTATATTAGGAACCATATTGGTATTAGTTGGCTTATGGGCATTGTTATTTATCAAGAATAGATGTGCGAATGCATATAATCCAAATCTTCGTGTTATAAAAACGGTGCATCCTACTGGCGATGATATTGTTTAGACATATGTTCCTGTGTATGCGACGACAGAAAAAATATAAAATGCGGATATGAAAATAAATATTCGCAATTTTTTATTAAAGTCATTACCGTATCTGATGTCTATTGCTGGTGGATTGATATTATACACAGGTGCGATAGATAATGCACCAAATCCAAATATTCGTGATTTGGTAATTAATGTTTCGGCTTCATTGTTATCAATCCCACTGGTGTTTCTGTTATATGATTATACAAATTCACGTATAGCAAATCAGATGAAGAAGTCTGTTGCAAACAATATGGCTGACAAGTTAAACTCAGTTCTTGTAAATATTATTTTTATGCTACGTGATGCATTGGGTGTTCGCAGCAAATTAAGCTTAGAAAGCTTAAATCGAATGTTGGTCTGGCGTACGCCTGAAATTTCTCGTCGATTAAATATAAGTCCACGTGTTTTGGAAAATTTACATACGTGTCATAATGACTTAGATACACTTTTATTTCGTAACAGTCAGACGAATATATTATCTGCTGATCAAACCCAGATATTATCATCAATTGCACGATCTATGGCTCATTTGATAAACGAAAGTAAATTTCATAAAAGTCGTCGTATTTCTGCAAAATATGTTGAAAACATTATGACTCACATACTAGATTGGCTTGATATAGACAGTGTCGCTGTACTGGATTTAGCAAAACATTTATCTCCATCGAATGTGCTTGATGAACACAAAAAGTAAATTTTTATTATTTTTTCTTGATTTTTGTTTTTAAATATGTCAAAATTGCCCCCGACCCATGGAAAAAGGATTGCAAAATTCTTTCTTCCAGGTCCGGTTTTGGGGCTATAGCTCAGTTGGTAGAGCAAATGACTTTTAATCATTGGGTCCAGGGTTCGAGTCCCTGTGGCCCCACCAGAATAACCTGCTGATTTCAGCAGGTTTTTTAATGTGTTTTGCATCACAAATGTGGAAAACTTGCTAAGATTGCGCCTTAAAAACATTCCTTATGTTGAAACGTTGACTTGAATAATTAATATGTTGTATTATTAGCTGTATCAAAAAAAGGGGGGCATGGGAATGAAATATTTAATACAATTTGCAATAATCATGCTTTATGTCTTGCTGGGAGAATTTCTGGCACATATTATCCCTTTTCCAATCGCGGGCAGTGTTTATGGAATGGTACTGTTGTTTTTATCTTTGGTTTTTGGTGTTGTTAAGTTGTCGTGGGTCGCAAATATTGCTGATTGGTTGCACAGTGTTATGGGGTTGTTTTTTATTGCGCCAGCGGTTGCAATCATAGATATCTGGTCTGAAATATCAGGAATTTGGCCAATATTGGTTGTCTTGTTAATTTTAACGTATTTAATATCAATATTGATGACAGGTGTTACAACCCAAGCAATGATAAACAAGTTTGATAAAAAGCATAACACAAAGGGGAAGAAATGATTGAATTTTTTTCAACTTCGGAATCGTTTGGTTTTGTTCTGACATTGGTTATGTTTTTGATAGCAAGTCTGATAAATCGCAAATATCCAAATCCATTTACAACACCATTATTTTTAGGGACGGTGTTTGTCATTTTATTTTTGACTATGTTTGATGTTTCATACGCGTCATATAATTCCAGTGCGAAATATATTACATATTTTTTACTGCCTGTTACAGTGTGTTTTGCTGTTCCAATGTACCGTCATTTGACATTATTGCGCCGATATGCATGGTCGATTTTTTTTGGTATGTTAATCGGTGTTGTATCATCTGTTTTGACAGTTGTTTTAGTTTGTATTTTGTTTGGTTTGGGGGATTTAGTTGCAAGATCTATGGTTTCGATATCTGTAACGACGGCAATCGCAGTTGATATTACTCAAGAATTAGGTGGTGTTGTTGCATTGACGGTTTCTTCGGTAATTGTTACTGGCATTTTAGGAGCGTCAGTAAGTGAATGGATATGTCGTAAGATTGGATTAGTAAATCCGATTGCGCGCGGTTTGGCAATTGGAAATGCGTCGCATGCAGCTGGAACCAGTCGTGCGATGCTGATCAGCCCCCAAGACGGTGCGGCCAGCAGTTTAGCAATTGTTATATCTGGTATACTGACGGCTATTATTGCGCCACTGGTCATATCGATATATTTTTAAAATGTTATTTTTTCCAATTGTGTTGTGTTTATGAATTTTTTATAATCCTGTTATGGAAAAGACACCTGATTTATTTATTATTGCCGAACACTCAGATTTATTAAAAAAACTGAAAGAATGGGATGTTGCATATCATCAAAATGACGCACCAGTTGTTGATGATGCGACATATGATGCGGCTAAACATCGTGCATTAGATATTGAACGAATGTATCCGTCGCTGGCCAGTAATGGTGTGTCGACACGTGTTGGTGCAGCTGTTTCTGATAAATTCGTATCATTTTCGCACAGTGTTCCGATGCTGTCAATTTCAGATGTTTTTGATGAATCTGATGTTGCAGACTGGTTTAACAAGCTGGCGGACAAAAATGTGTTTATTGAATTAAAGGTTGATGGTGTTTCGTATTCGGCCAGATATGAACATGGTCAACTGGTTCGTGGACTAACCAGGGGCAGTGGCACGCATGGCGAAGATATTACCCAAAATCTTATGACAATACCAGATATACCGCATAGATTAATGGGTGATTATCCAGATGTTATTGAAATTCGTGGCGAAGTATATATGTTGCGTTCAGATTTTTTTGCGTTAAATGCTATGGGTGGCAAGACTTTTGCCAATCCGCGTAATGCAGCAGCTGGTTCGTTGCGTCAGTTGAATCCATCTGTAACGGCATCACGTCGGTTAAGTGCTTTTGCGTATACATATGGTGAAATATCAGATCGTAATTTTGCAACACAGTCAGAATATTTCGATAGGTTGGAATCATGGGGCTTTAAAACGACACGTCGCTGGGCGCATCATGCAAAGAACATGACGGAAATACAAAATGTATATAATAAATTAATGTTAGAGCGTCCTGATATTCCATTTGATATAGACGGTTTGGTTATAAAGGTAAACGATATTAATCTGCAACAGAAAATGGGCGCACGTGCAAACAGTCCACGATGGGAAGTTGCATATAAATTTCCAGCTGCACGTGGTGTTACAACATTAAAGGCTATAACTGTTCAGGTTGGTCGTACGGGGGTATTAACGCCTGTTGCTGAATTGGCGCCGATAAATATTGGTGGGGTTGTTGTATCTCGTGCAACTTTACATAATGCTGATGAGATTCGTCGTCTAGGGGTTAAGGTTGGAGACAAGGTCATTGTTCAGCGTGCAGGTGATGTAATTCCACAAATTGTTGGTGTGGCAGAAACTGTGTCTGGTGCGTCTGAATTTGTTTTTCCAACTGTTTGCCCAGTGTGTGGTGGTGCGGTGGTTCAAGACGCTGGTATGGTTGCCCGCAGATGTGTAAACACATTGGGATGTCCTGCGCAACAGCTTGGTGAATTAGAACATTTTGTGTCACGTGCTGGTTTTGATATTGATGGTCTTGGTACACGTCAGCTAGAACTATTTATATCTCGTGGTTGGATAAAGACGCCTGCTGACATATTTACACTTATTGCGCACCATGGTGATGAAATTCGTTGTTTGGATGGTTTTGGGGATAAATCAGTTGATAATTTAAACAAGTCTATTGAGCGTGCGCGCGACATAGATTTACATAAGTTGATTTACGCAATTGGAATACCAGAAATAGGTGCAGTAACAGCAAAACTATTGGCGCGTACATTTGGAGACTTTAGTGCTTTGTGTAATGCACCTGTATGGCGACTAAAACAAATTGATGGTGTTGGCGATGTTATGGCGGATGAAATAGTGTCTTTTTTTGCAAACTCGGAAAACAGAATTGCAATTGATGCACTGTTGAATCAGATACATGTACGCAATGCTGCAGTTTCTGCGTCATTAAATTCGGGGCCTCTTTCGGGTAAGCGCATTGTTTTGACAGGAACATTACCGAATTATACGCGCGATGCGGCGCGTGAAAAACTGGAATCAATGGGTGCAACTGTTACTGGCAGTGTATCAAACAAGACAGATATCGTTTTGGCTGGTGCAGATGCGGGTTCCAAATTAGCAAAAGCGATACAATTAGGTATTCCTGTCTGGGATGAGGCCGATTTTGTAAAAGCAATTTCTGAGCAGGGATAGGGAATTTTTGTTATTGCTTTCATTTAAAAAGGTTGTATAATCACTCCGCAATTTATTAGTAACTTTAGGGGAAAACATATGTTCAAAAAAGAAAAAATCAAAGATTTACATTATTCTGTAAACGGTTTGATTACCGCAGATGAATTACAGGCAGCGGCAGATGAAATTTTGTTGGAACATGGGAAAAAGGTTAAGTTGCCAGGTTTCCGCCAGGGCAAGGTTCCATTAAATATCTTGCGCCAGAAATATAATGCATCCGCATATGGTGATGCAATTGATAGAATGATAAATCGTGATCTAGAAGTGTATGCTGCAGAAAAGAAAATCCGCTTAGCTGGTGCACCAAAGGTTGATTTGTCTGGTTGGACAATTGGTCAAGATGCAGAATATTCTATGGAATTTGATATTTTGCCAACGTTGCCAGCCGTTGAATTGGATAAATTTACAATCACTAAAAAAGTTGCTGATTTAGATGAAAAAGAGATAGAAGCAGCGTTAAATAATATTCGCAAGTCACGCAGCACAGCAGAAAAACAAAGTGCGACATACAAGGCTGCAGAAGGTGACGTTGCAGTTATCGACTTCAAAGGTTTTGTTAACGACGTTGCATTTGAAGGTGGCGAAGCTAAAAAGCATCATCTGATTTTAGGATCTGGTTCATTTATTCCAGGGTTTGAAGATCAGGTTATTGGTCACAAAGCTGGTGATAAATTTGATGTAAACGTCAAATTCCCAGAAAACTATCATGCCACAAATCTGGCAGGCAAGGATGCGCGTTTCGAAGTCTTGGTACACGATGTACGCAAGCATGTTTTGCCAGAATTAAATGATGAATTGGCAAAACAGGTTGGTCAAGATTCTGTTGAAGCATTGCGTGAACATATTCGCAAAATTTTGATGGAACAGTACGATGATGCAGCTAAACGTGAAATGCGTAACGAGCTGTTGGATGTACTGGCAGACAAGGTTAAGTTAGATTTACCAGAATCGTTGGTTGAACAAGAATACAACATGGCAAAATCTGAATTTGATCGCAAACATGCACATTGTCATGATGAAAAGTGTGATCATAAATGGGATGAAAAATCTGAACACAAAGATGCAGAACGTCGCGTTAAGTTGGGACTGATTTTGGCTGAATGGGGTACCCAGAACAAGGTTGAAGTCACACGTGAAGATTTGCAACAGGCAATCTGGGCTGAAGCATCTAGCTTCCCAGATCCAAAACAGGTGTTTGATTTTTATAACAAGAATCAAAATGCGTTGGCAATGTTGCGTGGTATGATTTTCGAACGCAAGGCATTGGATGCAATGCTGACACACGTTAAGACCAAGGATAAAAAGGTTCCTGCTGACGAATTGTTCAAACAGGCATCTGTTCGCTAAACAAATAAACGTCCCGATTGGGACGTTTTTATTTGACTTAGATTTAATAAAATTCCAAACTAAATATAAATAAACAAAGGGGACTAACATGCAGGCATATCTAGACATATTGGGCAATATTTATAATAACTGTTCCGACATGCGGCAAAATCGTACAGGAATTCCTGATATTGGTCTGGGGTATGGCGCAACGTTTGTTCATGATATGTCAATGGGTTTCCCACTGATTACAACCAAGAAAATGGGATTAAAGAATATTGCAACAGAACTAGAGTTCTTTATTCGTGGAATTACCGATAAAAAATGGCTACAAGACAGAAAGTGTAAAATTTGGAACGAATGGGCCAACCCAGTGAAGGTTGAACAAGAATACAATATGAAAATCCACATGCTGGAAAAGAGCGGGGAGCTTACTGCAGCTCAGAAACAGGCAGTTCGTGACTATGTTATGGACTGTGAACGTGATTTAGGGCCGATTTATGGTTTTCAATGGCGACATTTCGGTGGTGAATACCAGTGGGATAAGGCCAGAATTGAAAAAGACCCAACGGATAACTTTAATCCAAAACAACCCGGTATTGACCAGGTTGCAAACGCAATAGATAAATTAAAGAAAAACCCCAATGACCGTCGGATAATTGTTTCTGCATGGAACCCTACAGAATTTTATCAGATGGCGTTGCCACCATGCCACATGATGCACCAGTTAATTGTACGTGATGGTAAATTAAACCTTATCTGGACCCAGCGTTCATGTGATATGTTCCTGGGCATACCGTATAATATTGCCAGTTATGCTCTGTTATTATTGTTGTATGCCAAAGAAGCAGGATTAACCCCTGGAATATTAAAGGGTGAATTGCACGATGCGCATATTTACAGCAACCATCTGGACCAGGTTGCAACCCAATTAACGCGCACGCCACACCCATTGCCAACGGTTGAGATTCCTGATGAAAATTGGCGTGGTATGCTGAATTGGCACGCAGACGGCGGCTTTGTATTGCGTGATTATGTTTGCCATGAAGCATTGCGTGGAGCAGTTGCCAGATAAATAGTTGTTGACAATATGAATATTTTGTCCTAGTATAGCGCATGCTATGCATGGACAAGATAAGCATTTTGAACAACAAAAATCGTTTTTTAACAGCCGAATAGTTGGTAATTCTCGGCCATTGTCTACTTATATGAAAGTGTTTCAGATTTCGCGTTGTGACATAAAGAAGTTATTAGAAGGCAAAAAATTATTATTAGTTGGTGGTGGACATTCACAGATTCAGCGTACACTTGATTTTGTTAAGATTAATTGCGATGTCACAAACGTTGACCCGTATATTAAAGATTCACGTTCTGCGCGCACAGTTATAAACAAAGATTTTATCGACACAGATTTTGAAAACGAATTTGATGAAGTTTGGGCGTTGTATTCATTGCCACTGTATTCGCCTGATATTCAACATGCTGTTAGATTTTACAGACGTGCAGCAGTTGCGCTGAAACCTGGTGGCACATTGCGTATTGGCGGACACCCAAAATGGGTAAATGGCGCATTATTAGCCCCTGTGCACTTTATTCGTGACAGTATGAATTTTATGGTTCTCGATATGAAGATTGAAGAGACGTTCTCGTTACCATATACACTGCCACCGCATCATAAATTTAATATCAATTATACACTGCTTCCAGAATCTCGTCATTGGGAAATGTGGACTGCGCCAACCATTCCCGCAATTAAACGGGCATTAAATGATCATATAAAAAGATTAAGATAAAGGAAATAAGCTATGACAACAGAATTGGCACCAATTTTTAAGCTGCGTGAATTATGCTTGGCATTGGTTAATCCGAAGTTTTATGCAAAGAACGCAGACTTAATTCATCGGTCATCATTAGCGGCGCAGGACTATATTTTTTCTGGTGCCGCACGTGAATACCAATCATATATGAAATCATCCTTTCATGCGTTGCCAGGGTATGTTGCGGTTCATCACAAATATAATTTAAAGGATAATGTTAATCCTAATTTAGTTATGGATTTGACGTGGAGTTTTAAAAATGACTGCATTAATGGTATTATTGATGTGCATGGCAACATCAAAAATTATGCAACGTTGTACAATTCTAGATTTATGAGAATATATCACAACACCGATTTATCGGGCATACCAATAAATGCATTCAGATTATATCCAGAACAGATCGAAAGATTATTAAAACAAGCAGAACAGAAAACAAGATAAAACAAAGGGCTTCAGATATGAAAACAAAATTAGTTGCTATTTTTGAAATGCGTAATGCGTTATTAAAACGCTGTAATTTGAGATTTTATAAACAAAATGAGCAGGTTATCAAAAATTCTTCTCTGGCTGCCCAAGATTTTTATTTTTCTGGTGATTTATCAGATTATGATGATATCAGTTTGTCAGAATTATCACATGATGCCTTGTACGCCAGTTTGCATGCCGAGTATAACGTACCATATAATTCTTCAGATGTGCTTTGTGTAAATTCAGGTCTGGTTTTGGATTTGGCGCGCGCATTGCGTTCTGATATTGATACGGGTATTCTGGGGGCAGGTGGAGATATTATAGTCCCCGAAAGATTATCCAAGTCCCAAGTTTTGCAAACGTTTCATAATTCTGAAGATTCTGGTATCCCAGTATCAGCATTAAAATGTATGACAGCATGTGCATATAAAAAATTCTTAAATGAATATTACAAGCGTAGAAAGCGTTAACAAATCCCACCACATGGTGGGATTTATTTTGTTGAAAAAACTTGCGTTTTGTCAAAACAGGGTATATAATACCCCTGATTTTGCGGGTGGGCGCAGAATCAATCCGATTAACCCCACAAGACCTCGCAGTTTTTATAAAGCATTAGCGATGGCAAACTTTGATTAAAATTTCTTATGAAAGATTTATCCAAAGACTTATTTAATCCTGTATCCGGCGAAGACTTTGTCCAGATGTTCGATGCGAACTATGGTGCACAAGAAACTTTGCAGGGCTATGCAACAAAAGGTACTGTAAAAGACATTCGTGGTGATTTCGCAATGGTTGACGTTGGTCTGAAATCAGAAGGTCGCGTACCATTAAAAGAATTCGGCGCATCTGTTCCATCTGTTGGTGATATCATCGACGTTTTTGTTGAACGTTACGAATCCCGCGAAGGCACAGCCGTTCTGTCTTATTCTAAGGCACGTGCAGAAAAAGCATGGAAAGAACTGGAAAAAACAGTTGCCGAAGGTATCGACCCAGAGGGTACAATTATTGACGTTGTTCGCGGTGGTTTCACAGTGGACATCAATGGCGTATTTGCATTTATGCCATCATCTCAGGTTGATCACAAACCAATTCGTGATGCAAAATCCTTGATTGGCTTAAAAGACAAATTCCGTGTATTGAAAATGGATGCTTTGCGTACAAACGCAATCGTATCACGTCGTGCGATTCAGTCTGATACAATCGCAGCTGCACAAAAAGAAGCGATGAAAAACATTTCATTGGGTGCGGTTGTCGAAGGTACAGTCAAAAACATCACAGATTACGGTGTATTCGTAGATTTGGGCGGTATCGATGGTTTGTTGCACGTCACAGACCTGTCATGGAAACGTGTAAATCATCCACGCGAATTAGTTCACGTTGGTGAAAAGATTCAGGTCAAGGTTATCCAATTCGATCCAGAATCCCATCGTATTTCATTGGGTATGAAACAATTAGAAGAAGATCCATGGGAAACAGCGTCACGTGCATTCAATGTTGGCGACACAGTTTCTGGCAAGGTATCATCTTTGACAGATTACGGTGCATTCATTGATCTGGGTAACAATATCGAAGGCCTGGTTCACATGTCTGAATTGTCATGGACAAACAAAAATATCCACCCAAGCAAAGTACTGCAAAACGGCCAGGATATTGATGTTGTTGTTTTGGGGATTGACCAGGACAAACGCCGTATTTCATTGGGTTATAAACAGCTGCAACCAAATCCATGGAAACAGTTTGCTGAAAACCACAATGTTGGTGACGTTGTAACAGGTCCAATCAAGAACACAACAGAATTTGGGCTGTTCGTTGCATTGACACCTGAATTGGACGGTATGGTTCACATTTCTGACTTGTCATGGAACAAGCTGGACGAAGAAGAATTGAAAAAATTCGTTCGCGGCCAGGAAGTGACAGCCAAGATTTTGGACATCAATCCAGAAAAAGAACGTGTCACACTGGGGATCAAACAGTTGACAGAAAGCGCAGAAAACAACGCTGTTTCATTAAAGAAGGGCGCAGTTGTATGCGGTACTGTTTCTGAAATTACACCTGATGAATTGATTTTGACATTGGCTGGTGATGTACGTGGCGTTATTCGTCGTACAGACCTGTCACGTGACAAATCTGAACAGGACACATCTAAATTTAACATTGGCGACAGCGTAGAAGCATCTGTTGTTTCCGTTGAAGACAATACAGTTAAATTGTCTGTTCGTGCATTGCAGGTGACATTGGAAAAGCAAGCGGTCAAAGAATTTTCAAACGAAGCTGATTCTGGCTCTGTATTGGGTGATATCTTGGGCGCTGCAATCGAAAACAGCAAAAAATAATTTGTGGATTCACAGATTGTTCCACCGTCCGCTTTGCGGGCGGTGTTTTTTATGGTATAATCAAATTATGAAAAGCAAAAATAAAATGATTGTTATGATGGGCGGTCCAGGTACAGGCAAAGGGACTTTTGCCCGTATGTTACGTGATATCCATCCTGAATATACACATATTGAAACTGGGGCTATTTTACGTAGCCAACCTGACGGATCACCAATTCGTATTGCAATTGCAGAGGGAAATCTGATACCAGACGAAAAGGTGTGCGATTTAGTTGCGAAAACCATAGCACAAACTTCGGGTGATATAATCCTAGATGGTTTCCCACGAACGCTGGTTCAAGCACAGTGGCTGGTTGAAAAATACACTAATAAGTATGATGTTCAGGTAATTTATCTGAACGTTCCTGATGAAATAATGATAAAACGCATAAACAAACGCAAATCGGCTGGCAGTACCCGTAAAGACGACGGCAGCATCGATATTGTTCAACATCGCATAGACGCATTTCATAAAATTACAATGCCTGCAATACAGTGGTTGTCGGGGGTTGGTTGTATAACATTTTCCGACATTGATTCCAGCGAAGAAGAATCTGCAAACTTTGCTCGTATCCGTATGGCGTTGAAAGACAAAAGATAAAATCCCCCGATTGGGGGATTTTTTATTTTTTGTAATAACGTTGAATTTCTTTCATTACAAAATTAAACAATTTACCCGCCTGGGTTGTTTGTGGCATTGCCCAGTCTCGTTGCATATATGGCATTGCAGATACCAGCACAAATCGTGCCATAAAGTGGAAAATTTTAGATTGCTGATGTGGGCTCAGCTTTGTTGGTGCATTTTCAACACGAAAAACTTCATTTTCAATAGCGTCATCTAACTTTTCATTTATATTGTCCAGAATCTTTTGTGGATAATACAGTTTGCATTCATGTGGGAAGCCTTCGAACATGGATTTTCCATTGTCTTGGGAATAAAGAATGTTCCAGCCAACGCGCTCGAACAGGGCTTCCAGACATCGACAAATCATACGGTTATAAGACTTTACGCCATCTTCCATAAATGTTGCCAATTTGCTTTCCATATTGTCGGATTTTGCATTTTTGCTTTTGCGCGTTGTTTCGTACACTTCGTGTGTTTTGCGTTCGAATTCAAAGAATGTACGAACCTGGCAAATAATTTCCATTGGAATGACTGTTTTGCCATGACCAATATTTAATATAATTTTTGCATCACGATAATTTCGTGGATTTGCCATGTCATAGAATTTGTCGCGACTGGATATGATTCGTTCTGGCATTTCTGCATACAGGCGTTCTATGAACGTACGTGCTTGTGGAATTAAATCGAACAAGCACTTTACGCGCCAGACATCTTGCAATCTGTGGTGTGGCTTTTCAATTTTGTCCAATGCGCGTACCATTTCAACTGCAATTTTTTCATGACCACGACCAATTATAGTCAACACAGTTTCAGATGCGTTTGTGATATACTTTTCTGCGAAAATTTCATGGATTTTATCTGAAATTGCACGTGCAGATGCGTCACGTCCATCGGCGCTTAAAACCCGATATGCAGCACGTGCCACTTCGTTCACATAGTCATGATAGTATTTGGCTGTAATTTTATCTAAGGCGCGTTCTATCTTCTTTTGCGCGGCAACGATGACTGTCACGATTGACGATACAGACAGCTCAATCTTGTGCCCTGGCAGACTTGTAAAGAATTGATTTCTCATTGGGTCTGCGTCCAGACGATGTTGAACCAAATATGGCGACAGCGGGTGAATATCTGATATTTTCATTGGTTCATCGATTGCGGAATCAGTGGCATAGTCATATTTTACAACTGGTGCTTTTGGTGCGCCAAATGATTTGCCTAATACGTGAAATATTTCGCGAAACCATACCATGCTGTCGCTGTACAGTGTGCACAAATAATCGGCTGCTTCTTCATTTATGCGGCCTGATTCTAATGCGCGCTCAATTGCGGTCAAGTTTTTTCTGTCTTTATCCAGTGTTAAAGTTTCCGCATAGCCATCTGGCATGCCATCAATCATGACTTTCCCCCTTTACTTCATTATCGGGAATAATATCACATCACGCAGGGTTGGTTGGTCGAATATAATGCTGGCCAAACGGTCAACACCCATACCAACACCAGAAATAGGTGGGAAGCCATGTTCCATTGCACGAACAAAGTCATTGTCTGGATTAAAGGCTTCTTCATCACCATCTGCGATATTGCGTGCCTGTTCTTCAAATGCTGCTAATTGCTGAATTGGGTTTACAAGTTCTGAATATCCTTTGCATATTTCTGCGCCGCATACCAGCAATTGATACATATCAATTCTGCGTTCGTCAGAATCACTACGACGTGCCAATGGCACCATATATGCTGGATAGTTGTACAAGAACGTTGGATTTACAATGTCGTTGCGGATTTTGCGTTTGTATACATAGTCTACCAATGTTGGGATAGATTTTAAATCTTCCAGTTCTGCCATTGGGAACATGCCATTGTCAACCAGTTTCTGACGCAGGGCATCAACATCATCAAAATCTAAGATGTCACAACCAAAGAATTCATTCATCTTTGCTGTATAGTCAATCATTTCATATTTACTGAAATCCAATGGTGTACCCTGGTATTCAATCTGTAATGTGCCACGACATTTCATCAGTAATTCTTGGATTAATTCCCATGTAAATTTGATGTTGTCGTTAAAATCCCAATATGCAGCATACCATTCAACCATTGTGAATTCTTGCAGATGCATTGCATCCATACCTTCGTTACGGAAGTCTTTTGCCACTTCATACACGCGGTCAAATCCAGCACCGATTGCTTGCTTTAAGAACAACTCTGGTGAGATACGCAACTGGAAATCAGCATCCAGTGCATTGTGGTGTGTTGTAAATGGACGTGCCGCTGCCCCAGATGCAATATTTTGCATAATTGGTGTTTCTATTTCCAAGAATCCATTACGGTTCATATATTCACGCCAATACTGTGTCATTTTAAAGCGTCCCAACAGTGCATTACGTGCCTCTGGGTTTGATATAATATCCAAATAACGCTGACGATACCGAGTTTCCATATCTGTCAAGCCATGATATTTTTCTGGCAGTGGACGCAAAGCCTTGGCCAGAATTTCGTATTTTGAAACTTTAACTGTCAGTTCACCAGCTGTTGTGTGGTACAGTTCCCCAGTGATACCAATGAAGTCGCCCAGATCAACATTTGCTTTCATAAACTTGTACGTTTCTTCGCCCAGTTCTTCACGTGACATAGAAAATTGAATTTCGCCATCAATGTCATATATGCGACCAAACATCAGTTTCCCTAACCAGCGCAATGCAGTCACACGCCCCGCCAAGCGCACCTGTGTCCCATCTGCCAAGTCGCGTGCGCCAACAATCGTATGCGTGCGATCAAATTTGTCTTTCCATACAACGCCGTCACGTGCACGAATGTTTTCAGCTTTTTGCAAGCGTGCTGTCAATTCGTTTGTTGAAATTTGTGTATTTGTTGTATTTTCTGACATTTTATAAAATCCCTTGGTTGTGATATAAAAAAACGGACGCATGCAAAGTGCGCCCGCAGTTTATTACTGTTGGTCGCACAATCAATTAAAGCGTTTAATTAAACATTTCATTTTTTTTATGCGCCTTTTTACCATAAAACCGCCTCAAGGGCGGTTTCGAATCCTGGTGCGAGCAAAGGGGCTCGAACCCTCGACCTCAACCTTGGCAAGGTTGCGCTCTAGCCAACTGAGCTACGCTCGCATTGCGTGGTATATATTGGCATATATTTTATGGTATTGCAAGTATTTTTTTGAATTTTTTTCGTGCTATAAAAAAGCCCCGAAAAATGGGGCTTTTTTTATTCTGCCAATGTGCCAACAGACATCGTGATACGACGAATGCCACTGCTGATAGATTTTTCCTTGTTAATCTTGGCTTTTAATATTTCACCTGTATGATAAACATGTGTTCCACCGCACAGCTCGCATGATACATCGCCTGCTGTAATTACGTTTACTGTGTCGCCATATTTTTCGCCAAACAATGCCATTGCGCCTTTTTTAACAGCTTCGTCCATACTCATCTCTTCATGTGCAACAGGCATGTCCGCTGCGATCCACGTGTTGACCAGATCTTCAACCGCTTGTTTTTCTTCGGCAGTCATTGCGCGACCAAAGCTAAAGTCAAATCTAACAGAATCTGGGCTTACTTTGGAACCACGCTGTTCTACGTCATCATTCAGGACATGACGTAGCGCAGCCTGTAACAAATGGGTTGCTGTGTGTGCACGTGCTGTCTGATTGCGCACAGCCATATTAATAACTGGTACAACAGAATCACCGACAGCTACATCTGATTTTAATACACCTTTATGTATTACAATGTTATCTACACGTGCTGCTTCTGTTACCGTCATAACTGTATTATCGCCGATTTTAAGCTCTCCGCTGTCGCCAACCTGTCCCCCTTGGGTTCCATAAAAGGTTGTTTTATCTAATGCAATTTCTACTTCGTCACCATCTTTAGCAGACTGAACAAATTCACCATTGTGCAATATAGATAATACACGTGACTCCATTGTGGTTGGGGAATATTTTGCAGAATCGTCAGTTGCGGACAAATCTGTCTGAGATTCCCAGAAGATACGTGTGCCTTTTGTATTGGCGCGTGAACGCTCTTTTTGTTCTGCCATTGATTTTTCAAATCCTGCAACATCAACGTCTATATTTTTGTCTCGCAGAATCATCTGGGTTAAGTCCAGCGGAAATCCATACGTATCAAACAGCTTGAATGCGACATCGCCTGGTAAAATTTTACTGTTCAGTTTTGGAAGTTCACTTTCCAATAACTTCATACCATTTTGCAACATATCTGCGAACGAGTTTTCTTCATTTTGAATAATTTCAATAACGTGTTTTTGGTTCGCCGCCAGTTCTGGGTAAGCTTCGCCCATTTCAGTAATCAGGGCAGGGTACAGCTTAGACAACAGTGCCCCTTTATGTCCCAGAATCTGACCATGACGCATTGCACGTCTCAGAATACGACGAATTACATAGCCCCTGTCTGTATTTGAAGGGATTACGCCATCTGCAATCGCAAAGCCAACAGAACGCAAATGATCCGTAATAACTTTAAAGCTTGCGATATTTTCTGCTGTTTCTGCAACGCCAGTAATATCAGATACAGCCTTTTTAAGATTTACAAACAAATCTGTATCATAATTATCTGTTTTGCCCTGTAATATTGATGCAAAGCGTTCCAATCCTGCGCCTGTATCAACATTTTGTTTTGGCAGTGGTGTCAGGTTTCCATTTGCATCTCTATCGAACTGCATAAACACATCATTCCAAATTTCAACGAAACGACCACCATCTTCATTTGCAGACCCTGGCAAGCCACCTGGTAAATCGGCACCCATATCATAATGCATTTCTGTACATGGGCCACATGGGCCCGTGTCGCCAGCAGACCACCAGTTATCTTTGTCCCCCAAGCGAATTGCATCTTTGCCAGTTATTTTTTTCCAAATAGCGGTTGCTTCTTCATCACTATGATGTGTTGTCACAACAATGCGTTCTGGGTCCAATCCGAATACCTTGGTAAGCAATTCCCAAGACATTTCAATTGCACCTTCTTTAAAGTAATCGCCAAACGACCAATTGCCCAACATTTCGAAAAAAGTATGATGTCGACCATCAAACCCCACGTCTTCCAAGTCGTTATGTTTGCCGCCAGCGCGTATACATTTTTGTACGTCTGCTACACGTGGCGCAAATGCAGGTTCTGTGCCCTGCAAAATTCCTTTCCATGGAACCATACCTGCAACTGTAAACAATAACGTTGGATCGTTTGGTATCAATGATGCAGACGGTACAATTGTATGTCCATGTGATTCAAAATACTGTAAAAAAGCTTTTCTTATATCATTATATTTCATGTTAATATTCCTTGTTTTCTTGGGGTATTGTATAAATATTACCCCTCCGTTTCAATCATATATTTGTAAAAGTATCAAGTTTTTTTATTCGTTGCCCCACAGGGCGGCATCAACAATGGACATGACACGTTCTAACATAGCTTGTATTTGGCTATCTGTAGCATGTAGTGTGCCATTTAACTTTGTCATCAGATAATTAGTTTGATTCATATAGATTGGTGACATTGCGGGATAATTTACACGCATATATTCAACTAATATATGCCACATTATCAGGTCAATCGGTGGAACAAAATGCGTATTTGATATAGTTTCTTGCAGTTTTTCGGTAATATGTTTTAAAAATTCTGCATAATCCAACATTATATCAAATTTTATAAAGGTTCCTGCCATACCTATATTAGGTGCCTTTAAAAAATTATCGGCATTATCAATTGTATAGTCCTGAGCATTTTCCATCAAACGTAAAATGTCTAATAGATTTGACGAAATAACTACGCTATTCCCCATGATTGCAAATGTGCTATCGGCAATATCAATTACTTTGGTGTTCAATATAATGTCGTCATCATTAGCAAACATAATCCATTTGCTTGAAATTTTGTGCGTTTTTATGTGTTCGATTGCGGCAATTCGTGTCTGTAAAAGTCCTAAATTATCAGGGTTGTTTATTATAATTAATTTTCCATGATATCCCAGCTTGCGAACATGCTTTTTTGTAAGCTTTTTACATGGATTATCGTTATGTATGATCAGCAATGTCTTTTTGTTTATGCCACGTAACCCTGAAACTGACAGCTTCAAGAATTCGTGATGAAACGTGGTTAAACAAACTATCAAATCATACTTATGACGCATCATAAAATGAATTGTAAATAAAAGTTTATAAAATTGCAATGTATTAGTATTTTATGCTATAATATAACGTGGATACAGGGGGAAGTAATGCAAAAAAGAATGGTTACAGCGATTTGTTTGTTAACTGCAATCATAATTATCTCTTCATTCGGATTGCAGCTTGCGCCAGTCGACACTGTGTCTCAGGTTCCCGAAGCTGTATCTGCGAATGTTTTGTATATTTGTCCTGTTGCCAGCTCTATATGGGATCCGATTGCTGCAGGATTTAGTCAGTTTTCAAGGTTTTTTAAAGTGTTATTAGCAGGTTGTTTAATTGTGCTGTCTTTTTCTTGGGGTTGGGCTTTATATCAAAACCTGTTAAAGGATAAATTTGATGGTGACAAATATAAGCAGCCATGGGGATTGACCAAGTTGTTGTTTTGGGCTGCGGTTATAATATTTATGATGATGATGACACCAAACTATTTTAGAACAGTTCATGTCCAAGGGATTGATGCTCCATACGTATTGTGTGAGGTTGGTGAAACTGGCGCGCGCGCTGTCCGTGCAGACGTAATTAGGTATTAGAATTAAAAAAAAAGCACTTTTTTTCGACTTTTTTAAATATGGGCTTGACATAAAGTGCGGATTTCTCTAGGATTTGATTAAGCAGGTCGGGCAATGTCTATATAATTCAAGACTTTGCTGTGGCTAGAATTCAGAAAATCGCACAAAATTGCGTCTTTGGATTCTATAGACATTGCCTATATACTGCGGGACACCTTTGTTATAAAAATCTATGAAAGGAGAAACATATGAACAAAGCTCAATTGATTGAAGCAATCGCAAACGATGTAGATATTACAAAAGCAGCAGCTGCTGCATGCGTAGATGCGTTCATCAACAACGTAACAAAAGTTCTGAAAAAGAAGGGCGAAGTTCGCTTGGTTGGTTTCGGTACATTTGCAACTGCAAAACGCAAAGCAACAACAGGTCGCAACCCACAGACAGGCGAAGCTATCAAAATCCCAGCTTCTGTTCAGCCTAAGTTCAAACCAGGTAAAGCATTGAAAGAAGCTTTGAACTAAACATTTCGTTTGATAACAAAAATCCCCCAATTGGGGGATTTTTGTTATGCTTAATAAAACGGGCGTTCCTTTGGCAAAATCAGTAAGTTCTAAAAAATAACAAATATTCATTTTGCGTTAATAATGCATTCGATTACATAGACACGCCTTCTGGAATTTCTGTATCAGATCCAATAACTGTATCACATGTTGCTTTATCTGGAATTTGATATTGTTTATTATCTTGCGTCTTATATCGAACAGGACACACTTGGTTGTCACTTGAAAATATAGCGCGTGTACACCATGCAGTTTCATCATTAACTAATTCTGGATCTGGTGCAGCGTATGTGCACAAACTTTCTTCCGCTCCCTTACGTTGTGGCAATACTGCCAGACATTTTGCGGATTTTCCATTTTTGCTGCGACGCGCCCCATTTTCCCAACAAGAACATGTGCCCCATGATGGTGTGTCAACGGACAGTGTATAATTTCTAGGACACATATCTTCATTATATGCGACACCATAATAATATTCTATCAAACTTCCTTCACCGAAATCAAATTGAGCTTTACACAGGTTTGTTGGATCGTAATTTGTGTTTATGTATTGGCGTTCGACAAACAAGCCCTGAACGTTAGAGCACTGGGTTGTTAAAATATCGATTACCTGATTATATACCTCAGTAGCAACGCCTGTTGGTCGTAATCTGCGATCGGAAAATTCATGCTCCTTAGCAGAATACATGCCGTACATTTCAGAATATGAGACCCCTTCTTTATTTGGTTTTTTGCCGACTATTGTACGTTTTTTTCCATCTGCACTAACATCTTCATACACGTACATTCTATCCAGCCCACCAAAAGCAGTTTCTATGATAACTGGGTCATTACAAGATTCGATATTTTTTAATTGTTTTGCACATGTTGAAACGTATCTTACACGTCCACCATTAAGCACAGATTCATTCGTAAAGAATTCAGTATGTTTCGGATCGTATTCATCACTTGATTCATTGCTTATGATGTCGTATCTCTCTTTACTGATGACTTCGTATAATGTGAACCAGTCTGGTGCATTTCCAACGTTTGGTGTAAATATACCACTGTAGGGATAATAAAAGTTTTCATATCCAGATCCACCAAAACTATCAAAGCACTGTTTTGCAACTGCGCGACATGCTGTTAGTACATCTGTTTCTTGCCTACGTTCTATATATTGAGATATGATATTGTCGTTAAACATATTATTACACGACTGTACATAGTCTGTACACATAGCGCTATTCAATGCAACACGATCTGGTTGAATTGACAGACCACTGTCGTCCAACAACTCTTTCATTGCATCAGTCATAGATTTATCGCCATTCATATAGCATGCAGATACAAAATCAAAGCAACCTTGTCGTATTTCTGCAACTTTAGATTTTTGAGCATAATATATTGATAACATGGCTTTATCCAGATACTCTGCCCAGACGTCGTCAGCGATTTCAACACATTTATCCAATGCATCAGATGCAAATTTCTTTGTTTTATTTTCAAAGTTTTGAACAAATTTTCGATTGTTTATAATTTTAGATAATTTTTGATTAGCAGCTTCGACACCAGATGAAAAAGTCAGCAATTCTTCCAATTTATAAAAATCGGCCACGCCAGCAATAGGTTTGCCTGTGGTTAAGTCTATGTATTCGCCGTTGTCCAGACATTTATGATATCCTGCGCCACAAACTTGTTCGCTAAGAATTGCTTTTTCGACGTCGTTCAAACAAGTTGTAAAATCAGAAGAGTTATGCTTTTGACGATTCTCGACACGTGCCAAATCCAGCATGGCGCTGCCTTCACGTATTGTAGATTTCATTTGTTTTTGTTTGTTTTCGATTGCTGTTTGAACAGTGTTACAGTCTTGTTCGACTGCCATTAAATATGCGGTAACTGCACGTTGTAATGAGGCATTATTACAGTCTGTGCGAACCGCATCACGGCACTGTGGATAAATGGCATTATACAGGTTTTGTCCATTATAGGTTGCGATTGCTTGTCCTGCATCCATGTTGCCAAACGCATTTGCTGTATCAAAAGACAGATTTATTGAATTTAATTCTGTAAATTTTCCCCCAACATTTGTGTCTTTGCCTTTTATAGAATTCATTATGGCTTGCAACAGTGCTTTTGATGCGGATTTGTCATCTGTTAAGGCTTTTTCACCATCTGATGCCGTTTTCATTGCTGACGCTTGTGCAGCAGTCATGCCGACCACTGTTAAATTTTCATTAAATACAGTCAGCTTATCTCCTGCTTCATTCAAAACTTTACGTGAATCCATCAAATCAAAAACACGGTTGCTGCAAGAACATCTTCTGTAGTCATCATTTTTTAAACCACAAAATTGATCCATGCATGTAAAATAAGAATTTTTGCAGCGCTCATATTCTGCCCCAGTGCGTGTTTGCGTTGTGTCTACTTGTGATGATGCGGAACGTGCGGATACGCGTTGAACAACAGGTGTTATTGTTTGCTGGCTGGTGTCCAGTGAAACAGGTGTTTGTCTTGTTGTTGCTGTACGGGCAGGTGCAGTTTTTCTGGCAGTTGTTTTAGAAGCTCTTGATGAAACGGGGGCTGGATTTTTATTTGTGCGTGCATTAATTGTGCTTACACGTTGACTGGTTTTTGCTGCGGGATTTTTTGCACGCACAGCCACATTACCGTCACGTGTTGCGGCATCAGCCCTGCATATAAACAGCAGGCAATACATAGCAAAAATTGCAATCCTTCTCATCTTCTTTGGAATGTTAGCAAATTTATAAAAATTAGAGCAAGTGAAATATGCAAGTTTAAATACGATTATTATCTTTTTTATACATATGTTTAATTTTTCTTGTTGCATTGAGCAGATTTTTAATATAATATATCAGACACCTGCGGATATGGCGGAATTGGTAGACGCGCTAGTTTCAGGTACTAGTGGTGGCGACACCTTGGAAGTTCGAGTCTTCTTATCCGCACCATATTTGGGGTTGTAGCTCAGCTGATAGAGCGCTACGTTCGCATCGTAGAGGTCGTGGGTTTGAGTCCCATCAGCTCCACCAGTTTTTGCAGAAAAGTCTTCGGGGATATGGCGGAATGGTAGACGCTGAGGACTTAAAATCCTTTGGTCATTGCGACCGTGTGGGTTCAAGTCCCACTATCCCCACCACTATTTATCTTTGTGGTTTATGGTGTGTCCAATTCGCCCGTTGGCGTTTTTTTTTAGGATGAATAGTTCAGTTGGTTAGAGCATCACGTTCACATCGTGGGGGTCGCTGGTTCGAGTCCAGTTTCATCCACCAATCAAAAAAATCCCCGTTCAGGGGATTTTTTAATATTTTAAGATTTTACACCATATTTACCGCGATTAATTGGACGATATGATAAAGCCTCGGCTAAATCGGGCATTTCAATATTTATACTGCCACGTAAATCAGCAATTGTTCGTGCCAATCGTTTAATTCGATTATAGCCACGGGCCGACATACCCATTTTTTCTGCAGCGGTATTTAAAAATATTGTTAATTCATTGTCTAGTGCGGCAACTTGTTCCAGTTCTGGTCCGTCTAGTGTCGCGTTAATATGTCCTTGTCGGCTGATTTGTCGATTTCGTGCTGCAACAACACGTTTTCTAATCTCTGCACTTGTTTCACGTGACGACATATCATCTTTCTTCATATCCCATGGGTTTACTGCATCGACGTCGACATGTAAATCTATTCTGTCTAGCAGTGGGCCAGATATTTTGTTTTGATACGCTTCTGCGCAACGTGGTGCACGTGTGCAAGACATTGCTGCATTTCCCAGATGTCCACATGGGCATGGGTTCATTGCTGCAATCAGCTGAAATCGTGCAGGATACGTAGCATTACGTTTAGCACGAGATATTAAAATTTTGCCACTTTCCATTGGCTGACGCAAAATTTCTAATGTTGCACGATTAAATTCTGGTAACTCATCCAGAAACAGTACCCCGTTATGCGCCAATGAAATTTCACCCGGTCTCGCATCAGAACTGCCCCCAGCCAGCGCAACAGGACTGGATGTATGATGAACGCTCCTGAACGGTCTGACAGAAACCAAGGAACGATTATTTAGTTGTCCTGCAATGGAATATATCATGGATGTTTCCAAAATTTCTTCGGCAGTCATTTCTGGCATAATTGTTGGCAGGCGTGACGCCAGCATTGTTTTCCCTGATCCAGGGGGACCGACCATAAGCATTGCATGACCACCTGCAGCGGCGATTTCTAAGGCGCGTTTAGCAGCGGCCTGACCATGAACGTCGCTCATATCAATATTTGTAATGTGTGATTCTGTTTCGGTACTATGTTGTGTTGTATCTGGTGTTTGTAAAACAGATGTACCATTAAAGTGATTAATTAGTTCCAATACATGACTTGGTGCTAAAATATCATTGTGGCCAGAAAGTTGAGCTTCTGCTCCTTGGGCTGCGGGACATATCAGTCCCAAATTATTTTTTTTCGCCCAGACGCCAGCTGGCAAAACCGCATCCGTTTTAACTATTGCGCCATCTAATCCGACTTCGCCCAGAATCAGATACTGTGATAATTTGTCTTCTGGCAGAATACCAATCGCACACAGTATCCCACATAAGATAGGCAGGTCAAAATGTGAGCCACTTTTTTCTACGTCTGCTGGTGATAAATTAACAGTCAGACGTTTCGGAGGCAGGGACAAGTTTAATGCGGACAGCACATTGCGAATACGTTCAGCAGACTCCTTAACGGCTCTATCTGCTAAACCAATTATATTAAATTCTGGTTTTGATAGCCCTGATGCTAATTGTACTTGGACGTCAATGTGTGTTGCATCCAAACCATTAAAAATAATTGAGCTTAAAGATATCATACGTGCATATTATAACTTGCGTTAATAGAATTCAAGGTCTAAAATACCCCCGTAAAGATGAAGGATTATTAGAAATGCCAGCAAAAAATAAAAATGTCGCACGAGAATGGTTTAATACAATATTTTATGGTGGATTAATTGCAATTATTTTTCGTAGTTTATTGTTAGAACCGTTTAATATTCCATCTGGCTCTATGATACCAACGTTACATGTTGGTGACCATATTTTTGTTACTAAGTGGTCCTATGGTTATTCTCGGTATTCATTTCCGTTTGGTTCTTGGAAGTTATGGAATGGGCGTTTTTTTGCATCAGAACCAGAAATTGGTGATGTGGTAGTGTTTCGCAATCCTGTTGATGAAAGTCAAGATTATGTTAAGCGTTTAATTGGTAAACCTGGTGATAAAATTCAGATGATGAATGGTCGTTTGCATATAAACGGCGAACAGGTAAAGCGCGAAAATCCACGCCCGTATGTTTGGGCTGTTTTGCCCAAAGAACCAAAGCGTGGTGAATACGAAAACGGTAATTTTGAAATCAGCGGCAACAAAATATTTATTGATAATATGCCTGCAGATTTTAATTATACTATTCAGTACAGTCCAATGTGCAGCAACCAGTATAAGCGGGTGGTCAATTTTTACAATGGACCAGGTGCAGATAAACTGCCTGTGTCTGAGGGGAACTGGAAACCGACCGAGGAACAGTGTGGTATATTTATCATGACTGAGTATACCGAGACACTGCCTAACGGTGTTGTGCACAGTATAATTGAAACGTCTGATAATGAAATGTATTCAGATAACACGCCATTATTCACTGTACCCGATAATCATTTCTTTTTTATGGGTGACAATCGTGATAACAGTGGCGACAGCCGTATGCATGTTGGATATGTCCCACGTGATAATATTTTAGGTAAAGTATGGTTTACATGGTATTCGCATAATTATTATGCGCCAATGCTGGCATTATGGTCCTGGGGGCAGAAAATGCGCTGGAACAGATTTGGAATGGGTATAGACTAAAATGAAAGAATTAAATTATAAATTTAAGAATGAAAAATTGTTGGATTTAGCACTAACACAAAGTGGTGCGGATTCAGAACATAATAATGAACGTCTGGAATTTGTTGGTGATCGGGTGTTGGGTTTGACTGTGGCGATTATGTTGTACGATATGTTTCCATTTGAACCAGAAGGTGACTTAGCGCGTCGTCATGCCCAGTTAGTTTCAACCAGTACATTGGCAACAATTGCTACAGAAATTGGGCTGGAACAGCGGGTGCGTCATGGTCACATGACAGGTGGACGGATTCAGCATGTCTTGGCGGACGCAATGGAAGCTGTTTTAGGCGCTATCTTTATTGATGGTGGTTGGGATGTAGTACGTCAAATAATAGTTGATTTGTGGACAGATATCGCACGTCAAAATGTGTCTGCACCGAAAGATCCTAAGACAAAGTTACAAGAAATTGTTCAAAAGAACAGTAATGGCAGGTTGCCTGTATATGAATTTTTAGAACCTACTGGGGCATCACATTGTCCTGTTTTTCGTGTTCGTGTAACTGCGATGGATAAAAGTGCCACAGGCAGCGGTGCCTCAAAAAAAGCAGCCAGTATTGACGCAGCAGAAAATTTGCTGAAAATTCTTGCAATTTGACAAATAGACCTATAGAATTCATTTTGAAAAAAGATAAAGGAAAAAATATGTTTTCAATTTTATTAGTTTTGTTAATAATCGTAGCTGTATTTATGATTGGTTTGATTTTGTTGCAGAAATCCGAAGGTTCTGGTATGTCTGGTTCATCTGCTGCAGCAATGTTTGGTGGTGCATTGACTGGTGCTGCTGCAGGTAATTTTTTGACACGTGCAACGGCATGGTTGGCCACAATGTTCTTTATTTTGTGTGCGGCGTTGGCGTTGGTCGCAGCCAAGACAGATATGGCGACACAACAAAGTCACTTGCGTCAAGAAATATTAGAGCAGGGTGACACACCTGCGGCGTCTGTTCCTGTGCAACCATCGACAGATGCGCCAGATGCAGAATAGTTTTTTGATACTAAAAAATCCCGCAAAATAGCGGGATTTTATTTTTGTTTGTTTTTACATCATTCCTGGCATTGCGCCACCCATTTGTGGTGCTGTTTGCTTTTCTTCTGGTATTTCTGTCATTACCGCCCCAGTTGTTAACATAACCCCTGCTGTTGATGCAGCTGCTGCAATAGCTGTTTTTACAACCTTAGCTGGGTCGATAATTCCTGCACGCATCATGTCTACATATTCATCTGTTTGAGCGTTATAGCCAAAATTATATTCATCTGATTCCATAACTTTGCCTACAACAATTTCGCCTGACTTTCCAGCGTTTTCTGCGATTTGTGCGCATGGTGCGATGATTGCTCGACGAACAATGTCAATACCAACATCTTGATCTGAATTTTCACCATGCAAATCTTTTAATGCATTTACTGCACGAACTAATGCGATGCCGCCCCCTGCAACAATGCCTTCTGCGACAGCGGCACGTGTTGCGGCCAGCGCATCATCAACTCTATCCTTTTTTTCTTTCACTTCAACTTCTGTCATGCCACCAACTTTGATGACAGCGACGCCACCGACTAATTTCGCTAAGCGTTCAGACAGTTTTTCACGGTCGTATTCGCTGGTTGTTGTTGCGATTGCGTTTCGGATTTCGTCTGCACGTGCTGCAATTGCTGATTTATCCCCAGCGCCATGTGCCAACAATGTTGAATCTTTGGATACAACAACTTTTTTCGCAGAACCCAAAACGGCTGGGGTGATGTTATCAAAAGTCATGCCCATGTCATCAGAAATTACAGTTGCGCCAGTAACAATAGCGATATCTTTCAACATTTCCTTGCGGCGATCGCCAAATCCTGGTGCTTTGACGGCACATACTTTCAGACCACCACGTAAACGATTTAACACCAATGTTGCCAAAGCTTCTGATTCCACATCTTCAGCGATAATTAATAGTGGTTTTCCTGCCTGTGCAATTGGTTCCAGAATAGGCAACAAAGCCTGCAATCCTGTAATTTTCTTTTCAGACACCAAGATTTGAGCACCGTCTAGTTCGGCTAACATTTTTTCACTGTTTGTGACAAAGTATGGTGACATAAATCCCTGATCAAATTGCATTCCTTCTACAACATCTATTTCTGTATCCAGACCCTTGGCTTCCTCTACGGTAATAACGCCTTCCTGACCAACACGTTCCATTGCATTAGCAATTTTTTCACCGATGTCAGCGTCTGAATTAGCAGAAATTGTTGCAACCTGAGCGATTTCTGCGCTGTCTTTAACTGGGCGTGCATGTTTTTCAATGTCTGTGATAACCGCATTTGTTGCTAAATCTATACCACGTTTGACATCCATTGGGTTCATCCCAGCTGCAATTACGCGACGTCCTTCACGTATTAATTTTTGTGCCAATACAGTTGCAGTTGTTGTGCCGTCTCCAGCATCATCGCCAGCTTTCTTAGCGACTTCTTGAACCATACGTGCACCAATATTTTCTGTTGGGTCTTTTAAAGATACGGCTTTAGCTACTGTAACACCGTCCTTTGTTGCAACTGGTGTCCCATAAGATTTTTCAATAACGACTGTACGTCCTTTGGGGCCCATGGTAATTTTTACAGCATTTGCCAGTTTGTCTACGCCTGCTGCCATTTTATCTGTATCAAAAATAATTTCTTTTGCCATTTATGCTTCCTTTACTTTTTATTCTAATATTCCCAAGATATCCGTTTCTTTTATTAAAACATAATCACAACCGTTAATTTTTACTTCGTTAACCGATGATGCCCATTTTGCGAATAAAACCACATCGTCTTTTTTTACTGTTACAGGAATTAATTCGTTGCCACTGTATATTCCAGGGCCAGTTGCAATAACACGGCCACGAGAAGGTTTTTCTTTTGCGTTGTCTGGTATAATGATTCCCCCCGCAGTTTTTGTTTCTTCTTCTAATCTTTCTAACAGAACAAAATTGTGTAATGGTTTAAACATATAAAATCTCCTTAAAAATTAAACCGACTGTATGCATGATATAGTCTAAAATTTGTTGATTTCAAGTATACATTTTAATATGCTGTGAATGAAAAACAAGGGGGATTAATACCGATGTATGATAAAAATAATGTTTTTGCTAAGATGATACGTAATGAAATTCCAACGAACAAGGTATCTGAAAATGAATATGCCATGTCATTTTATGATATTAATCCTATGTTCGACACGCATGTCCTTGTTATTCCAAAGGGTGAATATAAAAACATTTTGGATTTTACAAAAAATGCTACTACAGAAGAGGTTATAGGTTTTTGGGAATGCTTTAATAAAACCGCAGAAAAGTTAGGTGTTTCATGTGAATTCAATTGTGTTGCAAACGCAGGTGCAAATGCACCGTTTATTAAACAAAGCGTTTTTCATTTTCATTTGCATTTGGTTTCTGGGGAACGTAAACCTGCGTTTCATGAACAATTGGCGGCGGAATTTAAATAATGAGAATAAATGTTCGTGTTATTCCGCGTGCAAAGATAAATCGGGTTGAAATTCAACCCGATGGTGTTGTGCGCGTTCACACGACGACTGCACCAACAGATGGCAAAGCGACAGCAGAAGTAATAAAAATGCTGGCAGAATATTATAGTGTGCCAAAAAACAGTGTTAAACTGGTACGTGGTGCCACATCACGAAACAAGGTTTTTGAGTTTTAAACACCCAAAACTAACTTCATCAAATCATCAACAGAATTAGCGTTATGTATCTTATAGTCATCCAGACTTTCTATAAAACCACAATCTATCATATGTTTGACTAAATCGCCAAAAGGTGCCCAAAAGTTTTCTATATTTAGAAAGAACAAAGGCTTTTTTGTTTCGCCAATTTGTTGCATTGTCATGATATCGGTCAGTTCATTCAATGTGCCGATTCCACCTGGCATAATAATAAATGCGTCAGATAGCTCAAACATACGCTGTTTACGTTCGTTTACACCGTCCACGATTTCAACGTCAATTTCTGTATGTGCGGGTTCTTGACGGGCAATAACATCATCTGTTGATACGCCGACCACATGTCCCCCAGCACGTAATGCAGCTGTTGATACTGCGCCCATTAATCCAACGTCACCTCCACCAAAAACGATTTGAATATTATTTTTTGCTAGTTGGGTTCCGACTGCAATTGCAGCTCTACTAAATTCAGGATTGTTACCAAATTGATGACCACAATATACTGCCACTGTCTTTAAAAACTTGCTCATTCTCTTTTTTCCTTTATTTTCGAAAATTATAGCATAAAATACCAGAACAATGAATGAAAATTTTAAGGATTTTGTGTCTGCATACACGCAACAGCCAGTGGCCGTTGCGGTCAGTGGCGGTGTTGATTCGGTATGCTTGTTATGCTGGCTAGTAAAGTGTGGATTAAATGTGACAGCGTTACATGTAAATCATGGGTTGCGTACAGCTGCAAATAAAGAAAGCGAGTATGTTGCGAATTTATGCTCGCAATTACATGTTCCTTGTAAAATTTTCTATTGGACAGGTGATAAGCCGACCACAGGCATTGAAGCCGCTGCACGTAATGCCAGATATAAATTTATGACAGATTGGTGCCATGAAAATAGTGTGTCAATCTTGATGCTGGCGCACCAAGCAGACGATCAAATAGAAACCTTTCTTATGAATCTTGGTCGGGGCAGTGGGCTGTATGGTTTAGCTGCGATGGCCCGTGAAAGTTATCGTGACGGTATAAAAATAGTTCGACCGTTGTTAGGCATTTATCGCGAAGAATTACGAAAGTATTGCGAAGAAAATAAAATAAAATATTTTTCAGATGAAATGAATGATGATTTACAATATACACGTGTTCGTATTCGCAAGAATCGTCATTTGTTGTCAGAAAAACTAGGAATAGAAGATGGGCGTATTTTATTAGCGATTGAAAATCTTGGTCGTGTACGTGATTCTATTACATCCGATATAGACACAATGGTTGAATCTGTCATGTGCCGTGGCGGTGCAATATTTTCTGATTCTTTTCTATTTGACCAATCGCCCGACATTAGATTAAAATTCATTGGTACGCTAATTAAAAAAATTGGGGGGGATGATTATCAGCCGCGCTTGAAATCGTTACAAAGCGCACTAGATAAACTATCAAGCGATTGTAAGTTTACACTGGGACATTGTACTTTACGGCGCTTAGGGGCCAGGATTTTAATAGTACCCGAAGGGGCAAAAACAACATTCAGGAAGCGAAATGAGAAAATTAAAAAACAATAATAAACTAGAAAATAAGATAAATAACATAAATTCAAGACCAAAGCGTAGCAATAATGCGGGGTGGTTCTTGGGTGTGTTTGCGGCATTGTTCATAATGGTAATTGGTCGGGCCTTTTTGGTTGGCAGTGCGCCTGTTCTTAGCGTGCCTGGTGTAAACAATAACAACCGTCCAGTAGTGTTAAATTTTTCTGATGTTTTACGTCGTGCAGATGACATACAAACAATGGAAATTCGTGGAAATACTGCTCATGGAATGCTAAAAGATGGTACAAAATATACGGCAACAATTACGTATGATCCAGAATTATTAACCAAGTTATCAGAGTCTGGCGCAAATGTTTCTATTGATGCATCACGCAGTACGGTTGATGTTTTGGGGACTTGGTTTCCAATAATTATAGGTTTGTTTTTCATTTGGTGGATTTTTCGTGGGCTTCGTGGCGGGGCAGCTGGCGGACTGGGACGCAGTTTGGTCAGTCAAAATCCAACAAAGATTACAACGGGGAAACCTGGTACAACATTCAAGGATGTTGCAGGGATTGAATCTGAAAAACAAGAGCTGGCAGAAGTTGTTGATTTTTTAAAGAATAAAGATAAATATCAAAGTGTTGGTGCACGTGTTCCACGTGGTGTGCTGCTGTCTGGCGAACCTGGCACAGGAAAAACATTATTGGCACGTGCGATTGCTGGTGAGGCAAACGTTCCGTTTTTTGCGACATCTGGTTCTGATTTTTCTGGTATTATCGTTGGGTTAGGGGTTGCAAAAATTAAAGAAATGTTTGAAATGGCTAAGCGTAATGCACCATGTATATTATTTATTGATGAAATAGATGCAATTGGTCAGCGTCGCAGTGCACATTCTTTTAACGACCAAGACAGGGAACAGACATTAAATCAATTGCTGATTGAAATGGATGGCTTTGCCAACAATACAGGTATTATTGTAATTGGTGCAACAAATCGCCCTGATATGTTGGATTCAGCATTGTTGCGCCCAGGGCGTTTTGATCGCCAGGTGCATATAGAATTGCCAGATATGGCTGGAAGAAATGAAATTCTTAATTTATACGCAGGTCGGGTAAAAATGGATAAATCTGTGAATTTGCACGATGTTGCGCGTGGTACAACTGGATTTTCTGGTGCAGACCTAGAAAACCTGTTAAACGAAGCCGCCCTGCATGCTGTACGCAATGGTCGCAAAGAAATTTCACCTGCAGATATTGATGAAGCACGCGACAAGATTATTATGGGGCCACGTAAATTGCGTAAAATGCGTCCAGAAGACATTAAATTAACTGCATATCACGAAGCGGGACACGCATATGTAAGCATGATGTATTCTGATATCACAGATCCAATTCATAAAGCGACAATTATCCCACGTGGACGTGCATTGGGGATGGTTCAACATTTGCCAATTGATGATAAGGTATCTATGACTTTGGCAGAAGTTCGTGCTAATTTATCAATTGCCATGGCTGGTCGTTGTGCCGAAGAATTGTTTTTTGGGGCAGACAAAATAACTACTGGCGCCGAAGGCGATATTGCAATGGCAACACGTTTGGCACGCTATTCAATAACGACGGCTGGTTTGTCACCAAAATTAGGATTGGCTGCGATTAATCAGGTGTCTGTAATTGGTACACGTGGTGCGCTAGAAAACGCATCAGAAAAGACTGCAGAACTGGTCGATGCGGAAATACGTTCATGGTTAGATGCTGCACACAAAGACGCTGGAAAGTTGTTAACAAAAAATCGTAAAACTGTAGAGAAGCTGGCAAACGAGCTGTTAAAGCGTGAAACATTAACTGGCGAAGAAATTCGTGAAATTGTTTTTGGTGCAAAAAAAACGGCTTCTAAGAAAACAATAAAAAAGACAGATGAAAAATCCAAACAGTAAATTTGAATTAGTTAGCATGCCACCACAGAATACAAATTCTGTGGTGGTTTTTAATGATGACAAATGTATTGTTTTTGATCCGTGGGGACGGCTTGATGATTGGATACAATATTTTTCAGATCGATCTTTGAAGCCTGTTGCAGTGTATGTAACACATGGGCACTCAGATCATATATCCGCCGCTGCAGCGATTGCATCGTATTTTGATATAGATTGGTACATGTCGCATAAAGATTTAGATTTGATTGATTGGGGAAATAGTCTGTTGGAATATTTTGGGTTGCCTAAATTATCCACAAACGACAAGGCACCAGTTAATTTGGCATCTGGTGAATATACAGTGTTGTCTGACACAAAAATGCGTGTTTTAAAATTGCCAGGGCACACACGTGGTGGAATGGGTTTTTATTTCCCAGAAGATGGTGTGTTTATTGTTGGGGATACATTGTTTCAGAATGCATATGGTCGCACAGATCTTCCTGGTGGTGATGAAAAGATATTATTTGAATCTATTGCGCAGATTTACGATATGCATCTGCCAGATACCACAGTTGTTTTGCATGGTCATGGAATGCACACAACTATTGGGTGGTTGCGTCAAAATAATCCGTTTTTTAAATCATAATTGCGAATTGAAAAAATATATGTCATGATTGTTTCATGTCATTAGTTGCACCAATTTTAAATGAAGTTCAGCTTTCAGCGTTTAATGCGATTGAGTATACTAATTCTAATATTCTAATTTTAGGTCAGGCAGGAACAGGTAAATCAACGTTTATAAACTATTTGAAAAGTGCAACAAAAAAAAGAATTGTATGTGCATGTCCAACAGCAGTATCTGCATTAAATGTTGGGGGACAAACAATACACTCACTTTTTCAGATACAACCACGTGATTTCATTATGCCAGAATTGTTAAAGCTAAAAGCGAAACCACGTAACATATTAAATGCGACAGATGTTTTGGTTATTGATGAAATTTCTATGGTGGCGCCAGATTTGTTAGATGCAATTGATATCTTGGCACGCATGGCTCGTCACAACAATGCGCCCTTTGGTGGAATTCAAATTGTTGCTATTGGCGACCTGTTTCAGTTACCTCCAGTTATAACACGTGATGCAATGGGATACTACCAAGAAGCATATGGTTATTCAAATGCCTATTTTTTTGACAGCAATGTTTATAAGCGTTTAAATATTGTTCGTTTTGATTTTGATACGGTATATCGCCAAAAAGATGACGAATTACTTAATAATCTTACACGATTACGCAATCGAGATATTGGTGCGCTTGACTTTTTTAATAGCTGTAAGATACAAGATGAAGAACGTCGTTCAAATGCAGTTTTAATAACCCCATTTCGTGATACAGCCGAACGGATAAACGCATCAAGGCTAGCACAGATAAATGCGCCAGAAATTACATACACAGGTATTTTGACTGGGACTTTTTCTGAGCGAGATGTTCCTGCACCTATGAATTTGACTTTAAAGATTGGTGCGTTGGTAGTATTTGTAAAAAATGGTGATAAATGGCACAATGGATCAATGGGAATAATTCGTATGATGACTGCTCGTGACATAACGGTACAGCTGCTATCAGACAGTCGTGAAATAGTTGTTGTAAAACCCGAAAAGTGGGAAAAGATTGAATATAGTCGCGATGAAAATGACAGAATTGTTGAAAACGAAGTCGGTGGGTATAAACAGTTTCCACTAAATTTAGGATATGCCATGACCATACACAAGGCTCAGGGTAAAACATTAGATGCGGTTGTTGTTGATATGTCACGTGGTGCATTTGCACATGGGCAAACATATGTTGCGCTATCACGCACGCGTGGTGCCACAGATATTCATGTGACATCAGCATTGCGACCACGTGATGTTATTTTTGATAATCGTGTACTAGGGTTTGTGGACTCTGATAAGTAATGCGCATAAAATCAATTGCGTTATTTGTTAGTTCTGAAACTTTAACCCCACGACCAGAAATAAGATTGGTTGGAATAGGGGCATGCAATATTGCCGCTGATGCAGATTTTACAATAGCGTTTCGTTCCGCCGCAAATAAAATTTTGCCATATTCATTTAGTTTATAGTTATTCTTGTCGCCTAAATCGAATGTAGAATGTTCGTCTGTTTCTGCGTCTGGTATTTCATCTCGGACATTTGGTACAACCATCGTATGTTTGGATTTAAAAAACATTGGTTTAATACGACCTGCATTTTCTAATAATACATCATCAAACATTCCGTTGTTGCGTAATACTGCATCATGTATGTACATGAATGAGACAGTTGTCGTTTTCAATTGGTCTATTGGTCCCAATGGTTCGTGATTGATTACGATAATATTTTTTAAGAATAAGTCGATTTCACTTTGTGTATAGCCTGCGGTTTTCATGTTTTGTTGCAGCTTGTCCTGCAACATCAACATTGTTGATGCACCCTGACAGTGTGTAAAAAATATCGCGTTTCTTGCATGCTTTATAGCGGTATTAATTTCGTATCTGGTTCCATATTGATTTACAATTCTGGGTTTGAATATTTTATCAAACAGAATCTGAATAAATATCGGCTGTGGTTCAAGCTTATCAACAGCTGATATTTGTGCATTACGTTTTTCATTATCTGCTTCTAATTCAATAATACGTTTTCCTGCTTTACGAAACAGTTGGGCCCGATCGTGTGATGGGATTCTCGATCCAAAAGCATAAAACACAGAATAAAAATCAAAATTAGTTATATTGTTTTTTTCCAGTATTGTACGAATATATCGACCATAAAATCGTGCTTTGAATTCGTCAATTGTTTCTTCGCCACCAAGTATAAAAAAGGCAGGTTTTCCCACAGGAATAACAGATGGATTACGTATAAATTCATTATCATTTTGTCCCTTTGGAACAATCTTTATAATCTGTGCGCTGCTACGTTGAAATGGGTGCATTCTATATGTCCTTTTTCATGGTTATGGCGTCTTCTCCATCATAGTACTTTGGACGAATTCCGATTTCCTTATATCCGTTGTTTTTGTACAAAGCGCGTGCAGGTGCGTTCTTTTCGACCACTTCCAAGAATATATGTTTTATGCCGCGTTTTTTCAAGTCGCCTTCTGCAATTCCTAGCATTGCTGCCGCTATACCAGTGCGTCGTGCTTCAGGTGCGACACCAATAGTAATTATTTCTGCTTCGTCACATGTTGCACGATATACAATAAAGCCATTTTGGCTAGCAATAATTTCACACCCCGAATTTTGCAGGTCCTTAAAATCATTTGCAGACCATGGTTTGTGTGGAAAGCATTTTGCATGCAAAACTGCCAAATTATCTAACATTGTGTGTGTCCAAATATTTATTCTTCATTTTGTTATAGATTTTTTCTGCGAATTTAGAATTAAGCTGTATCTCTTGATATGGAATAGGTGATGCAGGTCTGTTATCTTCCATGTACAAGCGATATGATACGCGGGGCAGGGTTGATTCGTTATATGAACAAGTCGCACATATAAAGAATTTTTTGTCGCGTACAGAATATGATTTTTCTGAACACCTAGTATCACGTGCGCTTTCTAAAATTATCCATTCGTCATGTCTATGATGAACATCATAATTTTTCACTATATCAAAAATTAAACATTGATATTCTGGATAAAAGATTCGTTGAAACAAATTTGCCATCGTTCTTGTCCGTCTACCACGAGAATTGTTTTGCAGCAAGATTTTTATCAAAAAAACGTCTACGCATTATATGAAATAAATGACATGCAAAGTGTGTGTTGCGTTCTTCCCAAGATGGATTACGTATATCTCCTTCTTTGCGTTTACGATTAAGATATAGATTATATTTAGCAAAAGGTGCTGAATTTTTATCAAAGCGCCTTTCTGCACGAATGTCGGTATCATCCGTTGTTATAGAATATGTATAAACTAAAGAATCTACAGATTCATGTCTATCTTCTTTGATGTCATACTTTTTTACCATATCAAGTATTTTCCATTGATATGTTGGTAAAAAGATTTTCTGAAAAATATTTGCCATTGTTTACCTTTTTGTTACCAAGTAAATTCGCGCTCACGCATGTATTTGTTTAGCATTTTATTATATGCTTTATATGCAAATTCTGTATCTGTTTCAGTATGTACACGCTCACGCTTGTCGCCGTCCTTACGTTCGCGTCTTACGTACAGATCAACAGATATTGGGTGCGCTAATGTTGAATCGTAATTACGTGTAGCGATAATAGAAGCCTCCTCGGCATTTATGCTGTATTGTCTTGTAGAACCTTCGCCAAACACAGGATGACCACATGGTGTAATATGATCCGTATTAAAAGTACGTACTTCTTCTTTTATATCATATTTGTCTATCATATCTAATATGCGCCATTGATATTCTGGTCTGAATATTTTTTGAAAAATATTTGCCATTTTATTTGCCTTTTGGTTGTTCTGCATAGCTGGGACGTAGATACATTGGTACCACAGGATCTGTTGTCCCAAATGTTAGCCTGTCTTTAACGATGTTTACTCCCAACCTCAAATCAAAAGGTTTGTGTCCAACGGTGCGTGGCCATTCCATTTGTTTTGTCTCTAATTCTTCTATTTCCATTGTACATGGGTTTAATCCAGGTGCGGCAACAAAAAAATCTCCACGACCTGAATCTATTGCTACAAAAGCATCAGGTGTTGCGGCCAAGTATAAATCAAATAAACTTATACCAATTAGCGGGATTTTTAATCCCATTGCTAATCCTTTTGCATACGCTATCCCCAGACGTATTCCTGTAAAGCTGCCAGGACCAACAATTACACCAGCAGCAGTTAAATCAGACCATTTTGCTTCACATTCTGCAATAAACTTTTCACATTCTGTTGGCAGTGCAATCGATTGTTTTTCAACATCAACAGATTTGTATTTGTCGTCCAATACAAATTCCAGATTTGCCCCTGATGTGTTAATAATTAAAATCATTTTTGTTTAGCCTTTAACTCGTTTAGCAAATCCCAAAAATAATGCGCAATCGTACCGTAGCATATTTTTGGTTCAAATGTTTCCTTGTTTATAACTGTCGCAAAGTATCTGGGTTGACAGAACAATGCGGGGATGCCAGGGAACTTTTCTTCCATTACACCTATGTCGTATTTGTCGTTTTTTCCAATAATTAGTTGTTTCTGCATTCCCTTTGTTCTTGAAACTAGGCCGTCAACTGTTTGTATTTTTAATTGTTTTTCTCTTACATGTGCTGCAACAGTGTTAAATAAATCAATTTGCTCTTGTCCATCACCAAAGACAACGGTGTCCACATCTTTGCCATTTATGGTGATTGTAGTCTTTTTCATACACGTACCCCAAATCCAATCTTTTTAGAAAAACCAGCTGTTTGACGTACAGATAGCAGCTCATCAATTTTTTCAGTTGTAAAGTCTGTTCTTACATCTTCGGCGTTGTTTTCTAATAACGCCCGACGCAGAATAGCGACAAATTGACGTTGTAATTGGCGTACGCCTTGTTCAGATGTATAGTTTTGAATAATATGTCGAATTGCATCATCTGAAATTATTATATTATCCATGTTCCAGCCAGTATCACGTGCTGCGCGTTCAATTAAATGTTCGCGTGCTATGCGTACTTTTTCATCAATTGAATATCCAGGAATTTCAATTATTTCCATACGATCTTTCAGTGCATTGGATATATTTAAGCTATTTGCAGTTGCAATGAATAAAATGTTAGACAGGTCAAAATCAACTTCCAAATAGTGATCGCGGAACGATTTATTTTGTTCTGGGTCTAATATTTCCAACAGAGCCGATTCTGGATCGCCTCTCCAATCTCGTCCCATTTTGTCAATTTCATCCAGAACGATTACAGGATTATTTGACTTACAACGTTTCAGCGCATCCATAATACGTCCTGTTTGTGCCCCAATATAGGTTTTGCGATGTCCGCGGAAATGTGCTTCATCTGATACGCCACCTAACGATATTCGCTGATATTTTCGTCCCAGTGCGGTTGCGATTGACTTTCCAAGAGATGTTTTACCGACACCTGGTGCCCCAACAAAACATAAGATAGAACCTTGGTTTGACTTTGTCTTTTTCATTACAGCAATATGTTCCAGTATTCGTTCTTTGACACCACGCATACCAGAATGTTCTGAATCCAGAACTTTTCGTGCCACATCTAAATCAATCTGCGCTTTGTCTGATTTGTTCCATGGCATAGCCAATAATTCGTCCAGATAGGTTTTTAATAACCCGCCTTCATTCGACATTGGGGACATAGACTTCATGCGTTTCCATTCACTTAAAGCTTTTTCTTTTGCTTCGCGTGGCAGGTGTGATTTCTCAATACGCTTACGAATATTTTCACTGTCTGCTTCTATATCATCTTCACCCATTTCACGCTGAATAGCGCGCATTTTTTCTTGAAGTATCGCTTCCCTGCGTCCTTTTTCCATTTGTTGGTGAATGCGCTTATTAATAGATTCTTCGATTTTAGCTGTTTCTGCCATCAGGTTAACTTGTTCCATCAAAATAATCAGCTTTTCTCGCCATGAAGTAGCGCTTAAAATTTTTAGTGCAGGTTCCGTATCTATTTCCAGTGTCTGAACCACATAGTCGATAAATGCGGGCAGGGGATAATTCTGGACCACGTTACGAAGTTTTTCTATCTTAAATTTACGTGTGCCAGCTAAGATTTGCATGTTTTCTGCGATTTTGTCACGCAATGCGATTGTTTGTTCGTGTTTTTCGTCATCCTGAATGGCAATTGATTCAACATTTCCGACAAACAGTCCGTCTGCGATTAAAACATCAGTTATTTTTACAGCATCTGTTGTGCGCACAATGGCGTGCACTGCACCATCTGGTGTTCGTAATACTTGTACGATATCACCGATTGTTCCAACGTCATAAATATCATTTGCAGACACAGGATAGTTCCATGTTCGTTGCGCAACTAATACCAAGCGTTGTCCCATCTTAGCTGCAGATTCAATACATGCAATTGATGTTTTGTTATCTATGTACACTGGTACCGTCAGGCCTGGGTGTACTACAAAATCCCTAAAAGGTAGAATATAATGTTTCATGGTAATGATAAATATAATACTTTTTATACATAATTCAAGAACTATGAAATCTTAAAAATAGTATTTGCATAGTTATTTTTATTCCCCTTGCGTTAGGGCGATAAAACTGTCACAATAGTATCAGGTTCTTACGGGACTTACAGAACCATAACAAGCATAAGAAAGGATAGGATTATGCGTCAGGGAAAAGTAAGATGGTATAACGGCAAAAAGTGCTTTGGTTTTATCATGCCAGACACGCCGAATGAAGATGGTAATACAGACGATGTATTTGTTCATTCCAGCTCTTTAAAGGCAGCGGGTATTCGCTTCTTGAATGAAAACGATATCGTAGAATTCGAAGAAGAAGTTAGAAATGATAAATTATCTGCCACAACAATTAAATTGATTCAGCGTGACGAAGAATCTGCACGTCGTTTCCAAGAACGTCGTGCCGAACGTCGTCGTGCTGCCGAAGACAGAAAACAACGCGAAGAAAAATCTGCACGTCGTGGGTTTGCGTTTTGGAAAAAATAAAAAAATCCCCCATCTGGGGGATTTTTAATAGATGTATTGAAAAAATTGGTTTTTGTACTATATTAACCTTGTCGCATGAGGGGTTATATGAAACAAGATTTTACATTACATATGCACACTGTTGGCTTTGATGGACGTGATACGGCCCGCACAATGTTGGAATATGCGCGAATGTTAGGGTTTAAAACAGTTGGTTTTTCCAATCATTTTATTGTTCATCCTGATATTCATCGCAGTAAAATGTACGGTATTGCCCTGGCTAAGGGGTATGGAAACATATATTCACGCAGTTTTGACGAAGCTGTTGAAAAATTTAAACCTCACTACGAAGAATTATCTCGCTTGCAACAGGATAATCCAGATATAAGAATATTACGTGGAATGGAGGTTGACTTTTTTAACACACCACAATGGCATGACGGTTTTGCGCAATCTTGTGAAATATTGCGTCCTGATTATACAATTGGTGCCTCTCATTTTGTGGAATATGGTGACTTTATTTGTAATGTTCATGATATGGCTGATGCCGACAAGTCTACATGTGACAAAATGTTGTCTATTTATTGGGGAAACATGCTAAAATTAGTTGAATCAAATTTATTTAATTGGATTGCGCATCTTGATCTTCCACGAAAGCGAAATCTGGGAACGCATAAAAAATGGCATGCCATTCAAGAAGATGTTGTTGCGGCTGCGGCAAATAATAAACTTCCTGTTGAAATTAACACCAGTGGCTATCATATAGATCATAAACAACCATATCCGTGTAATGATATCCAAAAAATGTTAGCGTTGTATCATGTGCCTGTTTTGTTTTCAGATGATGCGCATAATTTTGCGCAGATTGGTGGTTTGTTTGATATAGCAAAAAATTCTACGGAATTAAATGGCATAAAAAACTTTGCTTCTCTACAGAAAATACTTGATTTTTATGGAAAAAGACGTTAAAGTACACCCCGCTGGGTAATCAGAACTGATTAAACAACGGTGCTGTTTTGTCCCGTTCGTGATAAGGATTCTGTTCTAAGGCACCTGGCACCGAAAACCAAAACAAAAAGGACAAAAAATGGCAAGAGCAGGCGCAAAGCGCAATACTCGTAAATTAAAGATTGGACGTTCATTGGGCGTCAATCTGTGGGGTCAGGCAAAATCCCCATTTAACAAACGTAAATACAAACCAGGTCAGCATGGTCCAACATCACGTGGTGGTAATTCGTCTGACTACGCAAAACAGATGCGTGCAAAACAGACATTAAAGGGTTACTATGGCAATATTGGTGAAAAGAAGTTCCGTGCATACTATCTGGAAGCTGATAATATGAAGGGTGACACCCCAGAAAACTTAATTGGTTTGCTGGAACGTCGTTTAGATGCGGTTGTATATCGTGCTAAATTGGCACCAACTGTATTTTCTTCACGTCAGTTAATTAGCCATGGTCATATCTATGTCAACGGTCAACGTGTTAAAGTTGCATCATATCGTGTAAAACCTGGTGATGTTATCACAGTCAGTGAAAAAGCGAAACAGATGCCGTTGGTAGTTTTGGCATTGGAATCTGCGGAACGTAATTTTGCGGATTATGTATCTGTCGACAGCGCAAACTTTACAGCGACATTTGTTCGTGTGCCTGCGTTCGAAGACGTTCCATATCCTGTTCAAATGTTCCCAGAATTGGTTGTCGAATTCTATTCTCGTTAATAGTAGAAAGGCAGAAACAAAAAAATCCCGCGCTTTGCGGGATTTTTTAACGTGTTCGAATCATGTTTTTGTATAATATTGCATCTGTCAACATATATTGCTTGTCGAACATCATATGTGCTCCCAGCACACGAATACGTCTTAAATTAGATGGTGTTTTTAATGATACTCGCACGCGAATGTCTGGAAAATTGGACAGGTCTCCTGCGTGGTTAAGTGTTGGTATAAATCCCATTTTGCGCACTGCGTCTTCAACATAATCACGTGCGACAATTCTTGCGGTTGAATCTGCATAGAATTCTGGCTTTATATTTGGTATAAATACAATATCATTGCCATACAATTTACGAACAGCTCGAATAGTTGTTGTATTATTTATTTGTTCCAACGCATCATCACAACCAATTTTGTACCATATACGATTGAAAAACGGTGCAGGTGTTAATTTAGGTTTTGATACGGTATTTTTATTTGTTGCATATTCACATACATATCTACCAGAATATGCGGGGCCGTCCATGTGTTCCATATTTACTTCCTTTATTATTGTGCGTGTATTGTAGACACTGCGTATTAAATTTGCAATCTATTAATTATTAGTGTAAAATACGGCGTGTTATGGTACGTCAGATTATAAAATTTGGTCAGGTTTCCGAAAACCGCAAGGCGCGGTTTAATTATTCTATTGAAGATACGATTGAGGCAGGACTTTCCTTAACGGGTGCAGAAATAAAATCCATTCGTTATGGTTTGGTTACGATTGTAGATGGGTTTGTTCAGCGTCGTGGTGACAATCTGTTTTTAGCTGGGGTTGAAATTCAGAAGTTGCCAACGGCTGCACGAATTGTTAATTTTGATGAACGTCGCAGTCGTCAGTTGTTGTTGCACCGCAATCAAATTAATCGCTTGATTGGAAAGTTGCAAGAAAAGGGCGCGACTATTGTGCCATTAAAGCTGTATTTTAATAATCGTGGTAAGTTAAAGGTTTTATTAGGCATTGGTTACGGAAAGAATAAGGTTGATAAGCGTGAAACAATCAAACAGCGTGAATGGGATAAAAATAAAGCGCGCATCTTGAAAGGGAAATAAAAAAACCGCTATTTTAGCGGCTTTTTTATTTGTCCACTGTCGGCTGTACCAGTGATCCACCAAATGCGACATCCATTTTAACGCCATTTTCAACATTATCATAATACTTAGCTGTGCCACCAAATTCAATTGGTGTATTATTATCACCATAATATTTGATATTTGCCCCATCGTAATTATCAAACACTGTACGTGGTTCAGTTATGCCTGTTAACTGATAATTTTCATTAATTTCCGCCTTTGGGGTGAATGAAATTGTCATGTCTGTTCCATTGTTTACGATTGAAACATCATACCATTTTATATCAGATGGCGCATGATTTGTGCCAGCAGAAAAGTTCATGTTCAAATTTTCAGTGCCATCTTTGAAATTAAGCGCAGCATTAGCAGCAATGCGTTGTTGTGTTCCATCTTGGCCTGTTACGACACCGACAGCGATACCAGAAAAGTCCATTTCTTTATCCAATGCAACAACCGCTTCTCGTGCAACGTTTTTTAAAGAATAACCGCCTGCAAAAACGTCAAGTGTTTTATCGACGGTAATGTCTGCCAATGTTTCATCAATAAAATCACGACTTGTTTGCTTGTTCATAACTCCAAAATCAGAATATTTTAATTTATTTTTTAACCCATAACCAATAACACTGGCAATCACAGTATCAGTTTGCTCATCTGTTTTTATTGTTTTAATGAACTGCGTTCCACGATTACGACGCGTATATTCGTCCGCGTTCATTGTTATGCCTATAATTTCGCCATGCTCATCAATATTAAACGCAAACAAGTTTGTGCCATCAGCAGATTTGAAATCAATATCAGACAAATCCTGTGAACGGTCTGTAATCAAGTATACTTCGGGTTTTTCTGAATCCTTATCAAAAAATTTATCTAATAAATCATCTGTTTCAATTGCTTTTTTTATTTGCTGTTCGATTGCCTTTTTGTCGTCATCACTAAGTGTTGCGTCCCACACATAATCATCAGACTTACCACCAGAAATTATATATGCATTTTGAATATCTTTCAGGTTCATTCCATCAAAACCATCAGTGTAAATAGCATACATTTTTTCAAAGGCTTTTTTTACAGTATTATATTGATTGTTAAATACGGGAATTTTATCACGTGAATCAGCATTATTAGAATGTCCTGCATTTGCATATCTAGCATTATCAATATCTGCTTCTGTGGCGGTTGTATTATCCAATATTAATCCAACTGATTTTGCATATGCCACCATTTCAGACCGATTTGTGACAGTTTGCGCCAAACCTGTAAGTTGTGAATTTGATGCCCGCACTTCCAAGTATCTGCTGTTCGTTCCAACTGGTCGCGCATCCCCAGTGCTGGCACATGCACTTAATAACAACAAACCTGACAATACAAAGATGTTTTTCATTAAATCCCCTTTACTCAACAAACATGTTATTAAATATCAAAAATATATTCAAGTCTAATTTCTTATTGCAAAACTAATATTGTTCCCTATAATTAGAGTTATGAGGAACAGTTTTTTTATCTTTTCTATCTTTAATTTCTGGCGCATTGCCGCCTAAGTTTTTTGCTTTTATATTTTAGACTTTCATTTCATTTATAAATTAATTACAATCAAACATAAGAAAAGGTATATTTTATGTCAGATAAAACAGTTTTAACAGGTATAAAACCAACTGGAACGCCACATATTGGTAACTATATTGGCGCTCTGAAACCATTGATAGAGCAATCTAAGTCATATAAAACTTTCATGTTTATTGCGGATTTGCATTCTCTTAACACTATGCATGATGCTTCAAAAATTAAACAGCATACATATGAAATTGCGGCACTATTGATATCGTTAGGGTTGAATTTGGACAATACTGCATTATTTCGCCAATCAGACATTGACGAGATATATCAATTGAACACTTTGCTGATGAATGTTACGCCAAAAGGTTTAATGAACCGTGCCCATTCGTACAAAGCGGCCATGGATAAGAATCAAGCGTCTGGTTTAGATACGGATGCAGGGGTAAATATGGGGCTTTATACATACCCGATATTGATGAGTGCAGATATCTTGCTGTATAACACAGATATTGTTCCTGTTGGTGCGGATCAAAAGCAACATGTAGAGTTTGCACGTGATATTGCGGGGCATTTTAACACTATGTATGGGAATGTTTTTAAAATGCCAGAGCCTATAATTGGTTCTGATACTGGTTTAATACCTGGTTTGGACGGTCGCAAGATGAGCAAATCTTATGATAATACAATTCCACTGATGGCGCCAGAAAAGGATTTAAAGAAAAAGATTATGCGTATAATAACTGATTCTAAAACGCCTGAAGAATCCAAGGATCCAGACACGTCCACTATTTATCAATTATATAAATTTTTTGCATCAGAATCTGAAAGTGCTGAATTTGCAGAAATGTTTCGTGCTGGTGGTATGGGCTATGGTACAGCGAAAACAATATTATTTGAAAAAATAAATTCTGTATTATCTGGTCCACGTGCGGAATATGATCGTCTGATGTCAAATCCATCAGAAATTGATGAAATCTTGTCAGATGGTGCCAAACGTGCACGTTCGGTTGCCAGTCAAACATTAAAGCGTGTAAAAAAAGCAATGCTAGGATAATATACAAAGGAGAGAGAATATGAAAAAAGTGTTAGCGTGGATAGGAACGGTCATTGGTACAGCGGCAATTTTAGCGTTAATATTTGGTGCGATAGAACGCAAAGAAGAACCACGAACAATTGCTGTAAATGGTGAATGTTTGACAACAGCACCACGTGATCGTATTGCGATTACATTGCGTGTTACAGCGTTGGATAAATCTGCTGCCGCTTCAATGAAAATGGCCACTGCCCAGGTTTCAGATATAACAGAATATTTGAAAACCCAAGATGTAGAAATGCAGACAACTCAATTTAATTCTTATGAAAAGACTGAATGGAATCGAGAAGAACAAAAGTCTGTAAGCTTAGGTATAGAAACAACCATTGCAATTGAGGTTTCTGCCTCAAATATAGAAACTATTGAGAAAATATTAACTCAGTTTGCGGGACAATCCAATGTATATTCAGAAAATATTCGCATGTTTACAAGTCCGCAAACATTAAAACCAATAATGGAAGATTGTCTGGGGCGTGCTGTTGAAAATGCACGTGCTCGTGCAAATGCACTGGCTGCAGGTGATGGTAAACATGTTGGTAAAATGCTATCTGTGTCATATGGGACACAATCAAATGAATTTGCATACCCTGCAGCCAATTTGATGCGTTCCAAGACGCTAACTGTTGCGGCGATGGATGCTGCTGGAACAATTGTTACGCGTGACGCAGAAGTTTCAGTTAGTGTATTCGCTGTTTTTGAAATACGATAAGCATATGAAAACAATCGTTGCTGAATTTATAGAATATCTGATACAGACGAAAAAATATTCGTCACATACAGCTGTTGCGTATGAATCAGATATTCAAGATTTTATAAAGTTTTATGAAAAATTCAATGGTTCAAGTGTTTTTATTAAGGACTTGTCCAAAGTCGATACACTAATGTTTCGCTCGTATTTGGCAGAACGCCAAAAGCGCGCATTGTCGCATAAGTCAACAGCGCGTGCAATGTCATCATTGCGTGTTTTTTTTAAATATATTGAACGAACCTATGGTGTGAAAAATGATGCGATTGGATTGATTTCTTCGCCAAAAGTACCACGTAAGTTATCTAAAGCTATTGCACCAGAAGATGTTCAGAATATGTACAGCGCAATCAGTAATATAAATAAAAAAAATCCGTGGCTTGCTGCACGTGACTGGGCATTAGTTATATTGTTGTTTGGTTGCGGCTTGCGTATATCAGAGGCCTTAGGCTTGAAAAACAATGACGTTATTAATCGACCGTCTGTTTTGCGCATTTCAGGCAAGGGAAATAAGCAGAGAATAGTTCCTGTTTTACCAATTGTATGGGATACGGTTGAAAAATATATTGCTGTCAGGCCGTTTGGCAATGCGCCAGAAGATAATGTCTTTCGTAGTGTACGTGGATTACCAATGACGCCACGTATGGCAGAAAAAGTAATTGAAAATCTGCGTAACTATATGCAGTTGCCAGATTATGTAACGCCTCATGCATTACGTCATACGTTTGCGACGGCGTTGTTGGCTGGGGGGGCAGATTTGCGAAACCTGCAAGAACTTTTGGGACACTCTTCCTTGTCTACTACGCAGCTTTATACCAAGGTTAATATGGTAGAAATTTCAAATGTGTATGCTGCCGCACATCCACGCTCTAAGAATTAAAAATGCTTTGATGTGGATAGTGTTATCTTTGGATATAGTTTTTTTGTGTTTCTTTCCAATATATGTTCTAAATCATTTATGTCAATTTTGTGTACATTTGCCAAAACTCTTGCGGTCTCAACAACCATTGCTGGTTCACATGATTTTCCACGAAATGGCACTGGTGCGCAATATGGTGCGTCAGTTTCAATAACGATCCTGTCTATTGGAATTTTAGCAAAGGTTTCACGAATTTCTTCAGAATTCTTAAAGGTCAATATTCCACTGGCAGAAAACATAAATCCGCGATCCAGCATTTTTTTTGCCAAATTCCATGAGCTGGTATAACAGTGCATAACCCCACATATATCCCCAGTCAATATATTTGCGGTATCTTCTTCTGCTTCACGTGTATGTATGGCAACGGGCAGGTTATATTTTTTTGCAATTTCTAATTGTTTTTCAAACAGCTCAATTTGTTGACTTTTCGTGTCTGCACCATAGTGATAGTCTAAACCAATCTCGCCAACTCCGACCACGCGTTCGTCATTCATAACATTTTCAGTCAGGTATTCATCTGGATTTTTATTAATATATTCTGGATGAATACCAATAGTGCAAAAAACATTGTTGTATGTATGTGATAAATCCAATGCGCCCTGTATGTCGTCTGGATCAGCTGTTGGGCAAATCATAATGCCAACACCAGCGTTCATTGCGTTTGCGATTGCTTTTTCTGCGACGCCATCTGCACAGTGTCTGTCTGTTAAATGGCAATGTGTATCTATAAACATTTTTTTACTTCATTAATTATTTTAAATATCGCTATTTCTGGTTCCAGATATAATCTGTTTATGTCAGAAATAGCATGTGTTGCAACAGGGTATAAATCAGCCAAACCAAAATGTGCAATTGCATCTAATAGAATAGGGTATAATTCAGGTGCTGCTGCAATTTTCTTAGCAATCAACATCATGTCCCCAGAATTACTGCGTGGGTTGTTTAGCGTTTCAATCAATGCCTCATAAATTTCGTCACCCCCAGATGTTTTTAAGTTTGCGATTTTTCCAAAACTGCCATTTGCTAAGCGCAAAGTTTCAGTGCTAACATCTTCTTCTGGCAAGAATTTAATACATAATTCACGCAGTTGAGATACTGTCAGTGGGCGCATCTTTTCAACGCGTGCGCGTGAACGTACCGTTGGCAAAACATTTGATAACTGGTGTACGACCAGTAAAAACAGTGTTTGTGCAGGTGGTTCTTCCAGCAGTTTTAATATTGCGTTTGAAGCAGCAGTGTTTAATTCGTCTACGGAATCAATCAGAACAACACGCCATTGCCCAGACATAGAAGACATTTGCATTTTGTCAATCATGGCGCGAACAGTATATACAGAAATAACCTTGCCGTCGGGTTTTAGGTTCCCATTTTTATCCAGGTTTCGTGCCAAGTCTATAATAAAAAAATCACCAACATTTCCATAGATCATCTTTGCAATTTTATATGCAAGTGTCGATTTGCCAATTCCGCGTGGTCCAGTCAGCATCCATACTGGGTGTATTGGGTGATTGTTTCGGTTTTCCCATGCTTCTACAAAGGTGCGAAATGTATCGCTATGTCCAATCAATATATCATTGTCCATTGGGTGTGGAAATTGGTATTCCGAAGATTTTTTCTTTTTAGGTGCCATATTTACTACATTCCAAATATAACTTGAATATTCTTAATGATTCTGCCCAAGAATTGTACTTTACGCACACGCTCTGATGCAATCAGTGGGGTGCGTGCGATTATCTGGCCGTTTTGCTCAGCAATCAGTTCCCCGATAGTGTCGCCTTTGTTTATTGGTGCTGCCACAGGTTCGTCAAATCGTGCCAGTATACGAATGTTTTTTAGTCCAATTTCTTTGTCTGCTGTAATAGCAAAGGGTTTGCTAATTGTTGCACCGACAGTATTCGTTTTTCCGTACCATACAGGAATCTGTGCAATGGTATCACCTGGGCGATAAAATACTTTGCCTACAGTTGTTGAGAAACCATGATTTAACAACTTTTTCATTTCGTTTGCCAGTGCGTCATGTCCTTTGCCGTTAAAGCCATTAATAACCCCGATTAATCGACGACCACCAATTTTAGCGCTGGCAACCATACCATAACCACCATCACTTGTGTGTCCCGTTTTTAATCCGTCAGCTCCTGGCATAATGAACACCAGTTTGTTATAGTTCATTGTGTGTGTGCGTCCCCATTCACGACACCAATCTGTTTTATGATCATTGAACTCAAAACGTTTTGTTGCAAACATAGGATACAGTTCTGGGTAATCGCTAATCAAATGTGTTGCCAATATGGCCAGCTCACGACTGGTCATCAGATTGTTCGGATTAGGTAAACCGCTTGCATTTCCAAATGTTGATTGTTCCATTCCAATGCTGCGCGCCTTTTTTTCCATCAGATGAGTAAATGCGGTCTCTGTTCCTGCTAATTTTTCGGCCACAACAACAGAAGCGTCACCCCCCGACAGAACGATAAGTCCCAAAATTAAGTCACGTACAGTAATTGTCTGACCTGCAACCAGGCAAATTTTGCTGGCAGGATACCATTCTGGGCGATTATAGTCCGCATTTTCCCCAACTGTAATACGGTCATCCAGTGATAAATTACCAACTTTAACTTCGTCAAACAGAACGGCCAGTGTCATCAATTTAATCATTGATGATGGTGGCATCAATGTATCGGCGTTTTTTGCAACAATTTCAACACCAGAATCATAGTCAATTAAAAATGCTGATTTTGCGCCAGTCTTAAATTCTGCAGCGTTTCCGAAGCTACACACAAATACTAAAAATAATGCAAATAATTTCTTTTTCATGATTCTGATAATAGCAATATAAAACACTATTTCAAACAGATTTTTTTAAATTATTTCTCCGATGAATGTGTTGTCGGCAATGCCCGTCAAAATCACGTCACAAATAGTGCGAGGTGGAATTTTTTTGCCCGTTATTTTTACAGAAATATCGTGTGTACAACGTGCTATGTTGTTTTCTTCAACTAATACTTGAACGTGTTGCCGCAATTGTCTTTGCATAAAATTAGTGCGATTAATGTTGGCTGCATTGTTGATTGCCCTAACGCGTTGTTTTGAAATTGTACGATTTACCTGTCCAGACATAGTGGCAGCAACAGTATCTGGGCGTGGCGAAAATGGAAAGGCATGAATTTTTATTGGCATTGTCTCGCGGATTAAATCCAGGGTTTCGTTAAATAACTCTTCGGTTTCTCCGGGGAAGCCACAAATAATATCCCAGCTGAATGTAATATCAGGCCCCGCCATGTTGACCCATTTACGTACAGTATCAGCGGTGTGACGCCGACGCATTGCGTGAAGTATTGTGTCTGATCCTGACTGCATTGAAAAGTGCAAGTGTGGCATCATTCTTTTGTCAGACTTTATTAGTTCTATGATTTTGCCGACCTCTGGTACAGCTGGATCCATTGATGATAAGCGAAGTCTCTTTATCTCAGGCACGTCATCCAGCAGCTTTTTGCATAAATCTGAAATCAAAAAAGCCTTACCTTTGTACAGTCGTGCATATGATGCGATATCTACTCCTGTCAAGACTATCTCGCCAAATCCGTTTTTTACTGCTGTGCGTACATCATCCAGGATTTCGTCATATTCAAAAGAAACACTTTTGCCCCGCAACAGTCGTGTCACACAGTATGTACAATCATGGTTACAGCCATTTTGAATTTGAATAAATTTTTTGGATAATTTTTCGTCTGTGTCGCGAAAGTTATTTATTGTTGCCGCCCCAGTAATATTGCAAGGTGTTCTGGCGATTGCATCGACATACGCATTAAGGTTTCTTTTTTGAAAATTATCAATAATCATTACATTTGATATGTTATTGAATAGTATCGGATTACGTGTTGCCGCACATCCTGTGACAAATATTGGGACATTTGGATTTTCTCGGGCGGTTCGTCGAACGGATTGACCTGACTGACGTTCTGCTTCTCCTGTAACAGCGCATGTATTTATCACGATTGCGGTGTCCATTATGCTTTTTAGCATATTTTGTATCTTTTCAGATTCCAATGCATTCAGTCTGCAACCAAAAGATAAAGTCTTTATACTCATTTTTTTATTTTTCTTCTTGCTTTTTTACTATCTATAAGGCATTATAACCAGGCTAAAAATGATTTCAACAAAGGATTTAAAATGGCCCGTACAACAAATTCAGATACATTACCATATGTAGAAAGCCGTTATGAACTGGGGATGTTGGCATCTCAGCGTGTTCGTGATTTGAACGGTGGTGCTGAAGCGGTCGTAGACAAAGAAAACGACAAATTGACGGTTGTTGCATTACGTGAAATTGCTAGTGGCAAGTTGGATGTAAATGCTGTGCGTCATGAATTCGTGCAGTCTTACAAAGAAGCCCCAGTGGTTGCTGACGGTGAAGAATCATTGGAAGTTGGCACCGAAGACCCATTGTTGCGTGAAATTGACGCAGAGCTGGAGAATGCATTAGTTGACGACGCTCCAGTTTCAGAAGGTGTTGATGTTATGGACGAAGTAATGGCGGACGATGTAGCCATTGACGAAGAATAAGAATACCAAACCCAGGAGTCGTCGCATAGTTGGTCTAGTGCGCTACATTGGAAATGTAGTATACTCGCAAGGGTATCAAGGGTTCGAATCCCTTCGACTCCGCCACAAAAATCAAACGCCCGATATGGGCGTTTTATTTTTGTGTGGGTGTCGCAGTGTGGACGAAGCGTTCGCAATCTGTGATTGCCGGGTTCGGGGCGTCAGTTGATGAAAACGAGTGTAAACGAAGTTTGAATCTTACGTAGCGAAAGGGGCCCATTTGCGCCAATGTGGCGCAAATGGGAATCAGACAATCCCTTCGACTCCGCCAGGAATAATCAAAATCCCGACAAAATCTGTCGGGGGTTTGTTTTTTTATTTTTCTGTTTGTTGGGCGAAATCCGCCAAAGTTTTACTCTGATCAAGCTGATTTAACTTCGCTTTATAAAATGCAAGTTTGTTTTTTGTTTCTATGTATTCGTCTGATTCTTTTGCGTGTGCAGTTGCCTTCCTTGTTGATTTTAGATGTATGGCAGCCAATTTTAGTTCAAGGTTAGTAACTGCCTTGGTAAGGGCTTTTTTGTACAAATCTGGTTTGCTTTCCTGTTGTTTTTGTAAAAACAACAAAACTTGTTGTCTTACGGCTTCTGCAATATTCATAGAGCTTATTTCTGTGGCGTTTTTACGATGCTGGGTGCCTGTTCTATTATAAACCTGTTGGCCGTATTCGGAAATTTGCGCTCCAAGCATGCCCAAATTTGGATAGTTGTCGTCAATAAAGTGTCCGTATTCGTGGCTTAGTGTACTGATAAATTGTGAAAAGCTTTCAGATTTTATTATATGAATAGAGTTTTCCTGCCAATTATATAGTCCTATCGGTTTTGTTGCTTCTGTTCGAAGAATCACTTTTTCAATAAATTCTCCAAACAATTCCTGTAATAGGGTCTGTGTGGTCATAAAACGCTTTTTGCCATCTGTATAACGGATTTTTAATTTCTGTTCAATGCCCAAATGTTTGTTGATGCCATCAATTATTTTTATGGCCAGTTCTTGGCGTTGCTTTCTGTCCAGTGTGTCAAAAATCCACGCGTCACGCAAAATTTCATCGTCACCAGCAATGATACTGGTGTATATGTCTGCGTATTTTTTGGCAACACCAATACGAGCCCCTATGTCGATTGCCCCACGTACATCATTTCGGAATTGGCCGCTCGTAATTTTATGGGTTTTATAGAGTCGGTGTTTTTTTGATAGTTCGGGATTAAAGCTAGAAAAATTACCTTTGATATCGTCCAATAGTTTCGGATCATCTTCAAGCATTGTCAAAAAGAGGCCCAATGATATGTTGGCTGGCACATATGTTTCGTAAACATTCAATACTTTTTCGAAAGTGCCGATATCCATTCCGGTTGTTTTTTTTATATATTTTGGATCATCGTTGACATTTTTATCAAAAACATTACGGCGCACTTTTGTCCGACAGTACATATCATAAATTAGGTCCAATATCTCTTCGTGTGATTTTGTTTCTGTCATAATAATTCGCTCCTTTGCCATGTACATGATATCATAAAAAGAAGTTTTTTCTACAGAATTCCCTTCAAACAATAGAATTTGTATGTGGTTGTTTATGATAAAATTCATCGCTGTTATAAAAATCAAATACCGATTTGTGGGTGTTGGTTTCTAAACAAAATGTTTTATTTTACATCAGATTTATGATACAATGCATATCATGAAAAGATATATGCTTGCAATTTTATTGCTGGGGTTGACTGGATGTATGTCTGGGGCGCCTGAAACAGAATTGGCCCAAGATACGGTTGTTGCATGCAATGGCAACTGTTCAGGGGTTGGTTTTTCTATGCCAAACGGCAATGATTTAAAACTGGAAACAGCGCATCATGTTGTGCATGTCACCGCTAATCAAGATACGCCATATGCGTACTATGTATGGACGGGTGATAAATCATACAGTGATGAACCAGATATTGTCGTTGAAAATGGCGATGCATATGTGTTGACAAGCGAATAAAAAACAATTTTTTTTGAGGAACATGTCAATATTGTGCCCGCACTGTTTTATATGTACATGGTTGCAAGACGTCTGATCAAAATAAAATTTTAACTTGAAATGTGTATTTCAAATCATTACGATAAAGCACAAGATGTATGGTAAAAAATGGTGTTTTTATGGTTCAAGATAAATCTAAACATGTCCCAGTTTTTTTTGCAACTGATGAAAATTATGCAAAGCCTTTAACTGTTTCTATGTACAGTGTTTTAGCAAACACATCGCGTCATATCGATTTTTATGTGCTTAGTAACAAGTTAAAGTCAAAAACCAAAAAGAAAATGCAAAAATCACTGGAAAGATTTGATAATTTTACCATAACCTTTATTCCAATGGAAAAACAAGATTTAACTGGATGTCCTGATTTGCTTTGGTATACAAAATGCGCATATTATCGATATTTTATACCAGAACTATGTCTAAACATAAAAAAATGCGTGTATATGGATGTAGATATGATTTTAAAATCAGATATTGGCGACTTGTTCGATATGGAATTGAACGGATTTTCATTGGGAGCGGTTGCAGGTAATCGCAATATAATAGATAAGCAGGAATATTTTAATGACCATTTAGATAATTTGGGTATAAAAAAAACACACAATTATTTTGGGTCTGGGATTTTGTTGATTGATAGTGAAAAGTGGCGACAGTTACGTATGACAAATAAACTTTTGCAAACAACGAAAGACATTTGGTATTTGTTAAAATTTGCTGATCAAGATGTCTTAAATGTTGTGTTTGATGGTAATAAGTTCAAAGATATTGGTGTTGTCTGGGGAGGGCTGCAAGAGTCTTTCGCAGACGAAGTTAAGAACAATCAAGACGTGATTGATAAATTTAAGTTGGTGCATTTTTGTGGAAAGATGAAACCATGGAATCAAAAATGCAGCTTTGACAATTTCTTTTGGATGTATGCAAAAAAGACATTGTTTTATCCAAAGCCATGCTTGTTAAATCTATGGTGGATGCGCATTAGATGTTTATTATGTTTACCATGGCATCGATCCAAATATAAAACAGAGTATGAGCAGAAAAAAACTACACGTGCGGCTTATTGTGCGCAGTACTAAGTAAATTATAAGTCACGTATTAATCTGCTATAGCGATTGTAATGCAAATCTAGAATGTTTTAGTAAAATGTCTAGCATATAGTTAAAATAAAAAGCGTACATATTTTGAATTTATGGTTTTAAACAATATGTCAAATAATATTAAAGTTGCAGACGTTACCTATAGTAATTTGTGCAATATTTGATTGTGATACAGCATGGTATATGAAACAGCGTTTGCTCAAATGTAGTTATTTTTCTAATTTATTCAAAATACTATCCAGTTTTCGCAGTGAACTGTTCGCACATCCGCGTCCACGCCAAGTTAGGATTTCTTCGCCAGATTGTTGGTTTACAATTGAGATATTAAAATTCCACCACCAAAATCCATTTAATGCACACCATATCGGTCTAAATTTTTCACTGCGCTCAGATATTGTCATTAGATATTTGGCGTTTTGTGGAACAGAAAAACGTTCATAGTCCACGCTATCGGCTTCAATAATGTTGTTTGTGCTTTTTATTTTGCCGATTTTGATTTTGTATCCGCGCTGTTCCAAATGCTCTTTTGTTGCCTGGCGCATATTATATCCACCGCGTGTGGTATAGATGTCTTGTTCTTTATCCAATGTTCCTGGTTTCATATATACATGATTGCAAGATGTCAGACACAAACACAGCAGAAATAAAAATTTAAACATTTTTCATAGTCCTTTTTCTGGATTGTATAGCTGCTAAGAAAATAAGACAAGCTAAAATACAACTTGCTAAATCAAAAATAAGCCATTATTATTTATAAAACTAAGGTATAGGTATGGTACAAAATAAGATTAAAAGAATTCCAGTTTTTTATGCGTCTGATGAAAATTATGCAAAGCCTTTAACTGTTTCTATGTACAGTGTTTTGGCAAACACAACGCACCATATTGATTTTTATATTTTGGAAAACGATATTAAGTCAGAGACCAAAGAAATTATCCAAAAATCACTAGCATGCTTTGATAATTTTACCATAACTTATTTGCATTTAGATAAAAAAGATGTGCTGAAGTCGTTTCCTGTAATGAGGCATTTTACACTATGTAATTATTTTAGGTATTTTATGCCAGAGCTTTGTCCGAATATAAAGAAATGCGTATATCTGGATGTGGATACAATTGTCAGACATGATATTTATGATTTGTATTCTATAAATTTAGGAAAGTATCTAATTGGTGCTGTCGGTGAGGTTGCCGTTAATGAAATGGCATATATTCAAGAAAGAATCAGAAATTTAGAACTAAACCCTAAGCATGTTTATTTTTGTTCAGGAATAATGCTTATGAATTTAGAAAAATGTCATGCACAAGATGTGACAAATAAACTGATTAAACTAACGGAAGAAAACTGGTATTTGATTAAATACGTTGATCAAGATGTTTTAAATATTTTGTTTGATAATAATCAGTACAAAAGTATTGATTTGGATTGGGGACGTGAAATCCGTAAAATGTCCATAGACTCTAAAAAGAAAAAAAGCATAGTAAAAAAATGTAAGATAATTCATTATGATGGCGAAAGAAAGCCATGGAATCAGAAGTGCTGGTTTGATGGATATTTTTGGTTATATGCAAAAAAGACTCTGTTTTATCCAAAACCATCTTTTTTTAAAATAATTGGCTCATTTGTCAGGTATGTATTTTGTATATCAAAAAATCGAAAAAAATATAAAAAAGAATACCAGCAAAACAAGACAGCGTTCGCGGCATACAACAGAAAATTTGATTCAGGTTTGTGAAGTAACATTGTTTCGATAAACATATAAACAAAGGGGGTAACTGTGCCAAAGGTTTCTGTTATAGTACCATGTTATAATGCAGAAAAGTACATAGCAAATTGTTTGGACAGTTTGGTGGTACAGACTCTTGCAGATATAGAAATTATTTGTATTGACGATATGTCTACGGATGCCACTTATGAAGTTTTAAAACGATATTCCAAAAGCGATTCTCGTATAGTGGTTAAGCAACATAAACAAAACCTAGGGGTTGCGGCGACTAGAAACACGGGAATACAATCTGCAAGGGGCGAATATATTGCATTTGTAGATTCTGATGACAGTGTAGATGACGTTTTTTATGACAGGTTATATGCAGCGGCAACTCGATCAGGGGCAGATATTGCGCGTGGTGAATTAAAGTCAATAGATATCTATGGTCGTACAGAATTAATGTTATTAAATGACAGTATTAACAAGAACAAATATCATTTTAATTATTGTTTTACAACAGCAATTTATCGCACTGAAATGATAAAAGAACACAAGTTGGGATTTCCTGTTGGAATTTCAATGGCTGAGGATACTTGCTTTTTAATATCGGCCGTGACGCATGCAAATCGTGTGATAACCGTGAATGATGTATTTTATAATTATATACGACATGATGGGTCTTTAGATTCCGCTGAATTTTCCTCGGAAAAATTAGAATGTGCATTATTGGGGTCGCAAAAGTTGCTAGAACTTGTTATTGATCTAGATAACATATCAGACAAGGATAGGGATATTCTAATAGAACGTGCGGCTGTGACGCTTAAGCATTTATTAAATAAAAAAATAAAAATAGATGATTATAAACAGATTTGTTTGTGTATGCGTTGGTATTATAATACTGTCAAATCTAAGCGTGTATTATTAGCTTGTTGGGGACATCGTGTATGTAATTATATAAAGAGAAATGATTTAGATGGTTTGGCAAAATATTATGCAACTCGAACAATTTGGTTTTGGTTACTTGGTCTAATTCCGTTGGCAAAAATTAGTCGTTATGGCACACAGGAATTAAAGTTTTATTTATTTGGCGTTATTCCAACTTTTAAAGTACGTCACACCCACAAAACAGAATATTTTTTGTTTGGAATAATGTTTTTGAAAGTTAAATAAAGGGATTTATATGAAAAAAATAAAGTTGTATTATTACAATTCAGAATACAATTTTGGGGATGCTTTAAATGTAAAAATTTTTAATGACTTGTTTGGTGTTACTGCAGATTATGCAAGTAAAATTAATGCAGAATGCATAGCGCTAGGCAGTTTAATGGATGTTTTGTTTGAGTCTAAAATGTCGCCTGTCACTAGCATTAGGCGTATTTTGTGTCCGAAAATTAAGATTTGGGGAACTGGTTTTATTAAGCCACAAAGTGATAGCGGTCAATATGCCATTCGTCGTTTTGATGTTCGTGCCCTTCGTGGCAGGTATACGTTGCGTCGTATGCAAGAATATATGGGTGAAGATCTGGAGCATGTTGTGTTGGGCGATCCTGGTCTTTTAACTTCTAAAATATTTGACTTATCAAATGTAGAAAAGAAATATGAGCTAGGAATTATTCCTCATTATGTTGATCAAGATAGTCCTTTGTTAAAAAATATTCAGGTTAAAAATTCTATCGTAATAGATGTAACACAACCAGTTGAAAAAACATTGGAGCAGGTTGTGCAATGCAAACATGTTATTTCTAGTGCAATGCATGGGTTAATAGTCGCAGATTCTTTTGCTATACCAAATATGCGTATGGTTTTGTCAGATAAGATTGTTGGAGGGGATTATAAATTTATTGATTATTATTCTGCTTTAGATATGGATTTGCCAGAAAAGATAATAATGACACCCGAAACAATAATCAATGATGTTAAATTTATCCATGATGCTTATCGTGTTCCACAAGATAAGATAAACAATATTTGTAATGACTTGATACGAGTTTTTCCATATAAGTAATACAAGAGGAAGAAATGGTGAAAATTTCAATTATTTTACCTGTTTATAACGTTGAATCATATTTGTCGCGTTGTCTGGATTCGTTGATTAATCAAACAATACGAGATATAGAGATCATATGTGTTAACGATGCTAGTTTAGATAACAGTATAATGATATTAAACGAATATAAACAGAAGGACTCCCGTATAAAAGTCATTGATTGTAAAAAGAATGGAGGAGCAGCTATTGCGCGTCAAAAGGGATTAGATGTTGCAACTGGTGAATATATTGGTTTCGTTGATCCCGATGATTACGTTGATCTAGATTTTTTTGAAAAACTTTATAGCTTAGCTGTGAGTGATAAGGCAGATATAGCCAAGGGAAATGTTATAACTATTGAACTGGATGGAACAGAGGTTGTTCAAAAGTTAGAGCTAAACAATATGATATCCAAGGATAAATTTAAGTTCTTTGGACAAAATTTATGGGATGCAATATATAGTGCTAAAATGATAAAAGAACATCAGATACATTTTGAAATAGATACTTTTTGTTTTGGACTTCAGGCCGCTTTTTGGGCAAATAAAATTGCTGTGCGAAACGATGCATTTTATAGATATGTCCGTCGTGAAAATTCTGTTGATTCTAAATGTTTTACAGTTGAAAAGTGGAAAAGATGGGGGATTCGAGGGGCTAAATTTTATTTGTCTGTACTTAATAAGAATGATTATTTGCCTGAAGTTTACGCCCGCATACTATGTGATTTTGTTTTCCCAATATATTTTTATGGGTATAATAGGCTTAGTAAAGAAGATAGGCGTGAAAATATTTCGTATTTAGCTTATGAATTGTTAGAGCTTGGAAAAAATCTAAAAAACCGTCACGCATTATCAAATGCGTTTGGGGTATATAGTGACGCTATTTTAAACTCTGATATGCGAAAGCTGATTAAATTAATAAAGATAGAAAATATTAAATGTAAGTACATAAGAGCTTTTTTGTTTAAACTAGCAAAATAACTATATGGCAAAAGCTAAACTCTGGCGTGCCCAGCGGGACTCGAACCCACAGTCTCCACCTTCGGAGGGTGGCGCATTATCCAATTATGCAATGGGCACAGCAAATCTCATTATAAGTATTTCAACAAAAAATGCAAGCGGGTGATTCCGCTTATTTTATTCTGTAACAGCTGATTGTGGATTTGAAGTCACGCAATTTTTCTTGGAATCGTTGTTTTTGTTTTATCAGATTAACCCCAGCGTGAATAAAACGTCGATCTAATTTACGACCTGTAATTTTATTGTAGTAATCAATTAATTCATCCGAAGCATCTGGCAGTGGAAAATGGCATAACAATGAAATCATTGCAAATTCTTCAGAAGCTAATGATACACCAGTTATATCAATAATTTGATTCAGGCTGCCATCAGGGTTGCATAATATGTTTTTTCTGTTCAAATCGTTGTGCAGCAGTCGCAGATTGTGACGCTGTGATAAGTATTTTATAACAATGCTGTATACATCAGTCAATATTTTTGATCGTGTTCTAGGTGCAGTGATTTTATAAGTGTCTAAAAAATATTTCCCTGTGTTAGACCCCGCATCATCTAAACATGATTCAGCAATTTGTGCTTGGACATCCAATACTTGTTTATATGTTTTAATAATTCTGTCATCGTCCAAGTTTTGTTTTATGTATTCATCTAATGTGCAACATGGATTAAATTTATATGTTTCATACCATTGGGCCTCATAACCAGAAATCTTAATTCGTAATATTGGTAATTTTTTGGCAGCCAGTCTGTCAGATACAAATCTATCACGCATAGCAATACGAGAATCAACAAACTTGAATACAATTGGTGTGGATTTAAGGGTTTCTGCTAAAAATATAGGTTTGTTGGGGGCGCATGAGTCTATGCGTTTAATGTCTGTAACATTTGGACATGTTTTTTTAATGACAGTATGAAAAAAATTAGTTTGTTCAATATGTGACATGTTTATACCTGATATTAATAAATGGGCGCTTATTGTATAATATCTATTTATAAAGTCAAGATTTATCCACGTTGTAACAGGCTTAGCATAAAATCGTCTAAGTCACCGTCCAAAACAGCTTCTGAATCAGTTTTTTCAACGCCAGTTCTAATGTCTTTGACTAATTGGTATGGGTACAGAACATAATTTCTAATTTGGCTTCCCCACTCAATTTTTTTCTGTGCGGCTAATGCGGCGTTTTCTTCTTCGGCCCGCTTTTGCATTTCAAGCTCATACAGTTTACTGCGCAACATTTTCATTGCCATTTCGCGGTTTTGAATCTGACTACGTTCATTTTGACATGTAACCACTATGTTTGTTGGGATGTGCGTGATGCGTACAGCACTGTCGGTCTTGTTTACGTGTTGTCCGCCTGCACCAGATGAACGATATGTGTCTATACGCAGATCTTTATCGTTTATTTCAATTTCGATTGTGTCGTCTACATCAGGCCAAACATCCACAGAGGCAAAACTGGTTTGGCGCTTTCCGTTTGCATTAAATGGTGAAATTCGAACTAATCTATGAACCCCAATTTCATTTTTTAACCAACCATAAGCACGATCACCAGAAATACGATAGGTAACATTTTTTATTCCAGCAGTATCTCCTTCATGTTCTTCTATAACCTCGCACGAAAAACCATGGCGTTCTGCCCATCTGGTATACATTCTTGACAGCATTTGTGCCCAGTCTTGTGCTTCGGTTCCACCAGCCCCTGCCTGAATAAATAAAAAAGCACCATTGTTATCTGCGGGTTCACGGAACAGGGTAATAAATTTTGCACGATGTGCAGCATTTGCCAGCTGTTCAATGCCAGCAATAACATCTGTATCGTCTGGCGCAATTTGGTACAATTCACTCAAATTTTCCAAGTCTGATTCCAGTTGGTTTAAATCATTCAACTGTTTTTCTAATAAAGATTTTTTTTGTAAAATTGTACGGGCGTTGTCTGGATCATTCCACAATTCAGGATTGTTGATCTGGGTATCCAAATCTTCAATTTGTTGTTTTATTTTTTTTGGGTCAAAGAAACCCCCTGACGGCATTAATGTCGTCGGAAATTTGTGTTAAAATCTCGTTACTTATAATCATATCCAAAATCATATCATGGATTTTTGGTGAATCAATCAAAATTTAGTTGCTATTGTAAAACAATGTTTGCGTTTTTGGTGCGTTTGTGTTAAAATTAGCCTAACGAGAGGGAGCTTAATGAATAAATTACTGCTGTTTTTTGGGCTGTTTGGCGTGTGTTTTGGTGGTTTTGATGCGAATGCAGTGTCTGCAGGAACTGTGTCTGCAGGCAATGCGGTGTCGAACTCTCGCAGTATATCAATGTATACACCCAGTGCAGATGGTGCACGTGGCAATCAGGGATTAGCTAATGCGTATAAGGCAAACCAACGCAATACATACTATATGGTAACGCAACCAGATGTCGATACAGCATGTCGTGAAAAGATTTTTGCATGTTTGTCGGATTATTGCGGTGATGTGACGGTTATACCAGGACAACGTGAATCTAAGTGTCAATATGCAACAGAATCAGAATTGTATAATTATACATTATTGTGTTTGCAACGTGATAATTCCGTTTTGTTGCCGCAATATAATACAAACACTCGTACTGGGGCAGGCGGTATGAATACTGCGGCCAGATTGTGCCCGTCGTACGTACAGCAAGAATTAATGTCGTATTTATCTATGGCAAATATGGCAAACAAATTGTCCAAGTCAAATTCTGATTTGTGTATTAAGCGACGTCAAGAATTAGAAGCAGCGATGGCATGTCATTCGGTTGCGCTTGCATACGGGAATGAAACTGTCAGTATGTTAAATACACAATTGACAGATTATTGTGGTGCTGGTGTTCCTGGGGGCAGTGCAGAGATGGTATCGCGATTTGCGAATGCTGGCAACGTTGGTGCTAATATTTGGGGGTGGGCCGAAAAGATTGTTAGCTTAAACCTAAATGAAAAGGGGGCAGATTGGCAGGCGGCAGTTGATGCTGTATTGGCTGGGTATACAAATCGTATGAACTTAGCATGTGGGGATGATTTGCATTTAAATACAGGGGCGCATGCAACTGGTGCGAACGAACCAACTGTTTTACAAACAGCAGCAGCATTGGTTGTTGGGACTGCTTTTCCAACAATGACAGCGCAACCAGAAAATCCGTATGATGATTGGTCTATATATATGCAGGTTGAATCGCGTTCGGAATTGTGGAATTATGATACTGCATACCAAGTGGTTCAAGCAGGTTTGACTAATAATCCGCTGACCCAGAATGCATTTTTATCCAGTGTTCAAATGGATGATATGCAAACCGCTTATAAGCGTGGAACAAAAGTATTTATTATTCGCGACAGCGCTCGTTGTTACACTGTTCCAGTGGCCCAACTGTCTTCGACAGAAACAACAATGTTGGCACAAACGTTTGCAAACTGTATAAGTAAATAAAAAAACGCCAAATCGGCGTTTTTTTAATATACTGGATAAGAACGCGGATAGTCTGGGCTTGGGTGTTTCAGCTCTGACTTTACCCCACATCCAGAAAGGGTAAGAATAGATATTGCAAAAAATATAAACATCAACTTTTTCATGCAAGACATTATATAAATATGCTTTCAGTGTGTCAAATATTTATATCTTAATTTATTAGGAATTTTGTGCTAAAATACAAAAAAACTTCAACGGAGAGAGCGGGCATGTTATCTAAACCAAAATTATCGCGTGATTTAAAGTTGCTGGTGGTGTTTTCTGCTATGCGAAATATCACAGATTTATTTTTGGGAACATTTTTAATATCTTTTATTATGCAATTGTCTAGCAGCGAAATTTTGTCTGTTTCTATGTACAAATTGTTTGAATATGCGGCAACGTCTGCTGGATTTTTTGCTTTTGCGCATTGGTGCAAACGTTACAATAAAGTTTCTGTATTCGCATTGAATCAGGTCCCGAAAATTATATTGTTGTTAGCTATAATATTGCTGGATGCGCGTGTTGCAGAATATGTTGTGCCATTGGGGTTGTTATATGGTATTGGTGCAGCTATGTATCATTTGCCAATGAATCTGATGGTTGGTGAGAAAAGTAGCCGCAATACAGTTGGTTTGTACATGGGGGCCAAGATGGCCACAAATTATGCCGTGAAAGTTGTTGTTCCGATTGTATTAGGTTTTTTTATTGATACTGGTTCTTACACACAGGTGGCGTATTTCTTGTTAGTGTTATCAATTATAGAATTGTGTATGATGCCAATGTTGACACCATCAAGACATCGTTGTAAAAAACCGATTGATTTTCGTGGTTTCTTTCATTGTATGATGCGCTTTCCTGTTGTCAGACAACTGTTTGCAATGGAGGTAATGCGTGGTTTTGGAACAGGGTTGTTGGCGTCGGTTATAACAATGTATACAATTTTTATGTTTAAAACAGATTTGAATTTAGGTATATTTACTACATTGTTTTCTGTATTTTCTATCATTACATCATGGATTTCAGGACGTTTTGGAAAACCTAAATATTATCCATACATGATTTTGGGCAGTATATTTGTAATTTTTTGTGGAATATCATTGTTTGTATGGCACACCGCCCCATCAACATTCTTAGTTTATAATTTTGTGTACTCAACGGCCATTGTTATTCTTGATCAACTGTGCAGTGTTAATATGTATGCCTTGTCTAATTCTAAATGCATTACTGCCAACCACAAGATTGAATATTTTGTTTTTCGAGATTTTGCTTTGTTTATTGGGCGTTGGATTGGCTATGTCGGATTAATGTATGTTGGTGTGTTTGGTGGATATGCGTGGCTGCGTTGGTATCTGTTGATAATCACGCTGTCGATTGTCTTGGCAGGTGTACTGACGATGCGTATGTTGCCATATTTAAGAAACAGAACATAATAAAAACACCTGGTTCTTATGATGGTTTATCATTTGTGAGTATGATGTTCTGCGTCAATAGATTTTATCGGTGGCGCCAGTTTAAAGAATCCCAAATTAAGCAGTCTAAACCAGTGAGCAGGGCGCTAAGGTCTACATTGCCACACGGTTTTACTTTTGTCCAATCGATCTTTATTGGTTTGTTTGCTGGTCCGTATATGTATTCTACATATCCGCACGTTCGTGGTACTAAACCTGTGGTAACGACCAAATCAGGTGTTACTTTAGCGCAATCATTTCTTTGTATAACGAGTCTATCTTTATATATTGTGCATCGTTTTGTTTTTGGATCCAAATAATTGCAACATAAATTGGTATATAATGTAATATCGTGAATGCCGATTTTGCACAGACAACACAGCCCACATTTTTTACATATCTTTTCATATTCATCTGGTGGCATTGCGCGCAGCTCTTGCAGGCGCATCTGTTGTTCTATTGTTATATCGTGTAATTTTATCATAACAATGTCTTTTTTTTGAGAATTTTATTTCTAAAAAACATTTTGTCAAGGTGTTGTTTAATAATGTTTATTATTTATTCCTATCTAGTTGCTTGAACGAATTATAAAATTTTGTTATAATATCGCACATGAAAATATCAAGACGTAGCGTTTTAAAAATCACGGGTTTTAGTTTTTTTGCATTAACTGCATTGCCACGCATGGCGTTTGCTGCACGTAATTCATTGCGTTCGCTTCGTACTGGTGTTCAGCCAGGGAACAAAACGCGTCTTGTAATTGAAACGTCTATGCGACCATCGTATACGTTGTCATATCCTGCGAACCAGTTGGTAGTAACACTGTCGAATACAGCTGCAAACGCGGGGTTGATGCCAAAGTTGGCGTCTGGAACATTGGTAAAGTCTTTGGCCCAGGCGCAAACTGGTGATACGTTGCAAATAATTGTTAATTTGAATAAATCTATTGCTCAGATACAAAAGTCAAATATAATGGTTTTAGAGCCAAATGGTGACAATGATTATCGTCTGGTACTAGATTTTGTTGCGGGATCTGGTGCAACAAACACAGCGTCTGTGGGGGCAACTGCTGGTACGGCACAAAAAGTTAATAAACCTACAAAAAAATATACGATTGTTATCGATGCAGGGCATGGTGGCAAAGACCCTGGTTGTATTGGTAAGGGCGGAACACGTGAAAAAGATGTGGTATTATCTGTGGCACGTAAACTAAAGAATCAGCTGGATGTTGAAGGTTTTAAAACATATTTGACGCGTGGCGATGATACGTATCTAAAGCTTGCCCAGCGTGCAGAGATTGCAGAACGCAAAAAGGCAGATTTATTTATATCATTGCATGCAAATGCAAATCCCAGTCGTGCTATGAAGGGGTTTTCTGTGTATACTCTGTCTGAAAAAGCGTCTGACGAAGAAGCCAAAAAATTGGCTGAGGCTGAAAACGCCGCAGACAAAATTGGTGTCGAAGGTTTCACTGAATTTGAAGAAAATATTAGAATTGCTTTATCGTCATTACAGCAACATGCTGTTGCAGAGATGAGTGAGGAATACGCCACAGGTGCTGCACGTGCGTTTAAAAAATCATCGATAGAGCAACAGCCTGGTCCTGATGTGCGTCATGCACCATTTGCTGTTTTGCGTTCGACGGTGCCTGGCGCACTGTTAGAATTGGGGCACTTGTCTAATGCGACCGAAGAGAAGCTGTTAAAAACATCAAAGCATCAAGATAAACTGGTTGCAGCGATTGTTAAATCTGTAAAAAATTATAATTTTGATGTTTAGAAAATCTTGCGTCCATATTGGGAAAGTTTACTGGCGGAGCAGAAGGGATTTGAACCCTTGATACAGTTGCCCGTATACACGATTTCGAGTCGTGCGCATTCAACCACTCTGCCACTGCTCCACACGAGGGGGTATTATATATAGCAAGGGATTATTTTGCAAGGGTTATTATTTGACTTTTTTGCCCTGTTTGCTAAAATCTAATCATGGAAAAAACATTTAATGAAAAAGTATATGATACAGTTGCCCGTATACCATACGGACGTGTTGCATCATTTGGGCAAATTGCACAAATGATTGGTCGTCCAAGAATGGCGCGGTTTGTTGGTTATGCATCTAACAACAAGGCTTCGTGGCATCTGCCATGGCACCGTGTTGTTTTTAAGGATGGTTCTTTGGGTGCTGGTATGGCGACGGAACAATGTCGTGCCCTTAAAGCTGAAGGGGTAAAATTTGACAGTGAAAATCGTGTGATTATGTCCGATTTCCAGTGGAATCCAGAACGTGATGGTGTGCCGCTGGATTTAAAAGATTTACCGTTGGTTTTTTAATAAAAATTTGGGGCTTTTGCCCCAGTTATTTTTTATTCTGTTTTTTGTTTTTTGAATTCTTGGCTATTTTATCATATATTGCGTCAGCAGACAGTTTTTTATATCGCATAAAACAGGCTGGCTGATCGGTTTTGTTGTTTCGTTTGTTCATATCAGCAACCGTTTGTGGGGCAGGCATTAGCACGTCTTCTCCAGGCAGCCAGTCTGCAGGCATTGCAACTTTGAAAGCGTCTGCAACTTGCAATCCGACAACAATTCGCATAATTTCGGTAAAATTTCGACCCAGAACAGGCGGATAATATAAAATTGTTCGAATTGTGCCATGTGGATCTATGATAAATACTGTGCGTACTGCACTGGTATCTGATGTGTTTTTATGAATCATTCCGTATTCTTGTGCGATTTTCATATTGTTATCTGCAACAATTGGGAAAGTTATATTAATTCCGCCATTCATTTGTCCGATTGCATAAATCCATCCTAAGTGTGACGATATCGATCCAATGGACAGGCCGACCAGTTCGGTGTTTATTTCATTAAATTTTTGCTTGAGCTCTTGGAATCTAATAAATTCAGATGTACAAACGGGGGTAAAGTCTGCTGGATGCGAAAAGAAAATGACCCACTTTCCAGCATAGTCATTTGGGAAATTTATTGGTCCATTTGTTGTTTGGGCTTTAAATTGTGGTGCAATATCGCCAATCAGTGGCATGCGCTGTTCTGCAGTTTGTTTTTCTGTATCATCTTCGCAATCGTATAAGTTTAAAATTTTGTGCATAATAAAAACTCCTGTGGTTATAAATTATTTTACACTTATTAAGGTGTTATTATCACAGGAAGCTAATCTTAGTTTTAGAAAAAAACTTTGTTCTTGAAAAAAACTGTTCGTGCATTAATAATATAGTGCAAAGCAATAAGGGAAAAAAATGAAGCGTTCAGATATCGTAAGAACAATACAGGTGCAATTTAAACATATGCGTGCCACAGATGCGGCAGCAATGTTGGATACCGTTTCAGATCATATGATAGAATCCGTTGCTAATGGCGACAGGATTGAAATACGTGGTTTTGGGACTTTTCAGCCGCGGGCACGTGCTACTAAGATAGGGTATAATCCCTGTACTGGAATGCCAATGCCGTTGCCAGCCAGCACAACTATTCTTTTTAAGCCCAGTCGTGAGTTAACCAAAAAAATGAATGGATAGCCGTCATGTTGTTTGGCAAAAAATCAGGTATAAAAAATAAGAATCGTGACAAGTACGAACGTGTCCGTCGTTTGATGTGGATAAAATGTGAATCTTGTGGTCGCTTGGTTTATTACAAAGATTACAAAGATAATTTATATATTTGTCCACGTTGTGGGCGTGCATTTATTATGACACCTAAGCAGCGCTTTGATTTGCTGTTTGATGATAGAAAATGGGAAAGGCTAACATTGCCAACCGCAACAGATGATCCGCTACAGTTTGTCGACAGAATTGCGTATGTTGACAGGTTGGCTGATGCGCGCGCAGAAACAGGGCATAGTGATGCAGTTGTGTCTGCGGATGGTACGATTGGCGGTGTTCCTGCGACGATATGTGTTCTAAATGGCGATTTTATGATGGGGTCAATGGGGCGCAGCGCAGGTGATGCAATTGTTGCCAGTATAGAACATGCGATTGAAACCAGTCGTTCATTTATTATGGTTACAGCCAGTGGTGGTGCACGTATGCAAGAAAATATTTTGTCGTTGATGCAAATGGCGCGAACTACGGCGGCTGTAAACAAATTGCATGAAAACGGTATTCCATATATCGTGCTGTTGACAGATCCGACATATGGTGGTGTTACAGCGTCTTTTGCGATGTTGGGCGATGTACATGTTGCAGAATCTGGTGCACGCATTGGTTTTGCTGGGCGTCGTGTTATTGAGCAGAATATTCGTGAAAAATTACCATCTAATTTCCAGACAGCGGATTATTTGTACGAACATGGCATGGTCGATATGGTGGTCCCGCGGTGTGATTTGCATGATAGATTGGCCAAGATTTTAGCTGTTTTAACTAAGCAAGAGCGCACGCCAAAACAAATAAATATTGCAACGCCTGCGCTGGATTCTCATAAGAAATTACGTGGTATGGGTGAAAACGATGCCTATGACAAGGTGTTGTTGGCCAGACATGAAAACCGTCCACATTTCTTAGATTATATAAATGGAATTGTTGATGATTGGACATATTTGGCTGGGGATCGCCTGTATGCCGAAGATGCGGCCATGGGTTCTGGAATTGGCTTTTGGCGTGGTATCCCAGCTGTAATTATCGGGCAAGAGCAGGGGCGTACAATTGAAACCAGACAAAAACACAGGTTTGGTATGCCAAATCCAGATGGGTATCGTAAGGCTCAGCGCATGATGCGTTTGGCAGAAAAGTTTCAACTGCCTTTGATTTCCTTGTTTGATACAGCAGGTGCGTTTGCAGGACGTGAAGGCGAAGAACGTGGTCAGTCCCAGGCTGTTGCGATGTCAATGTCTGTGGGTTTGTCAATAAAGACACCGTATGTTGCGGTTAATGTTGGTCAGGGTGGTTCTGGCGGTGCGATTGCAATTGGAACAGCCGACAGGATTTTAATGTTAGAAAATGCGATTTATTCTGTAATTGCCCCAGAATCATGTGCGTCTATTCTATGGAAGGATAATAAGTTTAAGGCAGTTGCTGCTGCGGCTATGAAGTTGACTGCACGTGATATGGCGAACTTGAATGTTATTGATGAAATTATTCCAGAACCAGACAAAGGTGCGCATACCAACTGGCAAACAACGATGGAATTATTATCGTCCGCAGTTGCAAAACATATTGGCGAACTGCAACAGGTGCCAGCAGAAGAGCTGCCAGCACGTCGTGCAGAAAAGTTCTTTGCCATGACGCGTGATGTTGAAATATATCAGCCAGCAGTTGATAGCGAAGATAAGTAAAAAAATAAAACCCGAAATTTCGGGTTTTATTTTTGTCTTTTTCTTATAACGTTCTCTTGGATATATAAAATGATTTTCATCATGTTTTGATCAGGGTATCTGTTGATAATTTCATCTATATTATCTTTAATTTCTTGGGATGCAATACGAAAAATCTCGCCAATAGTTATTTGTCTTATAATTTCGATATGCCATGCGCCACATTGGTATAATTTATTTTTGTCATTACAGGTCTGTTTGTGTACAGGTGACAGTGGTAAAATCTCAAAAAAATAAACTTCTTGCCATGGCGATATGCTTTTCATGCCGATACGGTACCACATCAGTAAATCGATTGCATTATCACAAAAATGTATCATTGGGACAGGATTTTGTAATGTTATTCCAGGGGTTGGTATTCCAGAATCTGAATAGTTTTGGCACCATTCAAACGGTTTTCCGCGTGACACAAAGCGGCGGCCTGGATATATATCGTCTATTTCAGATATATTATACACTTTTGCGAAGTGTGACCCTTGGATAGTTATCATCTTAAAAAAGTACGTATTTTCATCTTTCGCCATGTAAAGTGATTTTATAGAGCGTTTTAAAATTGTCAATATTATAAAAAGTTAATTTTACAACTTGCATTTGTTTTTGTGATTCTATATAATAGCCAAGCACACAACGGAGCGTTGGCAGAGTGGTAATGCAGCAGATTGCTAATCTGTGACCGGGTTTTTCGGTCCATAGGTTCGAGTCCTATACGCTCCGCCACAAAATTCACCCAGTCGAAAGACTGGGGTAATTTTTTTGTTTCTTGACTTATATGATATAAAGGTGTCACAATAATCAACATGGCAATATGTTTTGTTAATTTTTGTTGTTGTTAATAAGAAATGTTTTGGCAAACTGATTTTGTTTGCTTTTGTTATATCTATCTACTACACTCTCGATGAAAAAAAAAAAAAAGGAAGAACGCATATGACACTAAAAGTATATAATGTTATGACCCGTCAAAAGCAAGAATTTACCCCATTAACCCCAGGTGTGGTAAAAATGTATGCATGCGGAATTACAGTGTCTGCTGATGCGCATATTGGGCACGCTTATCAGTCTGTTGCGTTTGATGTAATTACACGATATTTGCGATATCGTGGTTTTGATGTAAAATATGTTCGTAACTATACTGATGTTGACGACAAGATTATTGCTAATGCCAATGCAATAGGTGCAGATCCAATAGAATTTGCTGAAAAGAATATATTAAAGACAGATGCAGAGATGGCGGCACTTGGTAATGAAAATCCAACAATTATGGCGCGCGCAACACATTGTATTGATGATATTATTGGGTTTGTTCAAAAATTAATTGATTCTGGTCATGCCTATGCATCAGAATTTGGAGATGTCTATTTCAAGTTGGACAGTTTTCCGCAGTATGGCAAATTATCACACATTCAAACAAATAAAAACGAAACAGGTGTTCGCAAATCTGTCGAGCCTGGGAAATTAAATGACGGTGATTTTGCGTTGTGGAAGTCTGCAAAACCAGGCGAGATTTCTTGGGATTCGCCATGGGGGGCGGGGCGCCCTGGGTGGCACATTGAATGCAGTGCAATGAATTTAAAATATCTAGGCGAGCAAATTGATATTCACGGTGGTGGACGTGATTTAGTATTCCCACATCATGAAAACGAAATTGCTCAAACAGAATCTCTGACTGGTAAAACGTTTGCCCAATACTGGATTCATTGTGGTTTGGTCAAAGTTAATGGTCAAAAGATGAGTAAGTCTCTTGGAAATGGTATTTTGTTGCAAGATGTATTAGCAAAATATGATGCAGATGTTATAAGATTTGCCCTGTTGCGCAACAGTTATTCTACGGATATTGATATCACTGACAGCTTTTTCCCAGATGCCGTTCGTCATATTTATAAAATGTACTTGTTGATTCGAGATGTTCAAGGACGTGTATTTCCAGATGCAAATTCAGAAAAAACGAATGAGATGGTTACAAAAATTGTATCGGAATTTGAAGCGGCGATGGATGATAATTTTAATACATCTGGTGTTACGGCGTCTTTATTTAGTTGGGTTAATTTTATTACAGCGGAATTATCAAAAAAATCCACAGAATATGATTTGCGTGCAATTGTGAACAAGATTATCGAACTGATGTCTGTTTTGAATATTCTTCAATCAAACCCAGACGAATATATCAAAAAAGCACAGGGAAAAATTTTGTCAGCTAATGGTGTGACAGAAAGTGAAATAGAATCTGCTATCGCTGCCCGAACAGTGGCCAAGGCAAACAAGGATTGGGCATCTGCTGACGCAATTCGTAACGAGATGTCTGCGCGTGGAATTGTTTTACGTGATGGGCCAAATGGTACAACTTGGGACGTTGTGTTATAGTCGATAAGCTATGTGTCCAGGATAAAAATCTGGACACAAAAAAAATTACAAAAAAAACTTGAAACTAGCCCAATTTTGTGGCATATTAGCCCGCGTAATTACAAGAGGAATTTTCCATGAACTATCCATATATGCCTAAATCTACTGCCTTGTGGCTAATTGAAAACACAGCTTTGACATTTGAACAAATTGCAGATTTCTGCGGTATGCATGAGCTTGAGGTTAAAAGCATAGCTGATGCAGAAACATATAAGGTGCAGCCTTTGAACCCAATTTTGAGTGGTCAATTGACACGTGAAGACATCGAAAAATGTGAAGCAGATGCGTCTGCTCGACTGACATTGCGTGAAGAAATTGTGACGGCTCAAAACAAGCAAAACAAACGTGGTGTTGGTTATACGCCGAAATTGCATCGTCAAAATCGTTTAGGTGGTATTTTGTGGATTATAAAAAATTATCCAGAATTATCAGATGGCCAGGTTGCACGTCTGATGCGCAGCACAAATCCAACAGTTGCATCTGTTCGTAACAAAACTCATAATTCGTATTCTTTGATTCAAATTCAAAGTCCAATCGTGCTGGGTTTGGTTTCTGAATCCGCAATCCATGATGCAGTGGCCAAGGCGCAAAAAGCTGCCAGCAAACCTGCTAAGAAAAAGAAATAATTTTTGAAATATAACAAACTTCAAAGGTTGTCTAATGGTAAAAAAACTGGACGAAGCAACAAGACTGTTGATTGATTCCTTGCCAGAAAATTTGCAAAAATTGGCTGAATCCGCCATCGAAGTGGGATATATGTCTCAGATGGATTTTTCTGCTGCAACAGAAGCAGATGAGATTCCATCTGATGAACAAGACGAGGTTCTAGATTTTTTTCAACAAGATTTAGGTTTAGAAGTCCTTGAAACTGATTCTTATCCGCGCGACTTAGGCAAATATTATGATGACGACGATTCAGAAGAATCGCGTGATAAAACACGTAATTTATTGAATGCTGCTGCAGAACAAGTCGACGTTAATGACGATGATTACGAGCATTATGCCAAACAGTTAGAACGCAGTCAAACAGGCAGTTTAGTTCTGGGTATTCAAGATTCTGTTCAGTCGTATTTAAAACAGATTGGTACAGTCCAGTTGTTGACTGCAGCTGGCGAAGTTGCAATTGCGCAGCGCATTGAAGCGGCATCTCGTTTGATGGTATACGGTTTGTGCGAAAGTCCGATGACAATTCAGGCAATGTTGGATTGGTATCAGCAACTTTTGAATGAAGATATTCGTCTGCGCTACATTGTTAATCTAGAAGTAATGTATTCCAGTGAATCAGAACAGAAATCGTTGGCCGCATTGTCAGAAGCTTTGAAATCCAAAGGCGTCGAACACGTTGATGAATTGGATGATGATGATTTAGATGATTTAGCAGATGCATCTGTCGAAGAAGATGAAGACGAAGAAGACGATGCAGACGAAGAAGATGGTATCAAAAAAGAAGATACGCCACGCAGTACATCTGGTGTGCCAATTCCAGTAATGGAAGAATCACTGATGCCAATGGTAACGGATTTGTTTGTAAAAATAAAGCGTGTATTTAATAGTATGCAAAAGTTACAGGCAAAACGTTTGGAAAATTTGTTGACGTCTGACACGCCTGATATGGCATTAGAAAAGAAATATAATAAAATGCGTCTTGAACTGTTTGAACATGTCAGCAAGATACGTTTAAATGATGATCGTGTTGCAGAAATTTTGGAACAGTTGACCAAGCGTGACCAGTTGTTGATGGGGCTAGAAGGAAAGTTGTTGCGTTTGGCTATGGCGAATAAGATTAAACGTGAAGACTTTTTGGCAGAATATGTTGGTAATGAATTGAACCGTAACTGGGTTAAAAAGTTGGCTAAGCACAAGAGCCCTGTATGGTCGAACTTTGCAAAAAAACATGAAGCAGATATTTTAAAAATTCAAGAAGATATTACTGCTATCGCAACAGAGACAGGCCAACCTACGGCTGAATATAAAAAGGTGGTAGAACTGGTTCGTCGTGGCCAAGCAGAAGCCGCACGTGCAAAACGCGAAATGATAGAGGCTAATTTGCGTTTGGTTATTAAGTTTGCTAAAAAATCCAGCAATCGTGGTTTAGGGTTAGATTTTTCTGATTTGGTCCAAGATGGAAATATAGGTTTGATGAAAGCGGTTGATAAGTTTGATTATCGTTTGGGTAATAAATTCTCGACGTATGCTACAAACTGGATTCAGCAGGGTATTTCACGCAGTATTGCCGATCAGGCACGTACAATTCGTATCCCTGTGCATATGATAGATAATATTCACAAAATTCAGCGCGCGTCACGCCAATTTATGCATAAATATGGGCGTCAACCGACTGCAGAAGAATTGTCTAAGATTATATATTTGCCCGTAGATAAGATTCACAAGGCGATGAAAGTTAATTTGAAGCCAATTTCACTAGAGGCCCCAGTTGGTACCGAAGATGATAGTTCGCGTATTGAAATAATAGCTGATGAAACGGCTAAAAATCCGTTTACGTCTGCTGCGCAAAAAAATCTGCGAAAAATAGTTACTCAGATTCTATCAGAACTAGATCCAAAAGAAGAAACAGTTTTGCGTCAGCGCTTTGGAATGTCTACTAACAAAACCAGTACATTGGAAGAGGTTGGTGAATATATTGGTGTTACGCGTGAACGTATACGTCAGATTGAGCAAAAAGCTTTGAACAAGCTGAAACACCCAACACGTGCACGTAAATTGCGCAGCTTCTTAGAGGACTAATATATAACCCGCATTTATGCGGGTTTTTATATAAACAAAAAAGGATAGATAAATGAAATCAGGAAAACTTATAGCCATAGAAGGGGCTGATAAAGCAGGCAAGCATACTCAGGTTATGAATATTGTTAACTATCTAAAATCTCAGGGGATTCCTGTCCAAACATTAGATTTTCCACAGTATAACGCTTTCTTTGGTCGCTTTGTTCGTGATTACTTGAACGGAAAATTTGGTGCAACACGTGATTTGCCAGCAGAATATACGATGTTGCCATATGCACTGGATCGTCAGCAACATATGCCGTTAATTAAAGGATGGTTAGATTCTGGAAACTGGGTTATTTTAGACAGGTATACGTATAGTAATGCTTTCTCTGTTGCAAAAACACCGCGCGAACAATGGGATTCAAAAATAGACTTTTTAGAGAACCTAGAATTTACCAATATGGGTATTTTGCGTCCAGATTATAACATATATTTATATTTGGATCCAAAAGTCGCATATGAAATGCGTCACACTGGTTTAAAAGAATATCAAAATGGCAAACCTGATATGCATGAATCAGACTTTCGGTTGTTATATGATGTATCGGATGTATATCGTCATATTGCATCACGAGATTCTAAAAAGTGGACCGTAATTGACGAGATGCGCCCAGATGGTACGCGTATGAATATAGAACAGGTTTTTGATAAAATTCGTCCAATAATTGATGTGTTTGTTCAGAAAAGCAGGTGATGTATATGGTATAATAATACCGTATTGATTTTTCTTGACTTTTTCAATGGTTTGGGGCATAATTGCGTCGCTTTAATTTATAAACCTAAGGAAAAATTAAAATGGCAGCGACAAAATCGTTAAAAAAGTGCGAATTAGATGCCAAATGGTATTTGATTGACGCAACTGATTGCACGCTGGGACGTTTGGCGGCATATACTGCTAACATCTTGCGTGGCAAAAACAAAGCCACATGGACACCAAACATGGATTGTGGTGATCATGTAATCATAATTAATGCAGACAAGGTTGCTTTGTCTGGCAAGAAAGCTGACAAAACAAAGTTCTTTTGGCACAGTTTGTGGACAGGTGGCATCAAAGAACGTACATTGGGACAGATGCGTTCTGAAAAACCAGAAAAATTGGTTACAAACGCTGTAAAGCGTATGATGGGTCGTCGTACAGCTGTTGCATTGGCTAATAAACGCTTGAATAAATTGCATGTTTATGCTGGCAGCGAACACAAACATGCTGCGCAGAATCCAGTTGTTATTGATTTTGCATCTTTGAATCGCAAAAATAAAAGGGGTGAATAATGGCAGAAGTAAAAAAGACAGCCGCAAAAACAACAGTTAAGAAGGCTGCAACAACAAAAACAGCTGCCAAAAAGGCGCCTGTTGCAACACCAAAATTAAACGATGCTGTATATGCCACAGGAAAACGTAAAGATTCTGTTGCGCGTGTATATTTGATGCCAGGTAAAGGCAATATTATCGTTAATGGCAAAGCTTCTGGTGAATACTTCCGTCGTGCTGTATTGCAGATGATTATTGCTCAGCCATTTGGTGTGACAAAACGTGAAACATCATATGACATTGTTGCCATGGTAGAAGGTGGTGGTTTGTCTGGTCAGGCTGGTGCTGTAAAGCATGGTATTTCTAAAGCTTTGGAAAAGAAAGAACCAGAATTGCGTGCGACATTAAAGGCGGCTGGCTTCTTAACACGTGACAGTCGTGTTGTTGAACGTAAGCATTATGGTTACCGCAAGGCTCGTCGTTCTACACAGTTCAGCAAACGTTAAGATTGTTTCGAATAAAATCAAATCCCAGCAATGCTGGGATTTTTTATTAAAACAAACATGTTGTATATATTACATATTGTTTTTCAAGATGCTGTAAATTTGTCCTAGTTCGGTCTTAAGTAATGCGGTAATTACTTTGTCGGGTGCATCAGTTTGGTTAGCATTGCTAATAATTTTGTCAAAACTGCGTACAAACTGAACTGCCTGTGATCTGAATACAGTGTCCGACTTAATCGTGTTTCGAACTTGTTTTTTGTCTGCTGCGTTTAACATTTTTGTCAGCCATTTTGAAAATATTGTTTTGTCACCAGCGTGATGCTTTGACCAGACTATATCTGGTATGTCTGCGCCAATTGCGCGTGTCAAGTCTTGGGATTGTTCGTGTAATTTTTCAAACATTCTTTCGCTTTGTGATAAAAAGTCTGCAGAACTAATATGGCCAAAAGATTCTGTTGGTGTTGCTTTTATTGCGTCCATTGGCGCGGTTGCGCGTGCTACCATCATTTGTTTATTTAATGTCTGCATTGTGTTTACAGCCTTTGCATAATCGGACATTAAATCAATCATTTGCTGGCGTGATGTTCCCGCAAGGTCTTCCAGCTTAATTGCGGATTCTGATACTGTATCGGTTGTTTCGTTAACTGTTGTTTTCATCTGGTTAACTTTTTCTGTCAAACTAGCGACAATTTTTTCCAGTTTATCACTTGTTTCGATTGAATCCTTGGTTAAATCGGGCAGGGCCGCATAATATTTTTCTATCAGTTCAGACAGAGGTTGTAGCTGGGCGGTTGTTTCATTTGACATTTTGATTAGGTTTTCAGATTGACCAGACAGCTGTGTGTGTGCGGTATTCATTTCAATCAGTGTTTCGCGCACGCCCGTAGCCATTGCTTTAACGGAATCCGAGAACGCGTTTGCTGCGCCTTTTGTGTTTTCTAGTGTAATGTTTGCTACGCCAGAAACAGTTTTTAGTTCAGATACAACGCCTGTGGCAAACTCTTTTATTTCGCCATCAAAATGTTTGGTTAGTGTTGCAATTTCGCCAGATATTCCACGTACGGCACTTTCTGTTGATGTTGCTGATGACATCAATGTTTCGACAGCGTCTGTTAATTTTTTTATTTGTGTATCAATTGATGACTCGGCTAAGCGTACCTGGCCGCCAACAACATTTGCGGTGTTGGTTAATGTATTCATTTGGCTGGTTAATTGTTTCTTTGATTGTTTGCTAAACACATCCATTTTATCTAAGTAGCCATCCAACAGTCTATCGTTGCGTATCATGACGTCCTCATAGTTGGCGGCTGCATTTTTGACATCAGTAAATCCGTCGGATGTCGATTTTGCAAGCTCTGCCAGCTTGTTTATCATGGTATCGGATTCGCTAGTTAAATCTTTCATTTGCTGGCTGTTTTTAGCAAATGTTTCGTCTAGTTTTTCAGATAATTTATCACTTGTTTCGACCCATGAATTTATAGATTCTTGGATGTGGGTTGTTTTTTGAGTGGTTTCTAGTGTTGTGTTGTTGATTTTAGCGACCAGCTCGTTAACAGTATTGCTAAAATTGTCAGTTGTGTTCGTGATGTCTGACCATGATTCAGATTCTACGATGCTCTGCAGTCCAGATACAGTATTGTCCAATCGTCCTGACATTACAGCTATTTTTTTTGTTGCTTCGTCTGCTAAGGAAACCAAGTTGTTGTTCTGCTCGTTTAATATGTTTTTTAGTTCATTTGCGGCTTCTATTTGTGTGTTTAATGTGTCGCGCATTGTTTGAAAGCTAGATTCGATCTTTTTTATTTCGTCGCTCATTATTGTTTGCAGTACTCTTGCAGCATCGGCGATTTTCGCACGTTCTGGCCGTGTCATTATGGTCAGCAAGGATTGCATAACCTTTTGTGATTTTCTGGATATAAAAAACAACACGATCAATATAATAGTCAGCAGTATACTTATTGCACCAGCGCCATACAAAAAAAACTGATTGATTTCCATTCTCTTTCTCTCCTTGCTGAATAATATTAGGTTATATATCTTGAAGTTCATTCGAATTTATACTAAAATCCAAACGATAAAGCAAGGGTATAAATGACACAAAAAAGAAGATTATCACCAGCGCAAGATTTGGCGGCAAATCCCAATAAAAACATTTGGGTTCAGGCGAATGCAGGCACTGGCAAGACCAGCGTGTTGGTTCAACGTTTGTTGCGTATTTTATTTCGCAGTTCGCATGATTATACTTCTGGTATTTTGTGTTTGACGTATACAAATGCTGGTGCTGGTGAAATGCGAAATCGTATATTAAAATCGCTGCGTGATTGGGCACTAAGCACAGATGATGAATTAAAGGATTTGTTAGCGGGTGTATCTGTTAATGTTTGTGTGACCGCAGAAGATGTTGCGCATGCGCGTGAAATATTTTTTTACTATATTGATAACCCTGATGTTCTAAAGATAAAAACAATACATGGTTTTTGTGAAGAAATATTGCATCGCTTCCCGACGGAGGCAGGCTTGTCACCATCGTGGACCTTGATATCAGATGATGCGCAGCGTGTTTTGCAACAAGAAGCGTTTAATAGACTGGTTATAGATCAATCTGATGATGAACGTACTTGTGATGCTTTTTCTCACATTGTGTCGCGGGTTTCTGAATTTTCCATGCCTGATTTGTTGGGGTGCCTAAGCGAACGATATAAATCTTTTTTTGATGTGTCAGATATTGTTAAATATCGAAATTATTTTGTTGAAAGTACCTTTAATTTTCTTGGTTTAAATAATCCTGTTTGTATGGATTATGATGTGAAAAAGTTAGAGAAAATCATAGAATCTGCAAATTTAGATCAAAAAAAGCGAAATAAGCCAGCTGCTTACTTAGATAAGATTATTAGTTTAACCAAACAATATATTGATAAAACTATAGATTTTGAAAAATACAAAACAGCGTATTTGACGGGTGAAGAAACCCCGATAGTGAACGTTGCAAAAATTGACTATTTGTTTGAAGAGATGGTGCGTGTTGATTCTATAAATCAATACAATGCAAATCGGTCGGTGTTTGATGATACGATAGCGATGTTTGATTTGTCTTATGCATTTGCAAACAAATATCGTCAATTAAAAAATGCGTCAAATGTTTTGGATTTTGAAGATTTGATTTTGTATACCAGAAGACTGTTTTCTAATCCTGAAAATATGGGGTGGGTATTGTCTCAACTGGATTTGTCGTTGTCGCATATTCTTGTGGACGAAGCGCAAGACACATCTCCTGCACAGTGGGATATATTAAGAATGCTGTCAGGTGAGTTTTTTGTTGATGGTGACACTTCGCAGACGTCGCATTCTTTGTTTGTTGTTGGTGATAGTAAACAATCAATTTACGGGTTTCAGGGCGCTGATCCAGCTGCTTTTGCGTACAGTCGCGTCGCAATTGGGGAACAGATTAAACAAAATTTGCGTACAATACAAGAAGTTCCGTTGACACAAAGCTTTCGGTCTGCACCAGCAATATTAAATACAGTTGATACGTTTTTTGCTGACTCTGATGTAAAAGAAATGACAGGGTTTGTTAATAATCCGCATAAATGTTTCAGGACAGATGTGGCAGGTGTGGTTGAATTGCATAAGCTGCAATCTAAAAAGATTGATGGAATATCGTTGGATGAATATATAAAAACAATAGCGCTTAAAATAAAGTCGTTGATTGACGCTGGTAGTTTTCAGCCAAAAGATATTATGGTATTGGTTCAAAATCGTTATCCATTTGCGTCAAAGCTTGTTTCGGAATTAAAGCGTCAATCTGTTGATGTTGCTGGCAGTGATCGTATTGTTTTGCCAGATTTTCCAGCTGTTCGAGATATGTTGAATTTGATTAGATTTTGTCTGGATGTGACAGATGATTACAGTTTGTGCTGTTTGTTAAGATGTCCTTTTTATAGATTGTCTTTAGCGGAAATTTTAAAAATATGTAAGCTAAGAAATTCTGAAAATTCTGCCAGAAAAAAGCAAGATTTAAATTCAACATCAATAACTGTTTTTGAAGTTTTGCGTGATTTGTATCCTGATATATTTATGGATTTAGAAATGGCTGTTGCGTGGTCTAAAACTATGGGGCCATATACTTTTTTTAATACGTTTTTGAATCATGATGATATGCGAACAAAGATGATAGCGGCGTTGGGGACCCAAATTATAGATCCGTTGGAAGAATTTTTAACAATATCATTGGCTTATGAAAGAACGAATCCAGGAACGTTAAAGCACTTTATTAAAAATTTTATTACAGGAAACAGTCAGATTAAGCGAGATATGGATGCGTCTTCTGGGGTTCGTGTTGTAACGGTTCATGGCAGCAAAGGGTTAGAGGCCCCTGCAGTATTCTTGATAGATACTGTTCGTACACCAGATTTAGAAAACATTATTCCAATTCAAAGTACGTATACCAATTGGCCAATATGGTTATGGTCCCCCCGTACAGACAGGTCGCAAAATCGTGCAATGGCTGCATCCCAGCATATGAATGTTCTTTTGGCAGAATATTATAGGTTGTTATATGTTGCCATGACGCGTGCGCGTGATAACTTGTATATATATGGTTTTACAAATAATAAATCTGCACCCGATTGTGCGTGGCACACTCAATTGTGGCGTGTTTTGTCTAATAGGGCAGGTTTTGAAAAAACAGAATCTACTGTCAGGATAACAGATGTCAAATGATATTAAGCAAATTTTAAATGATTTAGACGATATTAAATTGGCAACTAATACAGGTACGCAGGTGCATGCAATGCTGTCGCGTGTTTTTATTAATGACGACAAAGTGTGTGGAAATTTAGATTTAATAAATCATATACGAGCCGTACCAGGTTTGTCAAAATTGTTTGGTGCAAAATCTCAGGTTGAGGTGCCAATTGCAGGTATTTTAAACGAACGTTTTGTCAGTCGTCGAATTGATCGACTGCTGGTCGATAAGGTTGCCCAAGAGATATGGATTTTGGATTATAAAACAGATGTTAATAAATCCTTGTTTCGCGATAAGTATAAAATGCAGCTTCAAGAATATGCCAGCCTAATCAGTCAGATTTATCCAGATTATAAAATTTATACTTGTATACTATGGACACACGATTGGTTTTTTGAATATTTATAAAGTACTTGAAAAAACCACGGTTAGATTACTATAATCTGGCTATGTTAATAAGCTTAAGTATATCTAATATTGTTTTGATAGAACGTCTAAATTTGTCGTTTGGGCGTGGATTAAATATATTGACTGGTGAAACGGGTGCAGGTAAAAGTATCTTGTTGGACGCATTGTCTTTGGCATTGGGTGCACGATCTGATGTTGGTTTGATACGACACGGTTGTGAAACTGCGTCTGTGACAGCAGAATTTGATGCTTATAATAGTGTCGTGAAAGATGTGTTGTCTGAAAATGGTATTGATGTTGAAGACGGTATTATTTTGCGTCGTACGCTGTCGGTTGATGGAAAAAGTCGTGCATGGGTTAATGATGTTCCTGTGTCGATACGTGTTTTAAAGTTGATTGGGGATGCCTTGGTGGAAGTGCATGGTCAATTTGCTAATCATACACTTTTAAATCCAGATACTCATTGTGTGACTTTGGATGCGTTTGCGTCAAAGCATGTTGAAAACTTTTCGGAATTGTTATCTGATGTGCGTAATGCGTATTCTGAATTTCATGCTGCAGACCGTCGTTTGCGGGAATTAACGGAACTGGTGGCACGATCCGAGTCGGAACGTGAATTCTTAGCTCATAATGTTTCAGAATTGCGTAAATTAAATGTTGTTGTTGGTGAAGAAGAAGATTTGTCCAGTCGTCGTACTGCCATAATGAATGCAGAAAAAAATGCTGCGATATTAAAAGAGGCCTCAGAATTACTAAATAATCGTGGCGCATCGATGGACACTCAATTATTCAATGTTGCTCACATATTGCAACGCATCAAGACGGACCCTAATCCATATTCGGAACAAATTGATATGTTGTATAATGCTGCTGAAATCATATCGAATGTTTCAAATGCGCTGGAACCAGATGTGCAAGACGCAGAAGACATGGATTCTATTGAGGAGCGCTTATTTGCTATTCGTGCAGCAGCCAGAAAACATCGTGTGCTTCCCGATGAATTGCCAGAAAAGCTAAATGAAATGGTAGCACAGTTGGATGTTATTGATAATTCAGATTCTGAAATGCGTCGCGCAGGTGCGCAACGTGACGCCGCTTTTCAGAAATTTAACATGTCTGCATCTAAACTATCAAAAGCGCGCCATGTGGCATCCCAGAAATTGCGTGAGTCTATTTTGGCAGAATTGCCAGAATTAAAATTGGGATCAGCTGATTTTATGGTTGAAATATCTCAGGCGTCACCATCGTCTGGCGGAATTGATAATATTATGTTTATGATAAGGACAAATCTTGGTTCGCCATTTGCACCGTTGCATCGTGCTGCATCTGGGGGTGAATTAGCGCGTTTGATGTTGGCGTTACGTGTTGTTTTGTCTGGTATAGATGCGGCGCATACATTTGTTTTTGATGAGGTTGACACAGGTATATCTGGTGCAACAGCATCTGCAGTGGGGGCGCGTCTGAATCGTTTGGCATCATCGTCCCAAGCATTGGTAATTACTCATTCAGCCCAAGTGGCTGGATATGCAGACCAGCACTTTAAGATTTCTAAAACTGTCAGTGATGGAAAAACCGTAACATCCGTCTCGGAAATTGGGCCAGAAGATCGTGTAAATGAAATAGCTCGTATAATCAGTGGGGCTGAAATTACGGCTGAATCAATTACAATGGCAAAAACTTTAATAAAGAGTTAAAAATGGATAAGTACAAAGTTATTGAAAACAGTAAAAATAGACCTGGTAATGAATTGACGCTTTTTCAAACGGTTACAATACAAGGAAAGTTTGGTAAGGTAAAAACAGTTCTGGTTGATTGTTCACAGCCAAAAATTCCTGTTGGTACAACGTTTAAGGTTTATGAAACCGCGGCTTCTCAAAGTGTAGTCCAATTAAGGGTAGCCGTATCTTATAAAGTCAACGGAAAACGTTTTGTAAACATAGATCGTAGACCAATTACTCAGAGTGCTATAAAAGAGTTTTGGGAAGATCTTAGTTTTTGGGATAGGTTTTGTTTGCATTCAGATATAAAACAGGCGTTGCGTCAAAGAGGAATTTCTCCTGCCTTGAATAGGAATTCAAATTTACAATTGTTTTTAAATCGTTCGCGATAAAAAAAGCCCCGTTTGGGGCATTTTATAGTGATAATACGCCATCTGCGAATTCAATGCTGGCTGGTGCGCCGGCATCTTTTTTGCTAATAATTTGTCCATCTGCGTTGCGTACAATTGCATATCCACGTGACAGAACGCTTTTGTAACTGAGTGATTGCAACATCTGTCCCAAATGAGATATAGACTGGTTTAATGTATTCATGCGATTTTGTAAAATTGTTGGAAATTGTTCAACAGTATCCATCTTTTGGTGTGTGACAGATAGTTTGTTGTTAATTAAAATGTTTAATGTTCGTCCCATGTCATCCAAGTGTTGCATGTGTTCCATCAACAATTGTTTTGGACTTTTTATGTTGATGGATTCCATGCGTGATTTTGCGTTCATCAGGCGTGTTGCAAATGTTCCAGACAGGCGTATCCACATATTGTCTAATTCTTGAAATAATGCCAGTTTGGTTGGTACAACCATTTCTGCGGCGCCCGTTGGGGTCGGGGCACGCACGTCGGCGGCGAAGTCAATTAACATCCAGTCAGGTTCATGTCCAACCCCAGAAATTAAGGGGATGTGACTGGTCGCAGCAGCACGCACAACAATTTCTTCTGAAAATGGCAGCAAATCTTCCAGGCTGCCTCCACCACGTGCAACGATAATAACATCCACATTGTTCATTTCATTAAAGTATTTTATACCAGCGGCAACCTCTGTTGCAGCGGTTGTACCTTGAACAGTTGCTGGATATAATAAAACCTGGACTGGGAAACGTTCACGCAGACGATTTTGAATGTCTTGGAATGCAGCGCCTGTGGGGCTGGTAACAACACCGATTTTTGACGGCAGATAAGGTAACGTTTTTTTTCGAGATTGATCAAACAAACCCTCGGCAGCCAGTTTTTGTTTTCGCATTTCAAGCATTTTCAGTATGGCGCCGACACCAGCCATTTCGATTTCATTAATAATGATTTGATAATTGCTGCGTGCTGGATATGTTGTGAAGCGGCCTGTGACAATAACCTCCATGCCTTCTTCCAGCTTAAAATTTATTGGCGTTCCGCGCCATATAATTGCTGATATTGCTGCGCCAGCGTCCTTTATAGTCATGTACATGTGACCAGATGATGCGCGTGTTATTTGTGACAGCTCGCCACGTATTTTTATACAAGGAAAAGCTGTTTCAACAACGCCTTTTAACAGGTTGGCGGCATCTGTAACACTGAATATTATGTCAGACTTGACAAAAGGTTCTGGTTTTTGCATGTTTTTACTGATATAATTAAACTGATTAGTTATCAGGAGATATCTTATGAGTAATCTGGATAAATTGCAACAAATAAATACTAATATTCCACGTGAAACAAATGTACACGAAGCTGATGGTTTGGTAATCAAGCGCCCCACTGATGCAGTTGATGCAAAGCAACAAACTTTATGGGTAGAAAAACAAAAGAAAGCTCAGAAAATTCAAGATTTTTTGCGTCAAAAAAATAACTCTGCGTACTTTGTTCCGCATATGCTAGAAGTTTCTGGTTCTAAAGTTTTTGCAATAGAAGAACGGGTTCCTGGTCGTCCATTAACATCACGATTTGTAGAAAGTTTGTCCAGCAAAGATTTAATGGTTATTTATCGTGGTTTGGCTAATTTTATAAAAGATATGCTAACTTATATGCCTGTTCTAAACCAGTCGGAATATTTTGATTCAGAATTTGTAGCGGGCGATGATAAAAAGTTTACATTTGCATACATTCTAAATCATATTGGTAAATATTTATCGCACAAGTCAGATGTTGATATATTAAAAAAAGCAAAAGCGCTGTTTGATAGAGAGTCTTTGAATGAGGCGTCTGTTGTTTTTTCTCATGGTGATATGAATGAGCATAATGTGTTTTATGATATAACAACTAAAACCATATCTATAATTGATGTAGCTGATGCAAAGTATGAAAATGCAAATGAAATGTTTTATAGAAATTTTGCACGATTGGGTTGGTTGGATATAGAACGTTTGATTTCCGAATTTAATTCGCTTACACATGAACGTCCCATTAATATTACTTCTAATAAAATATTAGCATCGCTACGAAATGCATTGCACAGTTTTAAATGGTCTGCGATTGAAATTTTAAAGAATCCTAAGCATGCGAACAAGGTTCGTGTCCAAATGCTGCATGAAGATTTCCAAGACGTTGTGCGGGCGTATAATACCGCCAAGATGCATTTTGCTCAAAAGGGGTTGGCGGCAATAAATAAGGCAGACGATATAAGACCTAAGATAACTGACAGTCAAAAACATAAATGACATAATTTTCAAAGTTCTGTCAGTGGCCAGCGTGGGCGTGGGGCAATTGGCTGTGTTACAATGCGTCCTGCGCGATAGTTTTCTATCCCAGCCCAAGCAATCATTGCGCCATTGTCTGTACATAGGTTCATTGGTGGTGCCGCAAAGGTCATATTGTGTTTTTCTGCATGTTTTTCCAATGCAGCACGAATTGCGCTGTTTTTTGCGACGCCGCCAGCCACAACCAATGTTTTTGGTTTTGCAGCAATAATCCGCTTGTCTTTCATAGCGTTGGTCAGCCTGTTTACAATGCAGTCAACAACGGACGCTTGAAAAGATGCGCAAAAATCATTAATAAATTCATCACTGTATGGGGCAGGTGCTTTGTCTAAAAAAGTACGTGCAGCGGTTTTTATACCACTAAATGAAAAGTCACATCCTGGCTTGTCGCATAATGGACGTGGGAAAAGAAAAGCTTTTTCATTGCCACTTTGTGCGCGTTTATCTACAATTGGGCCACCAGGATAGCCCAGTCCTAGCATTTTTGCAACCTTATCAAATGCTTCGCCAGCGCTGTCATCCAGTGTTTGACCAATTAATTCATATTGTCCAACATTTTGCACTAACAGTATCTGACAGTGACCACCCGAAGCCAATATTAATAAATATGGGAATGTTACAGACGTTGTGTCTGCGCCACTGGCCGAAGAAGCGTGTAAGCGTGGTACTAAAGCATGTCCTTCTAAGTGGTTTACGGCAATCAGCGGCTTGCCAGTAGATTGTGCAATTCCTGTTGCTGCCATCCAACCAACCAAAACGCCACCAATCAATCCTGGACCTGCAGTTGCAGCAATAATGTCAATGTCTTCAATTGTTTTATTTGCGCGTTCCAAAGTTTGTTGAACGACTTGATCTATTGCCAAAATGTGTGCGCGTGCAGCCAGTTCTGGAACGACGCCGCCATATTTTTGATGTTCGGGTATTTGTGAATATATTATATGTGATAAAATATTTCTGTTTGAATCAACAATGGCTGCAGATGTTTCGTCGCACGAAGATTCGATTCCCAGACATATCAGTGGTTTTTCGGCGTTGTTTATATTGCTGGTCCCAGCCATTGCGCCCATGTCCATATAAATAATATTTTTATCATTCATGTTTTTTACTTTATTTTTATCAGTGCGACACCAGATTCGCCAATCTGGCGGCGTCGTTCAGAATATTTCATAAAGTCAGCATCAACAACGTGGCCCGCAGCAGATGATGCGTGACGCAGGGTGGTGCCGCCTGGTAGCAACAAGCCCATATGTACAACAGCCAGTTCTGTGCCGATTGTTTGCTTGCTATTAGAGTTTGGACTAATAAACAGTACAACCATTACTTCTTTGTTGTTAAGCTGGGTTAGATTTTTATAAGGTATGTATTCCAGTGTGGTTGATTGTGGGCTAAAATCAGTATTTATGTTATGAACACGTTTAAACCACGCAGATTTATCAATTGTTAGGTTTCTTGTTTTTGTTTTCCCATACAAGCGGCTTACATTTTCAAAACGGCTGTCATTATTAGTCAGCCAGTCTGTTTCTATAAAATGATTGCGATTTAAAAAGTCTATTTTACCGTCTTTATATCTAATTTTGTTCAAGTTATTAATGTCGCCACCAGCAACAACGGTTTCGACAAATGTTGTACAGTCAAATGCATCGGTGCGAATCAGCGGATCTGTGTCTGGTGCTTTTTCTTCGCCCAGTGGATCTCGTATATATTTTGCGCCCATGTAATTGGCTCCGGATGGTGCACCAGGAATGCCAGCGCATCCGCACAATAGAAGACTAAATAAAAATAAAGCAAATTTCTTTTTCATTTAAATGTTTACAGGTTTGATTTCAGTTGCAGACCTAAATTGCATAAGCGTGCTGCATCCGCAATTGACAGTTGTTCGGCGTCGGGCAGGGTAGACATTTTGTCAACGCATGCGACCAAGACATCTGTGTTTTCATCACTGCCAACCAATGTGCGTATAGTCGTACTGCGTTCGTCTAAATTCGCAGATGGCCAACTTTTTAGAGTTCCTGTACTCAAATTGCCAGAACGCATAGACATTGCAAATATAAACAAAACAACAATCAAAACCCCCGCACCAATAAAAATTTTAAGATATTTTTTTAAAAAATTCATTTTGTATACTCCCTCTGGTTATAAACAGTGTCGATTAGTTTCGCGATATGTGGCAATATTGTTTGTGCGTTTTTTAATAGGCTGGCTTCGTTTGCTGCTTTCGGATTGCTAAAATACACAGGGCCATCAACAATTATTTTGGTTGGCTGGTTAGTCCAAATCAGACCGTTTTCTATTTTAGTAAATTCCAGATTTTGTGCTGTAACACGATATACAGTTGTCCAAACATTGTTTGGTTCTAAATAGTTTTTTTGATGTTCTTTTAAAATTCTAACAGCTCTCTCTATATCCATGCACACAAAAACCTGTGTGTCGTATGGCCACCATTTATCACCTTTCTTCATGGGGTGCTCAGCATCCCCCAACATAAAACCAGTCAATTGGTCAATTGTCATTGATTAATGTCCTTTATTTTCGCACCGAAATAACCATAAATCATAGTCGGCGTGTTGTAATGGTTGCATACCTGGTTCGTTCCTGGACATCCAATTGCTAAACACCAAACCATCTGTTGGGGTGGCTGCCTCTATAAAAGCAAAGAAATCTTCTGCGTCAAATGGATCTGTTTGCTTGCAAGAACGCACAGTTATATTTAATTTTTCAAACTTTGCACTATCACCAACAGGGATTGTCAATGTGTGTGTTTTTCCTGCTGCCTTATTCATAACACGCACAACAGCAGTGTCGCGGTCAATGTATGCGTATGATGTGCTGGGCAGGGCAGTTGTAACGAACCCAATATAAAACAACCAATTTATTAACTTAATTTTCATGAATGTAATTTTAGTCTGCATATAAAAAAATGTCAAATTCAATATTTAAATTAATATTGACAAAATATATTTGTGTGCAATAATTTGTCTTATGATAAAGATAAAACAAGATGACATATTGGCGTTTGCTCGCACCAACAATCCAAAAATGGCTGAAAAAGACTTTTTGGAATGTGCGATATTAGACACTTTGTTTCAAGACGAATATATCAATAAAAATTTCTTGTTTGCTGGCGGATCATCGCTTACTAAATCGTATAAGTTAAGTAAACGTATTGGTCAAGATATAGATTTAGCGTGTGTAGAGTTCACAGATATTCCAGATAATCGTTCTAAAAAGAAGTTAAATACATTTCGCAGAAATTTTAAGGATTATGTTTTTGATGTTTTAAAACCAAGCATAAATTATATCATTAATCAAGATTCACGCTTTATGATAGCTACAGATAGGGACTGGAAAGCATTAGAGAACAAAGAACATTTTATGTCATCGCCAACATTGCATTTGCTATATCGATCTCAGTTTAATTCGGATATGGGGCATATATGTTTAGAAATTATACCGCGTAAATATAAAGATAGTGTTGTTTCTATGCAATCTGTTGTACCTTATTCAACACAGAAACCTATGGGGAATATTCCGACAATTTGCTATCAACAAACTTTTTGGGACAAAGTGTATGCTTTGTATTCAAACAGTGTTTCACGTATACCTCATTTTGACGATGGTTTTTCACGTCATTATTATGACGTGGCGACTTTGGCTCAATTTGTAGACTTAGAAAAAACATATCCGATGTTTCAGGATATAGAAGCTTATCAGGCAAAATACACAACCAAGGACGTTAAAGCTATTGCGGATCCTTCTGAAATAACGCTGTTGCCAGATAATACGACGTTATATCGCTTGGCAGACGATTATCACTCAACTGCAGATGTATTTAATGCTCCGCGTGAAAGCTGGTCTGAAATAGTCCATATGCTAAAATCACTTAATCAGCAAATACGTAGTATAAATGGGGGGAAATAATTATGGCAGTTTATGTATATTCCGATCCTCACTTTGATTCAGAAAAGATTATCGTTAACGGTCAGCGACCTTTCAATAGTGTTGCGCACATGAATCGCTCTTTAATAGAAAAATATAATTCTGTGGTAAAAAAACAGGATGTTTGTTATTGGCTGGGTGATGTTATGTATGGTGCCAGTAAAGAAAAAGTATCCAAAATATTACATCAATTGCATGGACGTAAATATTTGATACTGGGCAATCATGATCGTGGCCATTCTGAAAGTTGGTGGCGTGATAGTGGTTTTGATAAAGTGTTTTCAAATCCTGTTTATATAGCGGAACAATATATAATGCTGTCACATGAGCCGCTGGAAGAATTTGGTGAAATGCATCCTATTGCAAACATTCATGGTCATATTCATATTCAAAATTATGATTTTACACATCATTCGCATTGTATAAATGTTTGTGTTGAAAAAACAGACTACAAACCCGTTTTAATGCAAAATCCATTTTTAGATACTTGTCGTCAGTTTACAAAATAAAAAAGACCGCTTATCAGCGGTCTTATTTTTTTACAAATAAAATTATTTGTTTGTGTTCTTTTCTGCGCTTGTTGCTGCCAAGTCTTCAACGATACGCGCCTTTTTACCTGACAATCCACGCAAGAAGAATAATTTAGCACGACGCACCTTACCAATACGGACTTTTTCGATTTTTTCAATCGCTGGACTGTACAGTGGGAACTTGCGTTCTACACCGACGCCGTATGATTCGCGACGTACTGTAAAGGATGCATTATTTCCCATGCCGCCATCACGTGCGATAACAACACCTTCGAAAACCTGGATACGGAATTTGTCGCCGTCTTTAATTTTGACGTGAACTTTTAATGTGTCCCCAGCTTTGAAGTTTGGGATTTTTTTGTCGCCCTGCAGTTTAGCAACCTGGGCAGCTTCGATTTTTTTAATAATGCTCATTTTTCATTTTCCTTTATTAAGTCCGGTCGACGTTCTTTTGTTATGTCAACCGATTGTTGTTTCCGCCACCGTTCGATGTTGCCGTGGTGGCCAGACAGCAGGACTTCTGGGACACTTTGTCCACGCCATACTGACGGGCGGGTATATAACGGCCATTCAAGCCCCCCGATTTCAAAACTCTCATTATTGGTGGTTTCGCTTCCACCATGAACTACATTATCTAACAAGCGAACGCAACTGTCAACAAAAACTTGGGCTGCGATTTCACCACCAGAAAGAATGTAATCGCCAATAGAAAGCTCCATTATACCATATTGTTCAATAACACGTTCATCGATTCCTTCGTACCGACCACAAAGCAGGGTGTATGTTGCATCCGTTTGTGTCACAAATTCACGCACCATTTTTTGATTTAGTCTTGCGCCACGCGGTGAAAAATATATAATTTTGCCCTTGTTTTTTATAGAATCTAATGCGTCACCCAGAACGTCTGGACGCATAACCATACCTGCGCCACCACCAAATTGTGTATCATCGACGCTGCCATAGTTATTAATTGCAAAGTCACGAATATTAATCACGTCATATGACCAAATTTTCTTTTCTAAAGCGCGTCCAACAACGCCACCCGACAGGGTTCCTGGAAACATTTCTGGGAAAATGGTCAATATGTTAAAGTGCATTTTTATCTTTTTACCCTGTATCTATTATATTTACAATTATCACAAACAAATCGTGCAACAGTGAACAAGCTGTCTAATTCTAGCCAATCTGATGCCAAATTCATATTTTTTATTCCCAATCGCACATTACGATACAAGCTGTTTTCTTGAGTTAGATCTCGGTATGTAATACCTGGCATGTTTTGAAAATTTGCCAACGGACATTCTTTTCTGGTCAAATCAGTCATTGGTAATTCACATACAGTGCTGAATTCGTGTGAATAAACACTCAACTCTACATTTGTTGGCATTATGCAGCTCTTTTTTAACGTTTCTTTCCAACAGAAGAATTAAACTGGCAATTTGTGCACATGCACCTACCAATATCAAACATAGTTTTTACATTGTCTGTTGTTGCAACTTCTGCCAGTTTTATAGAAATCTTTGAAGGATCGTTTTCCGGGTGAATAATTTTTGTGTCAATACCCATACGATAAATATGAACTACTGGGCATTTTGCACTATGTTCGTTTTCTGGTATACTACAATTAACCTTGAAATTTTTACCAATTGCATCAAATTGAAATGTCTTTTTTGACACGTTTTTTTCCTTTGTTATCTTACATAAATTGTTTTTGTTGTCATGTCAACATCAGCGCCTATAAATGATACCATGTTGCCATTGTCCAGTTCCAATATGTCGCCAGCTCCATAGTTTTGGATACATACAACATGCCCAATAATATTACCACGCTGATTAACATTCATTCCAATTAAATCAGTCTGGTAATATTCGTTTTCCTGCAGATTTGGCAAATCGTTACGGCCAATAAACAGTTCTGTATTTCGCAGTGTTTCTGCGGCATTTCTGTCATCGAAACCACGGATTTTTGCAATGATAACGGTTGAATTTGGTAGTGCACGAATAAATCTAAAATCATCAGATGAAAATCTATCACAGATAACATTAAATTTTTTAAAATCAGTTGGTGTATCAGAATATGTTTGAATACGTACTTCACCCCGAACGCCTTGGGGGGCAACAATTTTTCCAACCAATATTTTGTCTGTGTTTATCATATTTTTACCGTATTATCATATTGACAGCATGTTTTTGGAATATATTTCGCCAAGGATTATAAAAATGCCCGACGTACCATAATTTTTATTTCAGTACGTCAGGCAGGGCAAAAATATATTATTCTGCAACAGCTTCTGCTGATGTTTCTTCAGCTGGTGCAGCGGCTTCTGCTTCTGCAGCAGCTTTAGCAGCAGCTTCGGCAGCGGCTTTTTCTTCTGCAATTTTAGCCAGTTTTTCAGCTTTGTCTTTAATCTTCATCTGTGTTTTTTCAGACTGCAGATGTTTTTTTGTTTGAACTGGAATTGCTTTTGCTTTTACTAATCCTGCTTTTGCCAAGAATTTATATACGCGATCAGATGGTTGTGCACCTTTTGCTAACCATGCTTTTACTTCGTCTAATTTCAACACAACGCGTTTTTCGCTGTCTTTTGCTTGCATTGGGTCATATTTACCAACGACTTCCAAAACGTTACCTGAGTTACGTGCATTGCGTGAATCTGTCACAACAATGTGATAGTATGGGCGTTTTTTTGCGCCATAACGTGCCAAACGAATAACAGTTGCCATATTTTTGCTCCTTTTTTATTAACTGTTTTAACCACAAAGAAAACCGCCATCATGGACGAAACTCGTCGGATGATGTACCACACGCATACTGCGAACTGGTTCTATAATAATGGCAATCTTTGGGATTTGCAGGGCAATTATGTACTATAAATTGAAAAAAGTCAAATATTTATTGCATTTCATTTGCAGGGTTTGCTATACTGCCAGCAGGTAAAATAATACGAAGGAGAAACCATGAAAAAACTACTGATTGCGTTGGCTGTGTTACCTCTGGCAGCATGTGACCACACACCAGCAACACCAACATTTGAAGATACCGCAGTATTACTAGAAGAACTGGGCAAACAACCCCATCGCAATACAATTGTTGCATTGGGGCCGATGGGCGATTATGTAATGAAACTAGACGCCACAGATGCATTGGTTGCAATTGCAAACAAACAAAAGACCGTAAAAATGTTTTCGGTTGAGGCTGCAGAACAGTATTCTGAAGAAGGTACATGTCTGTTAAATATTATTCCAAACATGACAATGGACACAATGGGCAAATCAGAAAACAAGTGTAATTTCCGCTTGGTATGTGGTGCAATTAAAGATGCATCTGCTTTGTATGCGGTTGAACTGTGTGAAAAAGCAGAACAGGTTGAACAGCCAGAGCAGCAGTAGTTTTATTCTGGACAAGTGATTTTAAATATTATAAAATCATGCCCAGAATAAAAGCGGGCGTAGTATAATGGTAGAACGAAAGCTTCCCAAGCTTTAGGCGAGGGTTCGATTCCCTTCGCCCGCACCAAAGATTTAACCGACCATCAAGGTCGGTTTTTAATTCTTTTGTCGTTATCATTTCCAATTGCTAAAATGAGCTTTTGCACCAGCTTTTGCATTCTACCCTCATAGAACTGCTGTGAATTATGGATATATGTCTGTGGTTGTTTTCTACATCATAGCCTGCATCGCCACACCAATCTTCGATGTTACATCAATTGTATCCATGCTGTCATCTGCAACGCCTGCCACTTCTGCGACGGTGTCAACACTTTCTTTTAGGGTTCTAAACAAACTTGTTAGTTTGTCTGTTAATATGCGTGCAGACGAATACCCAGACTTTGTTGTTCTAAACAATTTGACAATGGATTGCCAGCTTTTAAACGCAAATTCTGACAAACCAGCGACTGCGCCAATTAATATAAGGGCATTTGCAGCAAAGCTACGTTTTTCTTCGATTGGCCACGAATCCCAATTCCGAATATCTTGACTTTCACGAATTGCCTGACTAATAGCGTCTTGGAAAATATCTGCGTTTGCGGGTAATAATTCCATAATTCGTGCCAATTCATTGTCTAATGCTATCCACACCTGACTGTCTTCGTCCAAATCATCATAAAAAGCGACGGTTTCATTAATATATTGCGTCAATACCTGTTCTGCACAATCCCTAGATTTGCATTGTGCGGATTTGGCTAAAAATTCTCGCACGCGATCTTCTTTTGCTATTTGTACCTCTGATGCTTTTCCCGCGCCTATTGTTGCGGCTGCACCGCCAACAATAGCCAACGCTGTACCGCCAGATACAATTGTAATGATAACAATTGTTCCGCCAACAGCATATTTACCAATCGTACGTGCGTTTTCTTTTATCGATTGTGCTTTAGATGCATCCTTTAACACACATGTATCCAGCATAGTATTCCACTCTGTGCCGCCTGGTAATTCATAATTCAGCATTCTGCACTGTTCCTGTGATAGGCCAGAACAATTTTTACCATCGTAAACACCGCCTTTCCCTGCCAAGCAATTCAACCCAGACGTACCTGCCTTAGCTTCAAAATTAAGCATTTCATTTGCATCATCAAATAAAAAGTCCAAAGCATATTCATTGCCATCTGCATCTGTTGCATAACATGTTAGCATGTCTTCTTTTGAGTTTATTATTTTATCACTATAGAAAAAAGTCTGAAATCCATCGTTGCAGCGAACAGATTGCATTTCGATACCAGCATCTGTCATTTGACGTTCAATATATCGTTGTACAAAGAATTTTAAATCCGCACCACTTTGCAACTGTAATTTTAAAAACTTTCGTGAGTCTATATGGAATTTGTCTCCGCCATCACGCAACTGATAATTGTGTCCATTAACTGTATTATAAAATAATTTACACCCGCTTTCCGATTGGTGGTTTAAAATATTTTCAAATTTTGCAGAATAACCAAATCTTTCCAGCGATTTGTTTACTGCCACGCAGTTCGCGTCATCACAAAATCTTGTATATTGGTCTCGAACCTTTCCACCATGGATTTGACAAACAGCTGTTACAACGTCTATTTGTATTTTGTTATCAAATGTTTCTTTGACATCGTCAAATTTAAACTCGTAAAAGTTTTGTCCAGATACATCAACACACTGAACCCAATCGTCGTTGCCTGCCTTGCGATATTTTGGACTGCATATAATGTTGTGATTGTTTTTTATTTTTGCATATTCTTCAGCCAGTGCAACAGCCTGAATCATTTGAACATTTGTCCAATTAAATATGTCCTTTACACATGTGCCATTACCATTTTCACACACAGGTTGAAATTGTGGTTCTTTCATTTTTTGTTCATGCAGGTTCTTTGCATATTCCAGCACCGAACTGCTATCAAATTTATAAGTCTGTTGTCCCACAGCATTTGTATGGCCTAATACAAATACACAAATCATAACCGATAAAGATCGTAAAAATCTTAAATACATATCGGGAGATCCTTGATTTTTATTATGTCAGATTCTGACTGCAGCGGTTTTATTTTCTGGACTGATTCTATGTAGTCACGTAATATTGCATCGGATTCCCAATCTGAATAAACAGATTTTATCTCTTTTACAGTTTGTTGTGCTAATTCAATTTCCTTGTTGCATGCATCTATTACACTACGCATAATTGTGATTAATTCGTCTTGGATTTTTTCGCGTTGTTTCATCAGTTGTTCGGATTTATTCTTTGGTGCATTTGCATTAATAATTTTGTTGCCTGCAATTCCCACAACTGCACCAATACCAACAGCGGTTAATCCTTTTTTCAATTGTTCTTGGGATGCGCCTTTCATTGCAGCCCATTTCTTGGCGTCTTCGCCATCTGGATTCATTAATGCACGTGACAGTGACGCATATGCACCTGATGTTATTCCTGTTGATACATCGTCATATAAGCCA
>JAZRJE010000018.1:0-57844 GCA_045645645.1 Candidatus Enterousia sp.
ACAAAAAAATCATGGGGTGTGCATTTGCGCAAGGTGTTTTTTGCATGTTTTTCCTTATTTATATTTAGCGTGTCTGGTGCGCTTGCAGCTGATGCATACGTGTGCGATAAAATATATTACAACTGTAAAAGTGGTTATTATTTATCGAACTGTGATGGAACAACCAAAACCGCTATTGACTCCGCTGACTTAACCGCGGCCAATTCATGTAAAGCTTGTTCAGACTTTGGTGATAATTATGATTGTACTGGTGGTGCCTCTTGCCCCACATTGAAGGGGGTGAAAATTACATATAACCTGAACAGTGGTACAAGTAATAATTTTTCTACAACACATACGTGTATAATAGGACAAGAATGTGATTTGGATAAAGGGGGGCATACCAATTTTATACGCACTGGACATGTTTTTGTGGGGTGGGGGTTAAGCACATCTACAGCTGCTAAAGACGCATTTACGAAATATACTTTTTCACAAGCTACAACCGTGTACGCTATTTGGTCAGCGTGTGCTGCAGGAACAAGCAAGAATGCTAATCTGAATGCGAACCAGGCGTGCAGTAATTGTACTTCAGGACAATATCAAAATGAAACAGGGAAAAGTTCTTGTAAGTCGTGCAGTGATTTAACAAGTGTTTCGGTCGCTGGCGGAGTGTATTCTACTAATCCCCAAAATGGGGCAACTGCTAATACAGCTTGTCAGTATAAAGGTCCTACAACTAAAACATTTGCTGGATGTTCTGGTTATGCAACACCAAATACAGTTACGTATACTGGCTCAGCTTGGCCTAAAACAACGTTCACTGTATCTGCATCAGCTGGTTATATAATCAGTGGATCTGGTACAGAAAATCCATCGTGTAGCAAATGTTCTGGTGCAACATTCAGTGCTGGTGGATCGGCTACATCATGCACCAATTGCCCTGCTGCAACAGATGGTTGGACGCTCGGAACAGGCGATGGCTGGTCAAAGGTTACGGATTGTTATCAAACTAAAACTGGTGCAGCCATCAGTTCATATTGTTCTGCTGGTGTATTAAAACAGAATGCGACGGATGTAAATACATGGGGAACGACTGCATCAATTACTACATCTCTTCAGGCAATTGCTGGTGCATATGTAAGTGGGCAAACCTGTAAAATGTGTGCTGGTGGCAATTATAGCGCTGGTGGCACAGCTACCTCATGTACACAAATTACGGGTGGTTATTTCTCAAGTGGTGGTGCAACCAAAGCAGAACCAAGTTCTAATGATTGTATTTCTGGGCAAACATGTGGGAAATGCTCTGCTGGCTACAAATGTCCAGCAGGTGCATCATCGCAAACAGCGTGTGGTACAGGAACGTATCAGGACGAAGCAGGACAAACAGATTGTAAGAGCTGTACATTGTCGGATAATACTGGGTTTACTGCATGGGTGACGTCCAGTGCGCTTACAACAAACAGTTGTAAATTTACGTGTGAAGCTAATAAGTACGTTGTTGATTTGCAAAACAGGAAGTGTTTAGCCTGTTCAACTCAGGCATCTTGTTCTACTGTACATTCTTCATACAGCGGAACATATAATACTTGCTTGGCCACACCCGAAAAACCAGAAGACTACTGCACAATAAAATGTAGTGCTGGTAAATATGTAAAAGAAGCTAGACAAGTCTGTGTGACCGTAGATGTTTCTGGAAAATATGCTGAAGAACATACTGTAAAGTATGGCCAAAAATCTACGTTAAGCGATTGTCCATCCAGCGACAATACCGTTGGCAGTAATAATGGTGCAAAAGCAGCGACAGAATGCTACACAGCGTGTCCCGCAACCAAAAGTATATCTAATGGTACGGCAACACGTTCATCAAATTCTGGTAATGCGTATTATGATAGCAATGCTAAAACGTATACAAATTATGCAGCTTGTAAATACGATGTAAATTGTGAGGCAAGATATGGATCCCAGGCTAGTGGCAGCAATGCAACAACGCATGGAACAAATAATCCAACGTGTACACAATGCGGCATTGGATATTATAGTGCTGGTGGTTCTGCAATATGTCAACCATGTGCTGGTATCCCAGCCAGTCCGATTGCTGTATTTACATCGAATGGTACAACCGCAAACAATTGTCGTTGGCAATGCGCGGCGGGTCGATATAAATCAGGTCAAGAATGTCCGGCATGTCCGACATCTGGGGTTGCTGATATACCCACGACCAGCTCTAACGAAGATAACGGCAGTGGTGGTTATTTAAATGACAGTATTGGTGGATGTTACATTGCACCATATACTGCTAATAATAATTTTACGTACATAACAGACGAAACTGGTATGTTCAGATACAAAGCGCTAAACGATGGCGGGTTTAAGCCTTGTTATCACAAAGTGGAATAGTTTTATTATTGTAATAAATCGCGTGCGCTGCTTAATAAATCAATTGCAAATTTAATCTCATCAGAAGAGACTTTTGTCTTTGTTACAGGCATTATTATTGCCGCTGTATCTGTATCAACAGCAGATGCAGCTAAAAAATCATCAATGTTTTTTGGCAATTCGCCATCGCGCATTAATTTCTTTACGCCTGCAATTGTCATTCCACGATTGTGTAATAAGTCTTTGATAATAACTAAGCGTTCAAAAATCTCGCGTCTATAGTAACGACGTCCGCCTGCACCAGTCGTGGGACGAATCAGTGTTGGAAATTGTTTTTCCCAATAACGCAATGTATGCGCTGGCACAGACAAACGTTTTGATACATCGTTTATAGAAAAGAAGTATTCGTTATCCATGCCAGCACCTACCATTATTCAGATTTTGTTTCTGTGACGACCACTGTGGAGTCATCTGTTTCTTCTTCGTGTTCGATTGCGGTTGCAGAAACAACTTTTTCATTGTCTGCTGTTCGGAACAGTGTGACACCCGCTGTGCTGCGTCCTGCAATTCGTACATCGTTCACAGGTGTGCGAATAATTTTTCCGCCGTTTGTTACCATCATAACATCTTGGTTATCTGTAACAGGAAATGCGCCTGCAACAGCTGTGTTTTTTCCACCCAGCTTAATATTTGTAAATCCGCCACCGCCACGATGTGTTAATCGGTATTCGTATGAACTGGTGCGCTTTCCAAATCCGTTTTCAGAAATGGTCAGAATAAATTCTTCGCGCGCGGCCATTTCAGCCATCTTAGCGTCATCTAATACCAATGTTGTTGTTTCTTCTTCTGCATCAGCTTCTTCTTCTATACCTGTGGCAGCACGACGTGCAGCACGTGATTGTTTGATATATGCTGCGCGTACAGCAGAATCAGCTTCGCCACGGTTTAGCATAGCCATACCGATAATCTTATCGTCTTTGCCCAATGTTAATCCGCGTACACCGGTTGAATTTCTGCCAGCAAATACACGGATTTCAGGTACTGGGAATCGAATTGCACGTCCACGATATGTGGCCAAGAAAACGTCTTGGTCTTCGGTGCATGGTAATACAGAAATCAAGCTGTCACCGTCATCCAATTTCATTGCGATTTTACCATTTGCACGAATTGAATCGAAATCACTCATGCGATTGCGGCGTACAGTACCCGATGCTGTTGCAAACATCAAAAAGTGTTCTTTCCCAGATTCTGCCAGTCGTTGTGTGTCTTCTTCGGATACAGGCAGTATTGCTGTAATAGTTTCGCCATTTTCCAGCGGTAACAGATTTACCAGTGGACGACCCTTGGCCGCGGCTGCCGCTTCTGGCAGTTTGTATGTCTTCAACTTATAACATAATCCTTTAGAACTAAAGAACAACAGCGGTGTATGTGTATTTGCAACAAAAACCTGAACAACATAGTCGTCGTCTTTTGTTGTCATTGCGTTTCGTCCCTTTCCACCGCGTTTTTGAGCACGATATGTGTCCAGTGCAACACGTTTAATGTATCCTGTGTTGGATACTGTTACAACCATATCTTCACGTGCAATCAAATCTTCAATATCAATATCGATTTCTGCATCTGAAATTTCTGTACGACGTGGTGAAGCCCAGCTGTCACGAACCATTGTCGTTTCGTCACGAATTATTTGAACGATACGTTCATAGCTTCCTAAAATCTCCAATAAATCTTTAATCACAGCACCCAGATTTGTCAGGTCATCATGAATTTTATCACGTTCCAATCCTGTCAAGCGATGTAACTGTAATTCCAAGATTGCGCGTGCTTGATCTTCGCTCATAAAGAACATACCATCTTTATATTCTGTGTTTGGATCATCTATCAGCTGGATATAAGATTCGATGTCAGATGCCTTCCATCCACGTGCGATTAATGCGCTGCGTGCCTCTTCTGGGTTGGCGCTGGATTTAATCAGTTCAATTACTTCGTCCAGGTTGCCAACTGCCACCGACAGTCCCAGTAATGTATGTGCACGATTGCGCGCTTTGTTCAGATCAAAGATTGTACGCCGACGAATAACTTCGGCACGAAATTCAATAAATGCGTCCAGAACCCCCCGAACATTAAACAGCATTGGTCGTCCACGATTTAACGCCATCATGTTAACAGGAAAATTAGTTTGCATTTCTGTGTACTGGAACAGATGATTTAAGACAACATCTGCAATTGCGTCACGTTTAAGTTCGATAACAACACGTAACCCTTCTTTTGAAGATTCATCACGAATTTCAGAAATACCTTCGATGCGCTTGTCTTTGATCAGCTCTGCAATTTTGATAATCATTTGTGCCTTGTTAACTTGATAAGGCAGTTCGTCAACAATAATTGCCTGGTGATCACGAAAATCTTCTAGATGTGTTTTTGCACGAATTATGATAGAACCACGTCCAGTTGTATGTGCTTTATATGCACCTGCGTGTCCCATAATCATTGCGCCTGTGGGGAAGTCGGGGCCTGGGATGATCGTAAACAGTTCATCGTCAGACAAATCTTTATTGTCTAAAATTGCCAGTATGCCATTACAAATTTCACCCAGATTATAAGTTGGGACATTGGTTGCCATACCGACAGCAATTCCAGAACCGCCATTAACTAAGAAATTAGGGAACTTAGTTGGCAAAACAACAGGTTCTTGTAAAGATCCGTCAAAGTTTGGCATCCAGTCAACGGTGTCTTTATCCATGTCGTCCATTAAAGACGCCCCCAACTTTGATAAGCGTGCTTCTGTATAACGCATAGCAGCCGCTTTATCCCCGTCACGAGAACCAAAGTTACCTTGTCCTTGAACCAGCATTTCCCCCATCGAGAAATCTTGTCCCATACGGACCATTGCTTCATAAATAGAACTGTCGCCATGTGGGTGATATTTACCCATAACATCACCGACAATACGTGCAGATTTAACAGTTGGTTTCGTTGCTGGTGCAACATCGTTCATTACATACAAGATTCTGCGGTGTACAGGTTTGCATCCATCACGAACATCGGGTAATGCACGATCAACAATAACAGACATTGCATAGTCCAAAAAACTGGTACGCATTTCATGTTCCAGCGAAGACTGTGGTACGCGTGTTTCAACAACTTCATTAATATTTTCTGACATACTTTACTTTCCCTTGTTTATAACAGTTAAAACATAGCAAATTTTTGCCCTTTTGGTCAAGAAATAAAGCCCAAAAAACGTATTGACAAACGAGCGTTTTGTGATATGGTAAAACCAATTAAAAAACAAGGTGTTAAATAAAATGACTGACAAATTATTTCTACCTTTTTGGAATTTATTTGTAGCGATATTTATGTTTCATTTAATTCAAGAAGGGTTAAAAAAGCTTGGCTTGATAAAATCTAAATAAAGCCTTGCATTTTGTAAAAACATGTGCTTAAATATAGCGGCAAACGGATTTATTTCAGGTTGGTCTTGTACTGCTTCGGCCAATATGAAATGACATAAGAACCCTAAAAGGATGATAAAATGGCTACTAAACGTACATATCAACCATCTAAGACACGTCGTGTTCGTACACATGGTTTCCGCGCACGTATGGAAACAAAGGGCGGTCGTGATGTATTAAATCGTCGCCGCGCAGCAGGCCGTAAACGTATTGCGGTCAGCGCAGTGAACTAAAAATAAAACCGCCATTGGCGGTTTTTTTTTGTATCATTTTTTAGCTTTTTGTATAATGCCAATGGGGTTTGTATAAAAATATTTTGCATTTTTATTATTTTTTTTGCCATATGTACGCATGTAATAGCATTATGTAAATTAAAATCATCAGGTTGTGATGCATCTGTTAAGTAGATAAATTTCCAACCATGTGATTGCAAGATTTTTAAATCACGGCTACGCAGGTTTATTATTTCAACATGTCCATATTTTATAAATTGATACATGGTCAGTTTATCTCCTTTTGTAACAATTGGTGCGACGTGTTTATACTTTTTACATATAATTTGTGGAATTTTTTTTGATGTTTTATTTGAAAACGCAAAAATAATCATATCTTAAATCCTTGTTTTTTTTATTCAATCCATCCACGTTGTCTTGCGGCTTTTTCCAAAGTTGTCATTGCTTGGTTCCATTGGTATGCGGCTCGATTTTCATGCCATATGTATTGGTGTGGTGCGCGTCTTTTATCGCCGAATTTTTTCATTATGGCTAATTGTTCGTCGGCCAGTTTTCCTGATAAATACAGTTTTGTAATCAGTGTTTCTACATCTATTAGTTCACAAATGCGTCTTATTCCTGGTCTTGCACTGTTTGCAAAGCCATTTTGTATAGATTTAGAATACAAAAACCAGAACCACAATTGTTCTGCATTTTGAAAACGTTCTGCGTATGTTTGTGTTTGTATTTGTGTTTGTGTCATATCTCATCTCCTATTTTTTTATAATTGTTGGCGTGTTATGATTTATATCCTAAAAAATCGATATTAGTAAATATTACAACCAATGGTTGATTGTTGAATCGGATTACTGATTCGTGTTGTTAGTTTGTCAAGAAGTATTCGAATCGATAATCTGCTTATGAAATATAAAAAAAGATGTTGGGTCGTAAAAAAACAAACGCCCATTAAATGGGCGCAGAAATTTGAAAATATGTACGGTCATAATATTATCTTTATGTTTAATTAATTATATAGTCTTTGTTTCAAAAAATAAAACCCACCAATTGGTGGGTTTTATTAAAAATTCATTTCCTTACAGTATTGGTGGGAAACAGTCACCACCCGTTTCTGGACAGCAATTAAATCCTTGTTCACCCATATCTGTATAGATTTCCCCAGCACAGCATCCATTGCCATCTGGCAGGCTGCCATCTTCACATGTCAGAACTGGTGCAACTACTTCTTCAACAACAGGTGCTGGTTTTTTCTCAAACGGATTTTCGATATAGCCCTCTTCATCGTATGTTAATCCCAGAACTTGTTCGTTATAGGCTTGGTTGCCTTGAATACCTGTTAATCCACCTGCATTTGGATCTACCTTATATGTATCCTGGAATTTCTGTTGCTGGCTTTGGAAAACAGCGTCCTGTTTAGCCATATTGATTGCTTTATATTGATTGGACTGGCAATAGAACAATATTGTTCTGTAATCATATCCACCACAATTGCCACCTTTCTTGCAGTCGTCGATCACATCGCCATTTTCTGTACAATATTCACTAACTGCAAACGAGCGTACCTGACCAACCCATGAACCATCATCATAGTCTGCTTCCGTACTGTGTTCCCAATCTGCACGTTTGTTAGAACCATATTCTGCAACAGCACATTTTTTATCAGATGATCCTGGTGCACCGCATGTCACCATTAAATCAACTGGTGAATAAACGTTTATTCGTGTACCTGCTGCGATTGTAAATGGTGGCACTGTATTGTCCATCATGTCAACCAACAGCTTTTGTGCGACTTGATTCCATGCCGTGATAATTTCATTTTTTGCCAACTCTGACGAACGTACCGTGCCACTTTGCACAACAGTGTTGTTATCTAAATCAATCTGATTAACAAACGCATCTGTCACTGGCGCAATCAAATTTACCGCCGCTGGTACAATTGCTGTTAACATTGGCATAACGAATTGTTCTAGATAATCGGTGCTGCCATATCCTGGAACGCCGACACGTCCTTGGGAATCAGCTGAAAATGGGTCTTTTTTGCCACCTTTGAAATTAAATTCGACGCCATTTGGTAAAATAAACTGATACCAATTAATCTGCATTCTGCCAACAGATGTATACGGCCCTGGCAGGTTTCCTGTCACATACCCCAGCATCATTGTTCCTGTTGGAATAATAACGTTGCGTCCACTGTCGGAATATACATTGCGGTCAACTGTAGCACGTACAGGTACACCGCGCTCCAGTGCCTCTGCGTCAGCACGTACATCTGATACGATTGTGGCAGGAATAGGCTTATACTGGCGTAACAAGAACTGTCTGTCATGAATTTTGCTGGAAACCACTGTATCTTCTCCTGAGGACTCATATTCCACATCTGGTTTTGGTGCATCTTTCAAACCGCTAAACGGTGAAAAACTATCCCGATCCAAACGCGCCATGCCACCTTCATTCGCTGGTTTTTCATCGACTTCTGTCTGGCGAACGCTTAAGCTTGCCAGCTTTGGCAATGTTCCCGTAGTTATTGTACCGTATCCAATGTGATCTGCATCTGTTCCGATTTTCTTGGAAGAATTTTTTATGTCAGTAATTATTCCATTGTCTGGATTATATACACCTGTTGCATTTTTACATTCTTTATCAGAAAAAGGATGAAAATAATATGCACCTGCTTTTGGTTTTATCCATCCAATCTGCTTGCCAGAATTGTCGTATCCAGGAAAGGCAAAATCAGAACACCCTTCTGATATAGTGTTATCAGCTGTTTCTGTGACTGCGCCAAATGGTTTTACTGGTGCGATTAAGTCCAAACTTTTTTGTTCTTTTATTGGTTTTTCTTCAATTTCTTTTTCTGTATTTACCTTGTTGACAGGTACCTCTACTGGTTTTTCTATTATTTTTTCAATAACTTTTTCGACTATGATAGGTTCTGGTTTTTCAATTTGTGGACTGGTTGCACCCAAAACCATTGTATATTTGTATGTTTTTTTCATTTCTTCTGGTTGGTTTATCCCGCGCCAGTCAATAAACACAGGAACTGCTTTAGCACTCATTGCTGTTGTAGGTGCATAGTCAACCGTTATTGTACATGCGAACTGTTCGTTGATTTCGCCCGCATTTGTGCAGCCTGTATTAACTGACAGACCGTTTATATCTTGTGTGCGTCGCACTGCCATAATCGCAATGGGTCCTGTTGCAGAAACTTTAATAGTTTGTGTTCTTGTTTGTCCAACCAGCACATCTGCCCAGTCCACAGAATCAGGTGATATTATCAATTCTGCGGGTCCTGTATCTATGTCTTCAATCTTTTGGTCATTGTCACCACCAACCAGCAACATTGTCAGCAATATCAAAACGACAATAAAGGCGACTGCCAACAGTAACCACTGGGCGCGTTTTGGGGTATTATCGCGCCAATTAGAAAAAGCTTTTTTTATTTTACTCATATTAATTCGCACCCATTAAACGATTTGGTTATTGAATTCGAACTACACTGCAACTGGCGCCACTAAACTTCAACAGTTGGTCACACAATTTCTGTGCTGTATCAATATCTGACAACGGTCCAATACGCAGGCGATACAGACGTGCAGCAGAAGAATCAGCGCCCAAATCACCGACACCTTGTTCATCAACGGCAAAGAACACCATATCTTTATATGGGGTTAACAAGCCTGCGCCATCACTGCCACTAAACTTTGCCAACAATCCTGTCCAGTAATCATTTAATGCCTTAACGGATGGGTCAGATTTTAATTCAACAGCAACCCCTGTTTGGTTGCTTGTAATCAGCGGAATATTAGACTGTGGCAAATATGCGCCCGCCGTATCACGTTGTGTTGGAACCATTGTCATGGCTGTTGATGCCCCTGTGGCAACGCCTGTGGTATACCCTGCTGGCATATAGTATCCTGCACCTGTTGCGGCAGCCACTGAACCATTTCCAACAAATGTCGGACTTGCAGTATAATTATTAGTGTTCATGTTCATTGCTGCCATGTCCATATTATATGCTATGTTATTCAGTGATTGTCCACTCATCATACTTTGTGCAACGTTGGCTTCTGCTAATGCCATAACAGATGCTGTATCTGCGATCAAGAACGGTTTTTCACGCTTTTTTATGCAGACTATGCGCTGACCGCTACGCAACACCATATCTCCAACAGCTTCGACGATTAATAAACGTCCGTCTTCACCGTCTGTTCTGAATCCAACTGGTGACTCGCCACCTTCGACCAGCAGTGATACAACAGGGCGTTGCGTCATAGAAATCACTTTATCGCCGAAGTCAATATATGTAAAGATTCGGTCACGCCATACACGTTCTGGTGCAATAACATAATCATCTGGATTTGGAACAAATATGTCTAAATCGAAACGGAACTCTGATGGGTCTATCTTCATAGATTTTATCCAACCGTAATCTTCGCCATCCGTGCCAACAACGCTTGATGTTGTTGCTGGTTTGTTGAATATAGATTTCATACCGCTGCCTGTAGCAGAGCTTGCGCTTGCGTTTGGCAGTGTTGCATTATTATCTAAAATGACATCTACCTGTGAATAGGTAATGTCCGACGAATTAGATGGTTCTGCACGTAAATAGAAAATATACTTGTTGCCAGATTTGCCTGTGACAATCATGTTCGTATCTGCCCCCATATTATCTGGTGTCGGCGAAATGAACATAGTTTGGTCACCGACTTTTGTTCCTACCTCAAACAATGTGTCGTCACCAATAACAACATCTGCAATCTGTTCGCCATTAGGTAATGATACTATCGTGACCATACCATTGCGCAGTTTTAGTGGCAGTGTGCTGCCTTTAGACCAAGATAATTGTGCGTATCCAGGTTTAATGCTGCCAGATGACATATTTGCATTTGGGTTGTCCCATGGGTTTGTGTACGCACATGCATCACTCATAACTGCCATTCCCAGCACAGCAGCTATACAAAATACGGATACATTCAATTTACATACTTTTACCAACATCATAACAACATCCTTCCGTTTTTTTCCTTGTCTCATCAAAACCGATTCAATGGATCTGTTTTATCGTTTGTGTTACCGTCAACAGATTCAACTGTGTATTGCGACACACGTATTCCCAATGGATTATTTAGTCTGTCGGTCCACTTAACTTTGGTCGCTTCATCGGACTGTAGTCTTAACACGATTGTATAATCTTTTGCTGCTACCTGTCCATCACTATTTTCACAAAATTGGCGGAATTTTACAGCGTACACATCTGTGCCGCGTGGGGTTATTGCGCCTGTTTCAAATTCTACGGGGCATTTCAGTTCAAACCCTGGGATTTCGTTCATCAATGCGATCCACATCCGCGTCTGTGAAAATTCGTTAAAAACATCATCTGTTGACCACGAGCGCACCGTTGCATCTGGTGTGTTTGTCCATTTTTTTCGCATTGCATTAATATTTTCGGATATTTCATTGCGAGCCTTAATGTATTCCTTAACAAATGCGCGTTTGTAGCGATCTAAGTTTTCATCCTTTGGGGGCATTTCGCGCAATGTTACGTCCAGTGTATGACTGGGGCGTGTCATCAAAAAGAACACCTGTGGTTTATTAAGTGGGAACATTTTATATAGTGTAAAAACCATTACCCCCAGCACAACCAATGCTGTTGATAGTACCAGTGTCATTAATCTGGATAATAAAATCGGCGGTTCTATGCGGTTTTGCACCAAAATCTCCCCCTTCGCTACTGGGGATTGTAGACAAAAAATATAGGTGTGTGCAAGAAAAAATTTGCAAAAACAAAAAATTAAAAAGGAAAAGCATTACGCGGATAAAAAATCTCCTTGCGCCAATTTTATAAAAATAATATAATATTTCCGCTTGATTTTTTGTATTGTTGTGCTAACCTGTCGCAGACTATGGGTGCGCATGCGGTGCAAAGACTAGGTTGTTTTGTCACACAGGGGCATAGTTCAACGGTAGAATATCGGTCTCCAAAACCGCGGATGAGGGTTCGATTCCTTCTGCCCCTGCCACTAATAGTTGTAGTGTTTTTTATAAAAGTGGATGTGTTTTATGAAGAAGATACTGGAATATATTAAATCTGTTCGTCGTGAATGGTTCAAGATTGTGTGGCCATCACGTGATACTGTTGTACGTTCTACGATAATGATTCTGGTGTTTTCTGCCATTGCGGCGCTGTTCTTTTTTGCGGTGGACAGCTTGCTGGGGGCGATTGTTAACTGGATTTTCTAACAGGATTAGCAAAGGAAGCGTAAATGGAAGAAAAAATGCAATGGTTTGTTGTTAATGTTCATACCAGCTGTGAAGACAAGGTGGCGCGTGGTTTGCGTGAACAGATTGATAAGCGTCGTTTGAACGCGTATTTTGGTGAAATTTTGGTTCCGACGCGCGAAGTGACTGAGATCAAGGGTGGAAAACGTGTAAAGACGGAAAAGAAATTTTTTCCTGGTTACATCGTTGTTCAAATGGTTATGAATAATGAAACGTTTACGTTGGTTCGTCAGATACCTCAGGTTGTAATGTTTTTGGGTGCGAAAAACAAGCCGATTGCCGTAAGTGAAGAAGAGGCACGTCGCTTGATGAAGCAGGTAGAAGAGGGCGCAGTTGCGATAGACGATATAGAATATTCCGTTGGTCAAGAAGTACATGTTATTGATGGGCCTTTTGCGGGCTTTAATGGTGTTGCGTCCGAAGTTGACAATGTAAAACAAAAAATGACAGTCACAGTTCTTGTGTTTGGTCGTGAGACTAGTATGGAGCTGGAATTTGACCAGGTTGAAAGGGTTTAGTGCAAGGTGGCTAAGACGGTAATAGATCTTGAGGCTGCGCTAAGTCCGCTTAATTTTGAAGAAAAGCAACGGCTTGATAAGATCTTGTCAGAGCTTAGTTTAGTGTCTGAGCAGGTTGAAAAGGAAAACAAAATGCTTCAGGTGCGTGCGATGGAAAATGCAAAGAAGATAATTCTTCGCTAGCAAAAGATTTTTGTGGTTTTCTGAAAAATATCATGTAAAATCACAACAAACCGTGGTAGATACGCCATATCGTACCACGACACAAACGAAAAAAACGGAGTGAAAAATGGCAAAGAAAGAAGTTAAGGGATTGGTTAAATTAGTCGTCCCTGCAAAACAGGCAAATCCTGCGCCACCAATTGGTCCAGCGTTGGGTGCTGCTGGTGTTAATATCGCAGAATTCTGCAAACAGTTTAACGACAAGACATCTGATAAAGAACCAGGAATGCCAATTCCATGTATTATCACTGTTTATACGGATCGCAGTTTCGAATTTATCATGAAATTGCCACCTGTGTCGTACTATATTAAAAAGGCTTTGAAGCTGAAAATCGGTTCTCATAAACCAGGTCGTGACTTTGTTGGTACATTGTCAAAAGCACAGGTTAAAGAAATTGCCGAAGCAAAAATGCCTGACTTAAATTGCTCTACCATTGAATCTGCAATGAATATTGTTGCTGGTCAGTGCCGTTCTATGGGCGTAAAGGTGGAGGAATAAGATATGAAAGCTACAAAAAGACAGCAGACTTGGGCAAATTTGGATATGGACAAAGTTTACACTTTGACAGACGCTATTGAAGCGTTGCGCCCATATTGTTCTAAAAAGTTTGATGAATCCTTGGAAATTGCAATACGTTTGGGTATTGACGTGACTAAGGCGGATCAGAATATTCGTGGCATGTTGTCATTACCAAATGGCACTGGAAAAACAGTTCGTGTTGCTGTATTCACAGAAAACTCTCAAGATGAAGCAACAAAAGCAGGTGCAGATGTCGTCGGTGGTCAGGAATTGATAGATTCTGTTGCTGCGGGCAATATCAACTTTGATCGTGTTATTGCAACACCTGACATGATGCCAAAAATGTCAAAAATCGCACGTGTTTTAGGTCCAAAAGGATTGATGCCGAATCCAAAATTGGGTACTGTTACAAACAACGTTGCAGACGCGGTTAAGACAGCTAAAGCAGGTCAGATTGAATACCGTGCTGAAAAGAAGGGAATTATCCACGCTGGTATTGGTAAAATGTCATTTACGACCGAAGCTTTGGTTGAAAATGCAAATGCTTTGATTGAACAATTGAAAAAGATAAAACCATCTTCATCTAAGGGTCAGTATATCTTGGGTATCTCTATTGCGACCACCCAGGGTCCTGGCTTAAAGGTAGATGCGAAATAATTAAATGCGACGTGTGTGTAAAACATACGTCGCAAAAACAGATTTCTGTCCAAGACTGATGGTGTGACGAAAAACGTTGCTTAATTGCCATCATAGACAAAGAAAAAATTCTTTGGGGCAGGAACATCAGCCCCACCTGGGGAACACCCAGATGGAAAGTTAACAAAAACAGAAGCTTGAAGGAAAAAACAGATGAAACGCGAAGAAAAATCAAATCTGATTTCAGCGTTGCAATCGTCCCTGAAAGAAGCGAACGGTGTTTTCGTCATTGAAAACCATGGTTTGACAGTACAGGAATTCGAAGGTTTGCGTAATGAATTGCGCCCATTGGTTTCCGTATTTAAAGTTGTTAAAAACCGTTTGATGAAATTGGCGTTAAAAGACACTGATTTCGAACCTGTATCTGATATGTTAAAGCGCCCAACAGCGGTTGCAGTTGCGACTGATGGTTTGGCGGTTACCAAAGTATTGGCAAAATTTGCGGAATCTCACCCAAATTTGACAATTGTTGGTGGTAAAATGGATGCAGACGTTTTGAACGCAGATGGCGTATTGCAATTATCCAAGCTTCCTTCCCTGTTGGAAATCCGTGGTACAATCGCACGTATTTTGGTCGAACCAGGCTCTCGCTTGGCGCGTGTTTCCGCAGAGTATGGAAAAAAAGAACAATAAAATCAGAATAGCGATATTCTGACCTAAAAAAACTTAGGAGTAAAAAAATGGCAGACATTCAGAAATTAGTTGAAGAATTGTCAAAATTGACTGTTTTGGAAGCAGTAGAACTGTCCAAAGCATTAGAAGAAACATGGGGCGTAAGTGCTGCTGCTGCTGTTGCAGTTGCTGCTGGTCCTGTTGCTGCAGCTGCAGAAGAAAAGAGCGAATTTGACGTTGTATTGGCTGAAGTTGGTGCAAACAAATTGGCTGTTATCAAAGCTGTTAAAGACATCACTGGTTTAGGTTTGGGCGAAGCAAAAGCTTTGGTTGAATCTGCACCAAAGGCAGTTAAAGAAGGCGTTGCAAAAGATGAAGCAGAAAAAATGAAAGCTACAATCGAAGCCGCCGGTGCCAAAGTTGAATTGAAATAATTTGACACGGAACCTAAAAAGGTTCGAAAAAATAGCTGTATGAAAGATGCAGCATATACGCCGCCCGCGTGGGAAAATCCCATGCGGGCACAAAGGCGTTAAATACATATAAAATAAAAACGGTATTACTATATCGTTTGTTTGCACAAAAACGCACAGAAAAAAAAGGATTAAAACCCATGGCAGTTATCCAGAAATTTAGAAAATCTTTTGGTAAAAGTTTTTTGCAAACTCCGCTTCCTGATTTAGTTGAAATTCAGTATGATTCCTACAAAGAATTTTTGCAGGCAGATGTTGCGCCACAAAATCGCAAGAATACTGGTTTGCAGAACGTATTCTCGTCTATGTTTCCAATCAAAGACTATGCCGGCATTGCTGACTTAGAATTTGTTGAATACACATTGGACAAGCCTGTTTATAATGTAAAAGAATGCATGCTGCGTAATATGACATATTCCAGCAAGCTGAAACTGAAGCTGAGATTGATTTTATGGGATGTCGCAGAAGATGGTAAAAAGACACTGCGTGACATCAAAGAACAAGAAATATTTATGGGCGAAGTGCCATTAATGACAGAACGTGGCAGCTTTATTGCATCTGGTGTTGAACGTGTTATCGTTTCACAAATGCATCGTGCCCAGGGTGTTGTGTTTGCAACAACCAAAGAATCTAAGGTTGCTGGAAATCCTGTTACCTACACTGCGCGTATTATTCCAGAACATGGTTCATGGATTGACTTTGAAGAAGCAAAGGGCGTAATTTATGTGCGTATAGATCGTCGTCGTAAAGTTCCTGCAACTGTGTTGCTGCGTTGTTTGCCATCTGCCGAAGATGAAAAGAAGTGGTTGGCAGAACCACGTAAAGCTTCTATTCGTGGAATGTCCGACACAGAAATCTTAGGCACATTCTATAATCGCATAGGATTGAAGTTTGATGGTAAATTGTGGACAGGTGACGTTTCTGCATTTAACGGCTTAGATAAGTATCGTTTGAATTATGATTTGATTAACCCGAAAGATAAAAAGGTATTAGCTTCTAAGGGTGATCGTTTAAATGCAAAACGTATGAAAAAGCTTACAGAAGCATCAAAAACATTCGGTATCATGCCAGAAGCATTGATTGGTGAATACTTGTTTGATCCAATCATGAATGGTGACGATGTTGTTATGCCTGCTGGTACAGAAATTACCGAAGAAGTTCTGAATGATTTGGATAAAATGAATGTCAAGGAAATTAGCTTAATTTCTATTGATAATACAACTATGACATCTCATATGCGTAACACGCTGATGGCAGATAAGACAACAAATCGCGAAGAAGCTTTGATCGAGATTTATAATATTATTCGTCCTGGCGAACGTCCAACATTAGAAGCGGCAATTAATCTATTTATGCGTCAAGGTTTTGAACCTGCATACTATGATTTATCTGCAGTTGGTCGTTTCAAGATGAACAAACGTTTGAAGATAGATTCTGGCAAAAAACCAGAAGATGAACGTTTGTTAACAAAAGCAGACTTCTTAGCTGTGCTGAAGACATTAACTAATATTATTGATCGTAAAGACACAGTTGATGATATCGACAACTTGTCTAATCGTCGTGTTCGCACAGTTGGTGAATTGTTGGAACAAAACTTCCGTACAGGTATGATCCGTATTGAACGCTTGGTACGTGAAGCATTGTCCAGCCCAAATATCGCTAATATGCAACCACAAGACGTTATCAATGTAAAACCATTGATGTCATTGGTGTCTGAATTTTTGGGAACTTCACAATTGTCTCAGTTCATGGACGCATATAACCCACTATCAGAACTTGAACATAAACGTCGTATTTCTGCATTGGGGCCTGGCGGTTTAAATCGTGATCGTGCTGGTATTGATGTCCGTGACGTTCACCCAACGCACTATGGCCGTTTGTGTCCAATTCACACCCCAGAAGGTGCCAATATTGGTTTGATTAACCATTTGTCATCTTATGCGCGTGTGAACCCATATGGTTTTATAGAAACACCGTACTATGTTGTTGAAAACGGGTGTGTTACAGACAAAATGGTATATTTGACAGCTGATGAAGAATTGGGACACAAAATTGCCCAAGGAAACACACCAACAGCCAAAGATGGTAAGTTAGCTGACGATATTGTGACAGCACGTGTTGACGGCGAATTTACGATGGTTCCAAAAGAAGAAATTGACTTAATCGACGTTGAACCACGTCAGGTGGTATCAATTGCGACTGGTTTGATTCCATTCGTTGAAAACGACGACGCTAACCGTGCTTTGATGGGATCTAACATGCAGCGTCAGGCAGTTCCATTATTGCGTGTCCAGGCACCATTGGTCGGAACTGGCATCGAACGTGAGGTTGCACGTGATTCTCGCACAGGTAAAGTTGCAAAACGTAGTGGTGTTGTTGAATCTGTTGATGCAAATCGTATTGTGGTAAAATGTATGAACAGTCGTAACGTTGTGACAGGGGTTGATATTTATAACTTGGAAAAGTTTGAACGCTCTAACAGTGAAACAATTGTTCATCAAAAACCATTGGTAAAGGTTGGCGATCGTATCTCTGCTGGTGACATCATTGCTGATGGTTCATCTATGAATTATGGTGAATTGGCATTGGGTCGCAACGTGTTGGTTGCATTCATGCCATGGCGTGGCTATAACTACGAAGACTCTATTGTTATTTCGGAAAAGATTTCTCGTGACGACGTGTTTACATCTGTAAAAATCGTTGAAAAAGAATTCAAAGTTCGTGATACACAATTAGGACCAGAAAGCTTTACACGTGATATTCCAAACGTCAGCGAAGAAGCACTAAAGAATTTGGACGAATCTGGTATTATTTATGTCGGTGCACGTGTAAAACAGGGTGACATCTTGGTTGGTCGTGTTTCGCCTAAGTCTGAAACACTGTTAACCCCAGAAGAAGCACTGTTGCGCAATATCTTTGGTGAAAAAGCACTGAATGTCAAGGATACATCACTGCGTGTTGGTCCAAACGAAGAAGGTACGGTTATTGGTGTTAACGTCTTGACACGTCATGGTGTTAAGAAAGACGAACGTACCCAGATGATTGAATTGCAAAAGATCGAAAAGATTAATAAAGACCGCGAAGAAGAAACTAATATTATCGAAAAGGGCTTTGCTGATCAGATTTTCCAGATTGCAGAAGGCATGGTCATCGAAGGTGGTACAGGCAGCTTGAAACCGTTTGTTGGAAAGAAATTAACTGCCGAAGTGTTCGAAGGTATCCGTCCAGCAGATGTTAAGAAGTTGGTTGTTAAGAACAAAGAAGCTCAGGCAAAAATTGATGAACTGCGTGAACAGCATGTGTTGAAGTTAAAGCAGTTAAACGAAGAAGCCGACGCTGAAGTTGCAAAGGCAACAGAAAGCAATTCTTTGAACGCTGGTGTCTTAAAAGAAGTCAAGGTTTACATTGCACACAAAATGAAGTTGCAGCCGGGTGACAAAATGGCTGGACGCCATGGAAACAAAGGTATTGTTTCTAAGGTTGTTCCTGTCGAAGATATGCCACACTTGGCCGACGGTACACCAGTTGACATTGTTCTGAATCCATTGGGCGTACCATCACGTATGAACATCGGTCAGATTTTGGAAACTCACCTTGGTATGGCGGCACGCACATTGGGTGCACAAATCGGCGCAGTTCTGGACGAGGTTAAAGCAAAACGTGCTGTGACTGACGATTTGCGTACAATCATGGGCAATGTTTATGGCAAAGAAGTGTCTGAAAAACTGGAAAAAATGACAGATACAGACGTTCGTGCCCAAGCAGCTCTGTTGCGTGACGGTGTTCCAATGGCGACACCAACATTCGACGGTGCAACCCCAGAAGACATTCGTTCGATGTTGAAGTTGGCGAAGTTACCAGAAACGGGTCAATTTGATTTGTATGACGGTATGACAGGTGAAAAGTTTGCACGTCCTGTAACCGTTGGTGTTATGTACATGCTGAAATTGCATCACTTTGTTGATGAAAAGATTCACGCACGTTCAATTGGTAATTATTCATTAGTCACACAACAGCCATTGTCAGGTAAGGCTCACATGGGTGGTCAGCGTCTTGGTGAAATGGAAGTATGGGCACTGGAAGCACATGGCGCAGCCCACCTGTTGCGCGAAATGTTAACGGTTAAATCTGACGATATCACTGGCCGAAACAAGATGTATGAATCTATCATTTCTGGCAGCAATGATATCCAGACCGGAACCCCAGAAGCATTCAACGTATTCGTTCGCGAATTGCGTGGATTGGGTCTGGCAATGACACCAAAGAAAGTAGATTAGTTGTTAGAATTGGTGTGGGGATGCACCCCACACCCTAACCACTAGCCACTAACAACTAAAAACTATTCTATAAGGAGCAAAATATAATGAGCAATATGTTGCAAAAGATATTTGGACAAATCGAAACCAAAGAACAGTTTGATGCGTTGCGTATTACAATTGCATCACCCGAAGAAATTCTGTCTTGGTCACATGGCGAAGTTAAAAAACCAGAAACAATTAACTATCATTCGCTGAAACCAGAAGCAGAAGGTCTGTTCTGTCAGCAGATTTTTGGTCCGGTCAAAGATTATGAATGCGCATGTGGTAAATATAAGCGTATTAAGTTCCGTGGCGTTGTCTGCGAACGCTGTGGTGTTGAAGTTGGCCCATCTGCGGTTCGTCGTGAACGTATGGGACATATTAAATTGGCGATGCCTGTTGCGCATACTTGGTTCTTGCGTGAAGGTAAAATCGCAACATTGTTGAATAATCTGCCTCAGAAAAAACTGGAACAGGTTATTTCATACGATGCATATATCGTTATTGAACCAGGGTTAACAAACCTGAAACTGTACGATGTTATCAGCGAAGATGAATACCAGGCTGCTGTTGAAGAATTTGGTGCGGATGCTTTCCATGTTGGTATCGGTGCAGAAGGCGTACGCTCTATCATCGAAAATCTGGATATGGGCGATGAACGTACACGCCTGCGTGCAGAATTAGCAGATACAAAATCAGAAGCGAAACGTAAATCTATTATCAAACAGTTAAAATTGGTTGAAGCATTCTTGGATTCCAAAACAAATCCAGCATGGATGTTGCCAGATGTGATTCCAGTCACACCACCTGATATGCGTCCATTGGTGACATTGGATGCAGGGCATGTTGCGGCATCTGATTTGAATGATTTGTATCGTCGTGTTATTATCCGTAATAACCGTCTGAAACGTTTCATGGAAATGCATGCGCCAGACATCATCGTACGTAATGAAAAACGTATGTTGCAAGAAGCGGTTGATTCATTGTTCGACAACGGACACAAAGCACGTCCAATGGTATCCCAGAATCGTCGTCCATTGAAATCATTGTCTGATTCATTGCGTGGTAAATCTGGTCGTTTCCGTATGAACATGTTGGGTAAACGTGTGGACTATTCTGGTCGTTCGGTTATTGTGTCTGGTCCAACATTGAAATTACACCAGGTGGGACTTCCAAAAACAATGGCATTGGAATTGTTTAAACCATTTGTTTATGCGCGTCTGCTTGCGGGTGATTATGCAAACACATTGAAAACAGCGCGCAAGATGGTTGAAAACGGCGAAGATGTTGTATGGGAAATCCTGGAAAAGGTTATCTATGAACATCCAGTATTGTTGAACCGTGCGCCAACATTGCACCGTCTGTCTTTGCTGGCATTTGAACCAGTATTGATTGAGGGCAAGGCAATCCGTCTGCACCCATTGGTATGTTCGGGATTTAATGCTGACTTTGACGGCGACCAGATGTCTGTTCACGTTCCAATTTCATTGGAAGCGCAATTAGAAGCACGTACATTGATGCTGTCATCAAACAACGTATTGTCACCTGCGAACGGCGCCCCAATGATTGTTCCATCCCAAGACATGGTATTGGGTGTGTATTATATCTCGCTGATTGACGGGGAACACACCGAAAAATCACCACGTTTTGCAAACATGGACGAAGTGAAATTGGCCCTGGAAAACAAGACAATCACTTTGCACACACCAATTATTGCGCGTATCAACGGTAAAACATATAAAACAACCGCGGGTCGTATGATTTTGGGCGAACTGTTGCCAAAGTCTGACGATATGCCATTTGACCTGGTAAACAAAGTTATGCCACGCAGCGCGATTAAATCGTTGTTGGCTACAACATATGAACGTTGTGGCGACAAGGCTATGATTTTATTGGCAGACGCCTTGAAAGATACCGGTTTTGAACAGGCGGCACGAAGTGGTATTTCAATTGGTTATGACGACATCGTTATTCCAGAAGAAAAGAAGGCAATGATTGCAGAATCTGAAAAAATCGCCGAAGAAATCGAAGAACAGTATCAGAACGGTTTATTATCTGGTGGTGAACGTCATAACAAACTGATTGACTTGTGGCAGAAAACAACCGATAAACTGGGGGATATGGCGTATGCTGCATTGGGTAAAACGACCGGCAACAATTGGAATTCTATCCACATGATGGCTTTATCCGAAGCACGTGGTTCCAAACGTCAGATTCAGCAGTTAGCTGGTATGCGTGGTATGATGCAGAAACCAGACGGTTCTATTATCGAAGTTCCAATTATTTCGAACTTTAAAGAAGGTCTGACCATGTCTGAATACTTTACATCTACCCACGGTGCACGTAAAGGTATGTCGGACACAGCTTTGAAAACAGCTGACGCAGGTTATCTGACACGTCGTTTGGTTGAATTGGCACAGAACACAGTTATTACAGAACATGATTGTGGTACAACAGAATTTATTACTGCAAAGCCTGTTTATACTGGTTCAACATTGTCTGTTCCATTGGGTGATGTGGTATTGGGACGTACAGCGGCACATGACATTATTCATCCATTGACCAAAGAAGTCATTGTTCCAGCTGGTGAATTGATTACCAAGGCAGCGTCCAAGGCGATTAATGAATCAGGTCTGCCATCTGTTGATGTTCGCAGTGTTCTGACATGTTGCAGTGACGGTCTGTGTGCGAAGTGCTATGGTATGGACTTGTCACGTAATGCGCTGGTACACGTTGGTGAAGCGGTTGGTGTTATCGCAGGTCAGTCTATTGGTGAACCTGGTACCCAGTTGACATTGCGTACTTTCCACATTGGTGGTATTGCTGCAGGTGGTACAGACAGTCACTTTATCGAAGTTCCAGTTGCTGGTAAGATTAAATTGTCAGGTGTGAACACAATCAAGAACAGTGCAGGTCGTGTTGTTGTATTGTCACGTAATGGCAAAATTGCAGTTGTTGATGATGCGGACAAAGAGTTGTTCAGTTGTGCATTACCATACGCAGCAATGCTGATTGTTAACGATGGTGACGCTGTTGAAAAGGGTGCAAAGGTTGCAGAATGGGATCCATATTCCAATACAATCATTGCCGAAGCAGATGGTATAGTTAACTTTAATGACTTAGTTGAAAACGTATCATACCAAGAAGAAGTTGATTCTATGACTGGTATCGTTTCACGTAAGGTTATTAACTGGAAGACAAACACCAAAAAGGCATTGAAGCCAGCTGTTACATTAGTTGACGCCAAAGGCAATGTTATAAGTTTGGGTGGCAAGAAAATTGCCGAATACCTGTTGCCAATCTATTCTGTATTGAATGTTGCAAATGGCGATACAGTTCATGCGGGTGATATTTTGGCACGTATCCCAGTTCAGACAAAGCGTACAGGCGACATTACTGGTGGTTTGCCACGTGTTAATGAATTGTTGGAAGTACGTCGTCCAACAAACCCAGCGTTATTGGCTGAAATCGACGGTACTGTTGATTTGGAAGAAGCAAAGTCAAAAATCATCATCCGTATTGAGCCAGAAGACGGCAGTGCACCGGTTGAATATGCTGTGCCAAAGGGGACAAACCTGTTGGTACGCAGCGGTGACATCGTAAAGAAAGCAGATAAATTGATTGATGGTGATCCTGTTCCACAAGACATTTTGCGTATCTTGGGTCAGAAAGCCTTGGCAACGTTTATGGTTGACCAAATTCAGCAAGTTTATCGCTTGCAGGGTGTGACGATTAATGACAAGCATATCGAAATTCTGATACGCGAAATGACACGTCGTGTTGAAATCACAAATCCTGGTGACACAGGCTTCTTGATGGGCCAGGTTGTAGATCGCGTTGATTTCGAAGAAGAAAATGCGCGTGTTGCACGTGACGGTGGTCGTGTAGCTGAGGCATCTCAGGTCTTGGTTGGCTTGACACGTGCGTCATTGACATCACGTTCATTCATATCGAACGCATCGTTCCAGCAGACAACCAAAGTATTGGTAGATGCAGCGATTTCTGGTTCAACCGACAAATTGGTTGGTATCAATGAAAACTTAATTGTTGGTCGTTTGATCCCAATTGGAACGGGGGCATATGTTCGTCGTGTTCGTGAAATTGCCAAAGAAGAAGAAAAGGCAGAACGTTTGGCACGTGACGGTAATGCACAGCAACAGTTGTTGGATATCTAATTAATCCAAACATACCCCTGGGATTTATCCTAGGGGTATAGAAACTTTTGCTTGCAAAACAGGAATTTTTGAATAAAATAAGCATTCGGAAAATATAAAAGGATAATAAAATGGCAACGCCAAGAAGTAAAACAAGTAAATCACGCAGCGCCCAGCGCCGTTCACATGATGCATTGTCAGTTATGCCATGCAGCGTTTGCAAGGTTTGCGGTGAAAAGAAACGCCCACACCACGTATGTGCGGCATGTGGTTCGAAATAATTTAACCAAAATTTTAGGGCAGATGTGACCGCACATATTGTGGTCTGTCTGCCGTTTTTAATATAACTATGTCAGAAGAAAAGAAAATTATTGCAGTTGATGCTATGAGTGGGGACAAAGGTCCTGCTGCTGTTTTAGGTGGCATTAACCAGTTTTTATATCAAAACGGTGAAGACAAAGTACATTTTCGACTGTTTGGTGATGAAAAGCGTCTACGTCGTATGCTGACGAAATATCCACGTGTTGGTCGTAATGTAGAAGTTATTAATGCTCCAGGCGTTATTAAGGGCACAGATAAAATTATGGATATAATTCGTCATGCTCAAGATACGTCTATGTATATGGCAATTAAAGATGTGCGTGAAGGTAATGCTACTGCGGTCGTCAGTGCGGGTAATACAGGTGTTTTGATGTCTTTGTCTAAATTAGCATTAAAGACCGTTGAAGGCATTGCGCGTCCTGCTATTACAACGATGTTGCCATCTGGTGGTGGTGATAGTCGTGTGGTTGTTTTGGATTTGGGGGCCAATGTTCAATGTGATGAGGCTATTTTGTTTGATTTTGCTGTCTTAGGCAGTGTTTATGCCGAAGTCATTGGTAAAATGCCAAAACCAAAACTGGGTGTTTTGAATATTGGTTCCGAAGAGACTAAGGGTAATGAGACTTTGGTTCATTTGAATCATGTTCTGACGGAACACAAAGATGAACTGCCGTATGAATATATTGGTTTTGTTGAGGCAAATGATATCAGTGCTGGTAGGGTACAAGTTGTTGTTACTGATGGTTTTACTGGTAATATTGTATTAAAAACGGTTGAAGGTACCGCCAAATTAATTAAACGTGTTATCGTTGAGAATTTCAAAAAATCTATTTTGGCGATGCTTGGTGCATTTTTCTTGGTTCACGTATTTAAGCGTTTGAAGCACAAGATTGATCCGCGCTCTTATGCTGGTGCGGTGTTTTTGGGATTAAATGGTTTTGCTGTAAAAACGCATGGTAACAGTGATGCGTTAGCATTTGCAAACTCGTTAAAATATGCGTCTGACCTGATACACGCGAATTTGAATGGCTTGATTGCAGAGCGTGCAAAATCCGTCGAATCAATTAGAAATCAGATTAAACAAGAACGATAAAAATCCCCATTTATGGGGATTTTTAAATAGAGATCTTAAAGTTAGGGCGACTGCTGCGCAGTTTGTTAAGTGATTTTTCTTGCGCGTTTCGAAATGCTTCTGGATTCCATATTTGGAAACTGTTGCCACGTCCGACAAAGATTGCTCGTTCTGTGATTCCTGCATGTTGTAATAGATCGTTTGGTATTATAATGCGTCCCGCAACATCAAACGCCAATGGTCGTGCGTCTGCGAATAACATTGCGGACAAATCGTCCAGTTCGCTATCAAAGACGCCAACTTGGTCAGTAGCATTTGCCATCTTTTCCATGCGTGACATTGAAAAGCCTTCTATGCAGTTATTTGTAAAAGAACGAAACAAAACAACTCCTGCAAAAGTTTCATTAGCAACCGAAGCTCGGAAAGATGCTGGTACGGATATACGTCCCTTGGTATCCAAACGATTTTCATAAGATGAGAGAAACAATGACATTTCTGCTTCTTGTGTATTTATTGGGAGTATGTCCCCCAGTTAACTCTTTCCTGCTTCGCAAATTGAATTTAGCATATATTTTTATGACTGTCAATGACATTTTGTTGTTTAATTATGGGTTTTTGTTGCTTTTTAATTAAAAGTTTCAAAATTAAAAATAAAATTAAAATAAATTTATTTTATGCTTGACCTGCGATTCGTTTTTGTTCTAAGATATTTGTATAGACAAGGAGAAAAGAAATAAAAAGCCCAGAAAACCGTATAAAATCGGAATTCTGCCAAAAACAACAATAGAATTAGGTTTTTAACTTTGGTTTTTGTAAATACGTTCGTAAATACATAGCCTAAGCAAGATTTAATTCAAAAATAATCCCAAGGAAGGAGGGAGTGCACATGTCAAAAAATATTAAAGAAATTATGATTGCTTTAAATCAGGTTTTAACAACAACTGTTTGGGTTAATGAAGATCGTCAGATTGTGTCGTTGGCAGATGAATTGAAGATTGGTAAAAACAATGCGCCACGTTCTATTGAAGATTTGGCACGTGCCTCATTAGTTGGTGCATATGTATCATTGCAAATTCGTACAGATAATTTTGATGTTGCCGCAGAAAGTATGGAAACAAAGGTTTTAGCATTGCGTGTTAAGGAAATGGTTTTTGCAGAAGCAAAGAAGATTATGGATGCGCAAACAGGAACTGAAAAAGTGCATGTTGCAATGGCTGCTTAGTTTTTTATAGGGGCGCATATCTGGGCTTAATATACGTGCGCATACCTGTTTTAGTTTCCGGCTACCGGAAGGAAGGGAGCCACCGTCGTTTTACAAGTAATTGTACGGCGGTGTTTTTTTTTATAAATAAACCGCCTAGCAGGCGGTATTTAATTTTTTTAGTGTAAGCGATTTGCTAGTTTGTCTAATTCTGCTTGATGCATTGAACCGCGTGTACTGTTAAAGTGTGTGATCATCGTACGGTTTTTTAATGCATGCTTGATTGCTGATATTGATTCTGTGTCTGTAAATTCGGCAACGATAGCATTGAATGTTTTGTTTTTGATTAAAATTTTTTCTATAGCAACTTCTGTTTTGTCTGTATAAACAATTTCTGCTTTAAATTTATCGCCAACAGAATAGTGTGTGATGCCATAAGCATAGTCGCGTAAATTTTTTTGACCAGCGGCATTCATGTCTACACGATGAACGTTGCTGTTGTTAATTAATGTTAAAAACTGTTCTTTCATATAATTTTCCTTTTACTGCTATTTCCTGGAAGGATATTCTAGCTTTTTTTTGTGTTTTGTCAACTTTATTGTATGCTTTTTTACATGTTGCTAGCTCGCTTTTTTAATGTTATATTTTTTATGTCCAATAGAAATAACAACAAAGGATTATTCAATGTTATTAAAGGGAAAGAAAATTTTGATTACAGGTGTCGCTAATGATTGGTCTATGGCATGGGCGATTGCAAAGCGTGCGCATGAAATGGGGGCGGAAATTGCAATGCCATACGCAATGCCTGCGTTGGAAAAACGTGTTCGTCCGCTGGCAGAATCGATTAATGCTAAGTTTGTCCAAGAATGTAATGTTCAAAATGACGAACAGATGGATGATTTGTTTAAGAAAATAGAAGCAGAATGGGGGCGTCTTGATGGGATGTTACATGCGATTGCTTTTTCTGATAAAAATGAATTGACTGGTCGTTATGTAGATACAACGCGTGATAATTTTAAGAATACAATGGATATATCTGTTTATTCCTTGGTTGATTTGACGCGTCGTGCATCGCGATTGATGACAAACGGTGGCTCTGTTGTAACATTGACATATTATGGTGGGGAAAAATCTGTTCCGAATTATAATGTTATGGGGGTTGCTAAATCGGCGCTGGACAGCAGTGTGCGTTATCTGGCGTCTGATTTGGGTGTAACGGGTATTCGTGTTAATGCAATCAGTGCTGGTCCGATTATGACATTGGCGTCCAGTGGTGTTGGTGGATTCAAGGCGATGTTGCGCCTGAATGCGGAACAAACGCCGTTGCGTCGAAATATGACTTTGGATGATGTTTCGGGGGCGGCAATGTATTTGTTTAGTGATTTATCATCTGCTGTCACAGGCGAGATTCATCATGTTGACTGTGGGTATTCAACAACAGGCATGATTCCAAATGAAATGAAGGATATTTTGTTAAAATCTCTAGATGGTAAATAAAAAACCGCCAATTGGCGGTTTTTTTAAGCTGCTTGCTTCATACTGTGTTTTATATTTCTTATATATTTGCGCAATTCGTCAATTGGAACCAATCCTCCGTCGCGTTTTTCTGCAGACCAATAATCCCAGCCATTAAAGCTGACGCTACGTTGTAGCTTTGCTGCCATGACGTGTATTGATGCCTTGCCAATCAGTGGGTGTGTTAACTGTCCATCACGTGTTATCATGACGCGTTCGCCACGTGGGCTGACCAGTGTTTGGCCAACATATAATAGTCCTGCGTCAATTAGTTCTTTAAATGCAATCCTTATTTCAGCGCGTTTTGGTGCACTTACTTCGATACCGGATAGATCAACAGGTTTTACATTGTTTACACGTTCACGTGCTGCAGCAACGTATGTTTGGTTTTGCTCGATTCCAATGAATTGGCGTCCCATTTCACGTGCGGCAGCAGCTGTTGTACCAGAACCCATGAATGGGTCCAGAATAATGTCGCCTGGTTTTGTAGATGCCAATATTACGCGGCGTAGCAGATCTATCGGTTTTTGCGTGTTGTGCAGACTTTTTCCATCTTCGCCCTTCAGTCTTTCTTCGCCCAGACAGATGTTCATGTCCCAGTCGCTACGCATCTGTTTGCCACCATTTAGCTTTTTCATAGTTTCATAATTAAATGTATATTTGCCAGTCTTGGTTGGTGTGGCCCATATCAGTGTTTCGTGTGCGTTTGTAAAGCGTGTGCCACGGAAATTAGGCATCGGGTTTGTTTTGACCCATACGATATCATTTAATATCCAAAATCCCATATCTTGCAACATTGTGCCGACACGAAATATATTGTGGTAACTGCCAATAGTCCACATTGCGCCAGTTGGTTTCAGGATTCTTTTGCATTCTTGCATCCATTGGCGGGTAAAATCATCATATGCTTCGTTTGATTCGAATGCGTCCCACTCGTCACGAACAGCACGTGCAGCGGTTTGGTCTTCTGGTCTATATAGTGTTTTTGATCCCAGTTGTAAATTGTATGGTGGGTCTGCAAAAACAGCGTCTACAGATGCGTCTGGTATATTACGCATAACATCTATACAATTACCGCACAAGATTTGATTTAAGAATTTTTCCATCTCTCTGCTGGTTGCGACTCCCTAAGGAATATTTTATCATAATTTGAAGTGTAAAAAATGTATGTCTTGTATATATAATTTAAATAAAGTGCTTGATTTTTATAAAATGTTCAAAAAATAATGCTTTATCAAAATGCAAAATATGCTTGCACTGTATGGATTTCATTGCTACCGTATGTATGTTATGAGATGTCCATACTGCAGTTCAACAGACAGTCGGGTTACTGATTCCCGTCCAGATATCGAAGATGCGATTATTCGTCGTCGTCGTGTATGTAATCAATGTGGTGCAAAATTTACGACGGTTGAGCGTATACAGATGCGTGATTTAATGGTTCGAAAAAACAGCGGAAAGCTGGAACCGTTTGATCGCGAAAAGTTGCGTCGCAGCATTGTTCTTGCGTGTCGCAATCGTGATGTCGGGGAAGAGCAGGTAGAACGTTTGGTTACGTCGATACATCGTCGTTTGGAGGCAGATGCGCCAGATGACACAGTTACATCAGTAATGGTTGGACAAATGGTATCGGATTCGTTGTTAAATCTTGATCCAATTGCGTTTATTCGTTTTTCTTCAGTGTATCGCAAGTTTTCACGTGTGGCGGACTTTAAGAAAATCATTGATCAAATACCAGAGGCAGACGAAGGTGCGGTCGTATGTGAATTGCCACGTACCACACTGTTTTGATGTTTTAGATATGCTAAAAAAGATATTAACATTTTTCTTTTGTGTAATTTTGCCATTTACGTTGAAAGCAGCGCCTGTTTTGGATGTTTTGTCTGATTCAGATGCCAGTTTATATATCCAGATATTCAAATTACAAGATGGTGAAAAAATTACTGCGGCAACTAAATTGCAATCTCAGCTAGAAGATGATTTGTTATTGAATGAGGTTTTATATCAACGTTATTTTTCGGATTCTTATACCACACGTGGCAAAGAAATAACGGAATGGATGTCTAAATATAATGATATGCCTGGTGCGCCACGTATGCAAAAATTGGCTAATTTAAAGAAAGCAACTGTAAAAAAGGCAAAATTGCCGACATCAATCAGTGGTGGTGCGTCGATTGAAACACCGCAATCTGAAAATTGGACTGCAAAAAAATACTCTGGGGAAACGGCAAAAAATATTGATAAATTTAAGCGTGCAATTCGCAGTGGTTCAACCAAGACAGCGCGCAACATATTGGAAACCAGATCTTTTAAGTCTAAATTGACTGCGTCAGATTATGGTCGTTTGGCGGGTCGCTTGGCATATATTTATTATACTAATGGTGAAGCTGAGTTAGCAAAAAAATGGGGTTTTGTATCTTCGGATGAAAATTCTGAATATGGTCTTTGGACAATGGGGCTGATTTATTTCAAAGAAGAAAATTTCAAAGAAAGTCAAAAGTATTTTAGTAAAATATTAGCACTTGAACATATAAATAATGCACGCAAGATAGAGGCGGCTTTTTGGGCAGGTCGATCTGCAGATTTGAATGGTGCGCATGATATGGCGCGTCAGTATTGGTCTGTTGCGGCGTCTTATCCGATGGCGTTTTATGGTGCTTTGTCTGCAACAATGTTGGGCGGTGTTCCTCAGTACGAGTTTTTTGAACAAGATTGTTCTGACGAAGATATTGATGAATTGCGTCAGACAAAATATGGTAAGCGTGCGCTGGCGTTACTGCAGGTTGGGCGAAAAGATCGTGCAGAAGAATATTTAAAGTTAATGATTACGTCGCGTGCAACAGATCGTCAATTGCATGCTGTTAATTCTGTTGCAACAGCATATGGTTTGCCACGTGTGTCAGTCCAAGCGTCCAGTATTATAAAAGATAGAGGAATATTGGAAATTGATGATGATATTATTTATTCAGCCCAATATCCATTGCCAGACTGGGAACCTATGGGTGGTTGGTCAATAGATAGGGCTTTGTTATTGGCTATAACAAAACAAGAAAGTGGTTTTCGTACAACAGCAAAATCTGGTGCTGGTGCAAATGGCGTTATGCAGCTTATGCCCAGTACAGCGAAACGTATTGCGCGACAAAATAATCTAGATATTTCAGAAATGGATATGTCAAACCCAGAACACAACATGTATCTGGGGCAGCAGTACATTGTTGATTTATTATCGCATCCAAATATTGAAAATAATATCATAAAAATGTTGGCTGCATATAATGCGGGTATGGGAACAATGACTAAATTTGAAAAGACGTTTTATACATATGATCCTTTGCTTTATATAGAAAGCTTTCCTGCATATGAAACTCGCAATTATATCAAGCGTGTTATGTCAAATTTGTGGTTGTACCGTGCGCGCTTGAATCAGCCGTTGACATCGCTGCAAGAAATGGCAAATGGTAATTGGCCATTATACAACAGCGAAGATGAATATGTTCAGCAACAAATCGCAGATCGTATGTTGATATAGTCTTAATGATTGTGAGATATTACACTTAGTAGTATGCTAAGTACGAACAATATCGTAATAAATCCCATAATGATTTTTTGTTTATTGTGTGATTTTTTTCCATCGCATTGTTCGCAGTTACATCTGCAGTCGCGCCCCACCAGATACCATGAAAAAATAAGCATTGCACCAGATATTACGAATAAGAAAGGTTCCCAATCATGTGGAATCAGGTGAAAGTGTGCTGATTCTGGTGCTATTAATCCGATGATGGACAGGGTGATTGGCAGCCCGCAACAAAATATATGTGGGAAAATTGATGCGATTAAACCGATTTTGACAGCTTTATTTTTCATAATTTATCCTTTGTGGGTGGGATTATAGTATATTTTTGTGATCTGTAAAACAGAATTTGTAAAGAACTAAATCCTTGTTGACAATAATTTAATTTGTATTATAGTTTCTGGTATTATGTTCGATGTAATTAGAACCGCATATGCATTAAAAGATGAGGTATATACAGGGGGGCTATTCAGTTGGCGTTCCCCAGTGTATTTGTTTACAAATGAAAATGTTTCTGGGTATTTAAAAAGTTTAGGCGGATTGCAAAATAAAAAAGTTTTGACAGTTGCTGGCAGTGGGGATCATGCTTTTGAGGTGCTTTTAGCTGGTGCGACACACGTGGATACGTTTGATATAAACTATCTGCAAAAGCATGTTCTGGAATTAAAGTCAAAAATGATTAAGTATTTGTCGTATGGTGACTTTATGAAGTTCTTTTTTGATAAGAATCATTTTTTTGATAAAAACATTATCAAACCTATATGGAAAACATTCTCATCTGAGCTGCGTGTTTTTTTGCTGATGTATTATTATCATCTTCGACAGGGCAGGCGCATATTCAGATATAATGGCGCACAACATGACGAATACATACCTGATATGAATTCATACGTATCTGACGAGTTGGCATTTAAAGAACTTAAGCAAATTATGCCAGATAAAATTAGTTTCAAAGAAGCAAATGCATTAGATATTGCAAACAAGTTCGATACAACATACGATGTAATTTTAATGTCTAATATATTTGAATATCTGTATACTGACATAACAGATATCGCTTCCAGACTTAAAGTTTTTCACATGTATATATTATCCACAATTGCAGGAAATATCCTGTCCAGGGACGATGGCAAGATATGTTTTCATTACAGCTGGAATACTAATGCGCAATTGTGGAACCAAGGGCTTAAAAGTTTTGAACGATACACACAATATTCCATTGACAATTTTTATGAGACTAAATTTTCATTTGATGCAATTGCGGTACAATCTATTTGCTCATTAGCGCCAAATGGACAAGATGCGATGTTATATATGACCCAGAACCAAAAAACCAAATAAATTGGCATCCCCAGCAGGAATCGAACCTGCATCTAATTCTTAGGAGGAACTTGTTCTATCCAATTGAACTATGGGGACTTTTTCCAATGGTATTTTATTCATAACAATTAGATATTGCAAGATTTAATATTGGACTGTATAATGCGTTGGAAAAAACAGGACAAGGAAACATTCTATGGGCAATCGGCTAGTTGGATATGGCGCATATTTACCGTCACGCATTATGACTAATGCTGATTTTGCACGTATTATGGATACGTCTGATGAATGGATTGTGAGTCGTACTGGTATTCGTCAGCGTCATATTGCATGCGAAAATGAAACTGTCGTAGATATGGCTGTGATTGCTGCACAGCGGGCGTTAGATAATGCTCAACTATCGATAGATGATATTGATATGTTGATTGTTGCAACAACTACCCCGGAACTAGATTTTCCATCTGTTGGTGTTCAAATATTGGGGCGGCTGGCAGCCAGTAAAAATCAGCCTGCGTTTGATGTACGTGGTGCTTGCACAGGATTTATATATGCACTGCATATGGCACGTGCCTTTTTTGCGGCTGGTATACACAAACGTATAATGATTGTTGGTGCGGAAAAAATGTCGCGCTTTATTGATTGGTCAGACAGAAGTACGGCTGTGTTGTTTGGTGATGGGGCAGGGGCTTTGATTTTTGAGCACTCTACGTCCAGTTATTCAGGGATTATTGATACGGTTGTAATGTCTGATGGGACAGGATGTGGCATGTTACATGGTACGCCAGATCACAGGATTGTCATGAATGGTCCCGAAACGTACAAGCGTGCGGTTATGTCAATGCCGCATGCAGCACGTTACATTATGGAACATGCGGGGATTACAGCCGCAAATGTGGACTGGATTATCCCGCACCAAGCGAATTTGCGCATTATTGAAAGTTGTGCGGCTCGTTTGGATTTTCCACTGGACAAAATTTTGGTTACAGTGGACAAGCATGCAAATACCAGTGGTGCATCTGGTGTATTAGCACTGGCATCTGGATTTGAAAGTGGTATGATAAGGCATGGACAATTAATTTTATATCCCGCATTTGGCAGTGGTTTAACATGGGGTGCGGCATTAATAAGGGTGTAAAAAATGGCAACAATAACAAGAAGTGATTTTGCGGAAAGACTGCGTGAAAAGTTTGGGTTAACATCTGGTGATGCGTATAAGTTGGTTGATGTTATATTTGATGAAATTGGTCAGGCTCTAATTAACGGTGAAGAAGTTAAGTTCGCTGGCTTTGGCACATTTAAGATTTTGCAAAAGAATGCGCGAATGGGTCGAAATCCAAAAACGGGTACCCCAGCTGTAATTTCGGCCAGAAACGTCGTGACTTTTCGGCCTAGCACAGAATTTAGAACGCGTGTTGCGAAAAAATAAAAAAATCCCCAAATGGGGATTTTTTTTATTCATCTAATGCTAAAATAAAAATATCTCGTTTATTTGCTTGATCGATCACGGCATTTTTGTTTACAACAAAACATGTCTTTGTGTTAACAACAATTCCGCGCAAATTAGCATCTGCCACAGCATTAACTGTGTCGACGCCGATTGCTGGAATGTCTATTCTTAGATCTTGTCCTGGTTTGGTCATTTTTGCAAAAACACCACTTTGTCGTTTTTGTTTTTTACGCATTTCAATGACCCTGCTCAACATGCGTGCAGTGCCTTCTGCTGCTTCTACTGCGATGACTTGTTTGTCTACAACAACGGATGCACCGATATCGGCAGCGCCTATGGTGTGTGAAACCTCGATGGCTCGTTCTATATTTTGCATGTCTTTGCGTTCTGGTTTTTTCTTGGTCTGTATTCCAGGGGTTTCAAAAGTTAATTCTGGTGCTAAATCTTGAGCCGCAACAATTTCGAAACCCATTTTTTCCAGTTCTTTATTCAGTGCAACAGCCATTGAATCATACCCCCGTTGATTTTTTAAAATTTTTAAAAGTGTCCAAAAAGTTGTCCAGTCTGGTCGAATATCGGACAAGTTTGGATGTCCCAGTGCCCCCACAAATGTAACGTATCGTATTCCGCGTTTTCGTGTAGCGCGTACAGCGCGTCCTGCATTACCTAAACGAATTACCAAATCAGGATTTAGTTCTGGGTTGCAAAAATTCTTTAGTCCGATAACAAACACGTCCCAACCCGCGCGTTTCAGTGCATCACGTGTAAAGAATGGCAAATCCAATGCGCCAGCTACTAAGGCAATTTTTTTATCTTGTTTTGTTGTCATGTTTACAATGGTACGCATAAAAGGCACTGGAATCAAGTCGCAAATTATGCTAAAATTCTAAACAAGTATAAATTTAGGTTTGTAACATGAAAAAAATATCTTACTTTATGTCGTTGTTGCTAATGACGACAGGTGCATATGCGGGTTTTGGTTCTGGTGTCTTGATAAAGGAAATGTCACGTGGAGTTGATGTTTTTACTGCGCCAGATATTGCAAAAACCACAGTAGATGTTGCGCCTGGTGCACTTGGGGCAGAAGTTTATGAATATGTCGACACTGTCGAATACGATTTTGTACGTGTTTTTGTTCCGACGTCTATGTATGTTCGTATGGGTGGTGGTCTGAATTTAGGGTTTGCATCTTCTTATGCAGATTATAATGGCGAACGCCATGAATCTTCTGGATCTTATACATCTCAGGTTGGTTTGGGCTGGAATTTGTCTTCGTATGTCAGGACGGAAATAGATTTTCAATCATCTACATTTAAGTTTTCAGACATTGAAGATTTGTCCGCATCTTATCAGACATTGGGTGGGATGATTTATTTTGATTTGGTGCGTCGTTATATACAGTCTGGTGACGTGACGCGTCGTCGTGTGTTTGTTCCATTTGTGGGAACTGGTGTCGCATTTGGTGCATATGACTTTAATGGCTCTGATGGTGCGGGTGGTTTTGTTATCGCAGCACCACGTGCAGCCGTTGGTTTTAATGTTAAATTTACAGATTTGATTGGATTGGATATATATTATCAATATCAAATGATGATAGGGAATGGTTTTGGTTGGAATACGCAACAAAGTGGCACAAATGATATTAGTAATATAATGGCGACATTCAGGGTCGATTTCTAAAAGGGGATATGGATGAAAAAAATATTAATATGTTCTTTATTTGTGTTGATGCCAGCGATGGTAACGGCGGCGTTGCCGTATCGTGCAGAACAGGTTGCGACCCCAGTTTACGAATTGCCACATGGTAATGATAGTGAGGCGTTTGCACGTGAGCAGCGTTTTTATCTGGGGGGCTTTTATATGTATTCTATTTGGTCAGATGATAATGATGGTATTATTTCAGTTAAGGCCAAGAATACATCTAATTTCGAAGCTGTTGCAGGTGTTCGTGTATATGACACATTTAGGATAGAATTAAATTATATAAATTCAAAAGCCCAGTGGGATGCTTTTAAGCTTTCGTCTAATATGGGGTTTGTTAATGTTATAATTGATGCACGTATTGATAGTATGTATCGTAATTTTAGGGAACAAACGGTTGTTCCATATGTTGGTGTTGGTGGTGGTTTATCTTGGAACAGCGCAGAAGGGGCGTTGTTGGGTAAAAAAATTAGTCCTGCTGCTGGGGTTCTTGCGGGTGTTGGGTTTGAATTAGGTAGTCATTTTACTTTAGACTTTGGCTATAGATATATGTATATGTTTTCACCAGATGTCAGTAAGATTACAGACTTTAATCCGATTGGGCATCAGTTTCGTGCAGGCGTGCGTGTGAATTTCTGATATGTCTGTATGCCCATTCTTTAATCGGTGTGGTGGTTGCAGGTTTGATTTTTCTGCATCTGATTATCGTGAAAGAAAGTTCGCTTTATTAAAAGATTTTCCAATTACAGACGCGCCGATATGGATAAAATCTGGGTTACGTCGTCGTGCGGATTTTTGTTTTGCTGGTGGTGTGTTTGGTTTTTTTGAAACGCACAGCAAGAATATTGTCCCTGTGCAAAGATGTCCAAATTTATTGCCACAAATAAATGAAATTTTACCTGCGTTATCGAAATTGCCATGGGCTGGTACTGGATCTTGTTTGGTAACGGTTTGTGATAATGGTGTTGATGTTAACATAACAAGTTCTGTTCCATATGTACCGTCAGATTTTAGGATGGCGATATCAAAAATGCCAATTATTCGTGCGACGTGGAATAATGTTAAAATAATCCAAACAGCAAATCCTGTGGTAAGTTTTGCAAATAATACCATTGAATATCCTGCGAATGCTTTTCTGCAACCAACGATTGAAGGTGCTGATGTTTTACGAAACCTGGTTGTTAAATATTGTGGTGGTGCCAAAAGGGTTGCTGATTTATTTTGTGGACTAGGGAATTTCACATTTGCATTAAATGCGGATGGATATGATATTGTTGGCACTGGTGTTTGTCGTGATTTATTTAAAAAGCCATTAACAGCTTCTGCGCTAAAACAATATGATTGCGTCGTTATGGATCCGCCACGTGCTGGTGCGTTGTCACAGTGTAATGAACTGGTTCGCAGCGATGTTTCAAAAATTATATACATATCATGTAATCCGAATACGTTTCGTCGAGATATGGATATTTTATGTGGTAATGGCTATAAATTATCGGTTCTAATTCCTGTTGATCAGTTTGTTGGCAGCATGCATTGGGAATTGTTTTCTATTTTTTCTAAGTAGTTGTTTGAACTTTTTTATTTTTATCAAAAATGCATTTGACTTTTATCAGAAAATATACCAAACTCACACGTGCATAAAGTTTAATCAAAGGTTTGTAAAAAATTATACTTAGAATATAAAAATGTTTTATTGTAATAATACATTGTTAGTTCTGAGGTGTTTTTTAGTCAAATAAACTGAGTTTAGAAGAGGGTAAAAATGAGTGTTGTTTTAGTTGCAGGTGGCAGCGGTTTTTTGGGATCAAATTTGTGTGCTCGTTTAATTAGCGAAGGTCACAGGGTTATATGTTTAGATAATAATTATACTGGACGTATGTCTAATATAAAAGATTTGTTAGATAATCCAAATTTTACATTTGTAGAACATGATATTTGTGACCCGATAAATATCACAGAACCGTTGGATTACATATATAATTTAGCATGTCCTGCATCTCCGCCAGCATATCAGGGAAAACACAGTATCACTACAACAAAAACATGTGTTTTAGGTGCGTTAAATGTATTGGAATTGGCAAAAAAGCATAACGCTAGAGTTTTACAGTTTTCTACCTCAGAAATATATGGTGAACCATTAGTTCATCCACAGGTAGAAACATATCGTGGCAATGTTAATCCGATTGGTATTCGTGCATGTTATGACGAAGGGAAACGCTGCGCAGAAAGTTTGTTCTTTGATTACCACAGACATGAAGGTGTTGATATCAAAGTTATCAGAATATTTAATACATATGGTCCAAACATGGATCCAAATGATGGTCGTGTTGTCAGCAACTTTATTTGTCAGGCATTGTCAGGTCAAGATATAACAATTTATGGTGATGGGCACCAGACACGCTCTTTTTGTTATGTTGATGACTTGATTGAAGGTATTATTCGCATGATGAATTCAGAAGCTGGTTTTACAGGTCCTGTGAACTTGGGTAACCCTGGTGAATTTACGATAAAAGAATTAGCAGAGATGGTTGTTGCAAAAATCGGCGGTAATGTTGTGTACAAGGATTTGCCATCAGACGATCCTACGCAACGCAGGCCAGATATTACTTTGGCAAAAACTAAATTAGGATGGGAGCCAAAAATTGCATTGTCTGAAGGCTTAGACAAGACAATTGAATATTTTAAAACACAAATAGATTTGTTTAAAAAGGATTTGTAAATGAAAATAGGTATCATTGGTACTGGATACGTTGGCTTACCAACTGGGGTCGGAATGGCCGAATTGGGTAATGATGTTATTTGTATCGATCGTGAACAATCAAAAATTGACGCATTACGTGCAGGGAAAATAACTTTGTTCGAAGATGGGTTAGAAGATTTGTTTCACAAAAATATCAAGGCGGGTCGCATTAAGTTCACGACATCTATGAAAGAAGGTGTAGAAAATGCGGATTTGGTTATTATTGCTGTTGGTACACCACCGCACCCAGTTACACACGAAGCTGATATGAAGTATATTCATGCGGCTGCGACAGAATTGGCAGAACACTTACAAGGCTATACCGTGGTTGCCACGAAATCAACAGTTCCTGTTGGAACAGGTGACGTTGTTGAGCAATTGATAAGAAAAAAGAACCCAACAGCTAATTTTGATGTGGTTTCATTGCCAGAATTTTTACGCGAAGGTTTTGCTGTTCATGATTTCTTTAATCCAGACAGAATTGTTGTTGGTGCAAATTCTATGTCAGCACGTAATCTGATTCAAGACTTATATAAACCTTTTGCTGGAAAAACAAATATGTTATTTGTTAAACGTCGTTCTGCGGAAACAATCAAATATGCATCAAATGCGTTTCTGGCAATAAAAATTCACTACATTAATGAAATGGCGAATTTTTGTGAAAAGTCTGGTGCAGATATAACAGAAGTAGCATATGGTATGGGGTTGGATTCTCGTATTGGTCCGCGTTTCTTAAATCCTGGTCCTGGGTATGGTGGGTCTTGTTTTCCAAAAGATACCATGGCGATGTCATACATGGCGCGCCAAAATGGTGTGGATATGACTTTGATAAACGCTGCGATATCTGGGAATGCATCTCGTAAAAAACAGATGGCAGATCGCATATTAAATTCTGTAAAAGATATAAAAAATCCACGAATTGCTGTTTTAGGATTAGCGTTTAAAGAAGGTACAGACGATTGTCGCGAAAGTCCTGCGATGGACATTGTTGGCGAATTAGTAAGCAGAAAAGTGCAGGTATGTGCATATGATCCAAAAGCAATGCCGACTGCAAAAACTATACTGGGAAATAAAATTGAATATGCTTCAGACATGTATGCTGCTATTCTTGGTGCTGATGCATTGGCTGTTTTGACAGAATGGCCAGAATTTAAAACACTGGATTTAAAGCGTGCATCAACACTTATGAAACATAAAAATATAGTAGACTGTCGCAATCTAATAGATATGCAACAGGCTGTTGCGAATAATTTTATGTACCAAGGGATAGGTAGATAAATGAAAATACTTGTTATGGGCGGGGCTGGTTATATCGGCTCTCATACGGTTAGGCATTTGCTAGATAACGGTTATCAGGTAGTTGTTGCAGATAATCTAGTCTATGGGCATCGTGAAGCGATTGACGAACGTGCAACATTTGTTTATGCTGATCTGATGGATGCTCATTCTTTGGATGATGTGTTCAAAGATAACAACATAGATGCTGTAATTCATTTTGCAGCATTTGCATATGTTGGTGAAAGTGTTGCAGAACCAGAAAAGTACTATTACAACAATGTAATTGGTACGGTTAATTTATTGCATGCGATGCTTGCCCATAACGTTAAAAAAATTGTTTTTTCCAGTACGTGTGCAACGTATGGTGAACCACAATATACGCCAATTAATGAATCACATCCGCAAAATCCGATTAATCCGTATGGTCGTACCAAGCTGATGATAGAACAGATTTTTGCTGACTATGAACGTGCATATGGTCTAGAACATATTGCATTACGTTATTTTAATGCGGCTGGATGTTCTTCAGACGCTTATACAGGCGAAAGTCATTGTCCAGAAACACATTTGATTCCATTAGTGCTTCAGGCGATTACAGGTGTGCGCAACAGTATCAAGGTTTTTGGTACTGATTATGATACACCTGATGGAACATGTATTCGTGACTATATTCATGTTGAAGATTTGGCGTTGGCGCACCGTCTGGCGGTTGAAAAATTAGGCAGCTATAACGGTTGTATTAATTTGGGAACAGGGATTGGCACATCGGTCAAAGAAATAATAACAGCTGCTGAATCTGTCAGTGGAAAACATTGTCCTGTTGAATATGTAGAACGTCGTCCAGGTGATCCTGCGCGTTTGTTCGCAGACAATGCATTGGCCGGTGAAATATTGGGCTGGACACCAAAATATACGAATATAGAAGATATTATTAAAACTGCATGGGATTGGGAATTAAACAGGAGATATTAAAATGCGTACAGTGAAAAATCTTGTTGTTGGTTGTGGATTGTCAGGTGTTGTTTTAGCTGAAAGAATTGCCTCACAACTAAATGAAGAGGTTTTGGTTATAGATAAACGTGATCATATTGGTGGCAATGTTTACGATTATCCTGATTCAGAAACAGGGATTACTGTACACAAATATGGGCCGCATGTTTTTCATACCAACAGTAAAAAGGTTTGGGATTATTTAAGTCAGTTTACAGAATGGCATCGTTTTATGTATCGGGTCAAGGCTGTAATTGATGGTAAAGAGGTGAATATTCCATTTAATCTGGACAGTTTGCACAAGGTTTTTCCTGCATCACTTGCGAACAAATTAGAAATAAAATTAATTGAAAAATTTGGTTTTAATAAAAAAGTTCCAATCTTGGAATTGCGTCAATCAAATGATGCGGATTTAGAATTTCTGGCTCAATACGTATATGAAAAAGTTTTTTTAGGTTATACCATTAAACAGTGGGGTGTAAAACCCGAAGATTTGGATCCATCAGTCAGTGCACGTGTGCCAGTGTACATTTCGCGTGATGACAGATATTTTCAGGATAAATATCAGGCTATTCCCCAAGATGGTTATACAACAATGGTTAAAAACATTTTGAATAATCCGTTGATACAGGTTGAATTAAATACAGATTATAATGATGTAAAAGATCAGATTCAGGCCGAACGAGTGTTTTTTACAGGTGCGATAGACGAATATTTTGGTTATGAATTCGGTCGCCTGCCGTATCGCAGTTTAGATATTGTATTTAGAAAGCATAATTGTGAATATTTGCAGTCTGGTCCACAGATTAACTATCCAGAAAATTATGATTACACACGCAGTGTAGAATATAAGTATTATCTGGATGAAAAATCTAATAAGACAATTGTTTCATACGAGTATTCTTGTCCATTTGTTGATGGTCAGAATGAGCGTTATTATCCAATCCCAGATTCAGAAAACCAAGATTTATACAATAAATATGCCAATCGTGCAAAAGATTTAACGAATGTATATTTTGTTGGGCGCTTGGGTGATTACAAGTATTATAATATGGATCAAACTGTTTTACGTGCGCTAGAATTGTATGAACAGCTTTAAAAAGCCCTTTGTTAGCCAGAGGACAGTTGTTTATAGATTGTTGAAACGCTTACGTTCAGTTTTCTGGCGATTTGAGTCTTAGGAATTTTGCTGTTCAGCATTGTTATTATTGTTTCTGTCTGGCCGTCCAGTTTATAAGATCTGTTTTTGCTGCCAGTTTTTCTGCCCAATTTATATCCAGCTGCGCGTCTGATTGCCAGTGCTTCTTTTGTTCTTTGGCTTATCAAATTCCTTTCTATTTCGGCAGACAATCCGAATGCAAATGCTAACACTTTGCTTTGTATATTATCACCTAAAACATATCCTTCTTTGACAGTGTATACGCATGCGCCAATTTTCATACAGTGTTCTAAAATACGCATAACCATAAACAGTTTGCGTCCCAAACGTGACAATTCTGAACAGATTATTATGTCTCCAGATTGCAGTTTTTTAAGACATCCCCCCAATGCACGTTCTTCTGGTTCCTTGGTTCCAGAAATGCCAGCGTCCTCGATATACATATCAATAACCAGCCCCAGTGCATTTGCTTTGTTTTCGATTCCTAATTTTTGATTTTTGCAATCTTGATGGTCTGTGCTTACTCTAATATATCCATATGTCATTATTATTACCTCTCGTTTATATGGTTTTATACTAAAATATTGATTTTATATTTTAACAGAAAAAACACCCCGCACATCATTGCGGAGTATTTTTAACTAAAATCAGCAAAAATTATTTTTTTATATCGCGTAATAAATGTTTATAGTTACGAGCCTTTTGTTTTTGCTTTTTCTGCAGTTTTCCAAACGTTATATGTGACAACAATCGGTGAATATTGTATTTTTTCTTTATCGCCGAAATATCAACGAATTTTGTAGATTGTATATTTTGTATACACAGTTTTTGCAAGAATTCTTCATAAAAAGGTGTTTGTCTGGCATACTTCCACCATAAATCAGCAAGTGGTGCCTCAGGTTTCTTCCATGGTTTTATTTCTCCTGCATAATGAATAATTTTAGGATTGGTAATTGATTTTTTGTACTTTCTGTATACAGATATTGGCAGTTGTTGTTCTATTTTTACACAAAAAGGCAAATGCCAAAGCACATTCCATTCGTAATCCAAATATTTGATATGTTCTTGTAATACATGGTTCATGATACATTGATCAACGTAGGTTGGGTTAATTTTAGATAAAAAATCAATGCATTTTGTTCTAAAATTAAAGGCATTTAGTTTGTTTATATCAAATAGCATCACACCAGCTTGAAAATATCCAGAAGTATTGTTTATCTTAAGTGTATTCTTTAAATATTTTGTCCAGTTTGACATATAATAATAATCATTATAGCAAGCCCTGTACATTTCTACGTCACGAACAGCAGCAATATATTTATCTTCTAAATTTGTATTTAAAAGTTTTGCTACATCATCTAAGATAAGCATATCACAATCCAGATATAATACTTTGTCGTATTCCTTAAATATCTCTGGAATAAAAAATCTGTAATATGTTGCGATTGAAAAATGATGATGAACAGGAAATTTAGTCTTTATCTTGTTTATAAACACTGCTACGGATATAAATCGTATAGATATATTTTTGGCCTCCAATTTCTTTATTTTTGCTTTGTTATCAGTAGATATTCCATTTTCTAAAATACAAATATCGTAACAATTGTTTGTCGATGTGTTGGCTATTATGGAATGAAGACATACGTACAAGTAGGGAACATAATTGTCATCGCTGCTAAGAACAACAGGAATATTATCTTTATGAAATGCCGGTAAAATATGTGGTGGGTTGTCTGTGTTTTCAATGAATATTATAGGTTTGTAGTCTATTTTTTTATATTCAGATTTTTTGTGGGTAATGAAGAAACCTAGTAGTCGTTCACTTATATAACCTAATGTTCTTTGTCCATTAATGTTCAGCGACTCATAATCAATTTGTTTTTGGTGCGGTAATAAAATAGAAAAAACAAATTCACAATATTCAAAGAATATTTCTTTTTTCATTATAAAACAATTATACCAATAATGTTCTTTAGACTTTAAATATTTTTTTATTGATTCAGAATAATGTGGATAAATTTGCTTCATTATGTTTAAAATGTCTAGAAAAGTATCGTTTTTAAGGCCAAATTCTGGGGTTTCTAATTCTTTAAATTGGTCGTATACAGTATTATTGTGTTTGGTTAAACAGCCATGTATAATATCAGATTTACAGATTTGTTTAATTATATCAGAATGTTTCTTTTCATACATATCTCTTGTTTTGTCTGAAATAATATTTTGATACACTAAATCACAACAGTTTGCCAAATCGCATTTAGTAGAATTGGAAAAATCCAGAAGTCTTCTATAATGACATAGACCAATATAGTCTGGGTTTTCAAGCTTGTCATAATTTTTCCAAGCCCAATAAATAGCAGTCAATTCGCAAAAATATCGGTTTAAATGGGATATGTTTTTCCCCGTATCATCACCAATCATATTGTCCAACATCCATTGGTAATCATCGTCGCTCATAGAGCCGTCTTTTGAAGCTTGTGTTGCCAGTGCTCTTCCTAAATGAATTGGGATTAATATGTCACTTTTTATTATTTGGGCGGGCTTATGATAACCTACCAAAATTTTAACAGTTGGTAATTGTTCTTTATTTGTTACCATGTTTTTTTATCCTTGGTTAGATTTACAGGGTGCAAATACTAAAAAATATGTTGAAAAATCAATGGAAACAATGTTAAAATACCACGACTAAAACAATGTAAATCTAACCAAGGATAAAAAACATTAATCACACATTTGGTGTGAGATTAATGTTTTTTGAGCCTCAATATAAAAAATATTGTGTAACTAATTTATAAAGGTGTTAATTGTGTCTAAAATACAAATAGCAGTTGCATATCATAAGAACAGCGAAATGATAAAGAACGAATGTTTATACCCAATTCATGTTGGTCGTGCATGTTCGGATTTGGATTTAGATATGCCTGGTGATGATACAGGTGATAATATATCAGCTAAGAACTTTGGCTATGCAGAATTAACCGCAATATATTGGCTGTGGAAAAATTCAGACGCAGATATTAAGGGGCTGTTTCATTATCGCAGATTTTTGGATTTAAATACAAAAAGTGCACATATAGATGATAATGTGTATGAATATCCGTTAACAGATAATTTTAATGCAGAACGGTTTTTAAAACAAATTGCTGTTTCTAAAGAAAATATAATAAGTTTACTGAAAAAACATACAATATTAACTAGAAAGCGTGAAGATTTATATTCTTGGTCGCGCTACAGTGTTCGTGGACATTATGCGGCTGCACATCATGGTGAACATCTTGATAAAGCGTTAATGATTATAAAACAAGATTACCCAGAATATTATTCGTCTGCGAAAAAGTTAGTTGATGGTCATACATCTTATTTTACAAATATGTTTGTTGTGGACAGTAAAAAATATGATGAATATTGTTCATGGATGTTTGATATATTATTCAAAATTGAGCCAACGTTAAATTTATATGATAAAACACTGGCACCTAATACTGCCAAGTCTAGATGGGCGGGTTTTTTGGGTGAACGTCTGACAGCTATTTTTATACAAAAGCAAATTGATAATGGTGTTCAAATAGGTGAATTCCCTGCAGCTATATTAACCCCCAGCACAGGTGAAGCATGGAATGCATGTAATACATTTGATTCAAATCTGTATGTCAAAAAACAAATAGATAATGTCTGTATTGAAAATACAGAAAATCCAAATGATCCAATTGTCAGTGTTTGTATAGCTGCGTATAATGTAGACAGATTTTTAGAAAAGTGCTTGTCGTCGGTTGTTGACCAGACGTTGCAAAATATTGAAGTAATTGTTGTTAATGATGGTTCACGGGATAATACTTTGGACATAGTAAATGATTTTGCATCAAAAGATAGTCGTATTGTTGTAATTAATCAGGAAAACCAAGGCCTGGGAAACACGCGAAACAACGCAATCAAGATTGCACGTGGTAAATATATTCATCTGATGGATGCAGATGATTATATGGATAAGACATTTTTGGAAAACATGGTAAAAAATGCTGAAAAGTATAATTCGGATATGGTTTTATCGACCCACAGGGGGGTTGATGAGGAAACTCTTGATACATTGTTTGTGTCGAATTTGCCACACACGTTATTAAGAGACCAGTTAAATATAAAAAATACACCAGATTTATTGTTGGTTCCTTGTCATGTTTGGGATAAAATCTATAGGCGGACATTAATCAAAGATATAAACTTTACATCCGAAGGTGGTGAAGATATTTATTTTTGGTACAGAACTGTCCTAAAAGCTAGCAGTGTAAGTATTCACAGAACTTGCGAATATAATTACAGAATTAATACAAAATCAGTGCAAAGTAATCCAAATTATGCGTTGGGGGTTTTTAAAAATGTAGAACGTTCTCAGCAACTAATTGAATCAACCAATGATAGTGAAATTATTGGTATGTTCAATTTGTTCAAAGATGTGTTAATTGGTCATGTTTTGTATCGTGCGCATAATTTGATTAATACAAACAGCAGCTTTCGTAAGCAGTTTTTTCAAAAGCTAAAGGGGATATTGTCATCCGATACTGTACTTAGTTCAGATTTAGAAAATAAAAAGCTTTGGTATCAAGCTGATTTTAGATTGGTAGATAAGGTAAAAAGTTGTAAAAGTATTCATGCTTTTGAAAGATTGGTTGTAGACAGACCTTTGCGTACCATAATTATAACGGCTTTTAAATTATTGCTGGCGCCACAGAGCAAGATTGCTAAATACAAGGCAAGAATTTCACAATCTATTAATTTGTTGTGTTTTCCGATTAAATACAAACTGTTTGGACTGACGATTTTTAAAATCACCAAAAATGGCAACAAATACAAATTTTATTTGTGCAGAATACCATGGTTTAAAACCAATGTGATTGGTGTTAATAAAAAAGTGTACTTCCTAGGTATTCCATTTTTATCAATAAACAGAATAAAAACAAGATTGTTTGGAATAACAATAAGAAACAGAATGGATGAAGTTTTTATTGAAACTATGGACTATTTAGGATGGAAGGTTAACGAAGTTATACTGAACAAATTGTCAGATATTGAAGAGATATTGAAAGATAAAGGAAAATGATATGTTGCAAACATACGATCACATAATTTCTTTGGGTGAAAATTGTCAAACCGCGATGACCTTGCGAGATTTGGGTTTGCGTAAGGAAGCCTTCCCATTTGATTGGCATGGAATTCAAGATTTTAGTATTGGTGGTAATGGTGGATTGCAAAAAAAAATAGACATTATTTGTAGTGATTTTGAAAAATTCTTTAATCAAGAAGACTTTGAAGAATTTTTTGCTGATTGGACAACAGGCCATCGGTTGATTTGGAATAAACGTACAGGACTAAAATTTTTGCACGAGTTTCCAAAAGATATATCAATCACAGATTATTTTCCGATGTTTATTAAAAAATATCAAAAACGAATTGATAGATTATATTCTATATTAAATTCAGGTGAATCAATTTTGTTTGTTTTTATAGAGTTTTATGCAAAATTATCTGATGATGAACTACAATGTATATATGATAAATTAAAAAGAAGTTTTCCTAAATCAAATGTCAGTTTTTTAATTATAAAAAATAATCCAGGTTTAAGTAAGTATGAGCTTGTTCAGCGAAATGTTTTGCCAACAGTTTGTGTATGTGAAATAAATAATGATTTTAGCAAAGATGCAGGTAAAGGGTCTGGTAATGTTGGTAATAAGGATTTGTACAAGCAAATAATATCGAAATATTGTGAAACAGGTGGTGATAATATTGAATCTTATTTTTGTACAACACAATTTCAAAAAGATGTTTACAAGAAATTTGATTACTTGGGCTGGAAGGTAAATGATGTAATTCCTAATAAGTTAAATGATATATCAGGGAAGTTAAATACTATAATGAGGCAAATGCCCGAACGCATAACATACGATAATTTGTTCGAGATAGAATTTATAAAAAAACATTTTGCAGATTTTGATATATCTACCTATAAGGCGGATGTTATAAAATTATTAGACGGCTTAGATGATGTCAGCGCCTACAATGTTCAACAGGTTTTATATAGAATGAAACGGTTAGTTGAAAATGACTATAATACTGGGATAAATTTGTTCACGCTTTTGGAACAGCAGGAAATTAGACATCAAATACAGGAGCAGGACAAGGTAATATCACTAGATAAAGATCTATATTATCATTGTGGTTGTTATTTGCCTCAGAAGCACTTTGAAGGTATTGTGTTTGATCAAAATATGAACTTATCACTGTTTCCAGCAAATGTTTTATCAAAAATTCATAACAAAGATATAATAGATGCAGGGGCGTATATTGGTGATTCTGCGTTTGTGCTCAATAAATTATATCCCCGTAAAATATATGCCTTTGAAGCAAATAAAAAGAATTATGATTTGTTACAAAAGACATTGACGCTAAATAGTTTGTCAAATGTGGTATCAGAAAATATTGTACTGGCAGATCAGACAAATGCAACAGCGTACGTTGTTGATAATGATGCGTGCAGTGCTGTCACAAAAATTCAAGAAGATAGTGATATGTGTTGTCAAATGACAACATTGGATGATTATATATCAAAACATCCAGAAATTAAGGTGGGGCTAATAAAAGTAGATATAGAAGGGGCAGAGCAAAGATTCCTTGCTGGTGCAATAGAAACAATAAAAAAGCATAAACCCGCGCTGATTATAAGCATTTATCATAATTGGTCTGATTTCTTGCACATTAAAAAATTTCTTTCAGACCTAGATATTGGTTACAAATTTATCGTATCAAAACCGATGCCTGGGGCAATTATTTTAGAAACGCAGTTGTTTGCATATGTTGCGCCAAAGAAATTTTGGTTTTGATGATTTTATATTGTAAGGGTGTATGTTTAATGTCCAAAACCAAAACGATTGTTTTTGCTGTTGATAATAATTATGTGGCATATTTGTATGCGTGTTTAAAAAGTCTGATAAAGCACATCAGTCAATCCGATGCGTACAGTATTTATGTTTTACATACAACAGTTTCTGACATAAACATAGAAAATATTATGGCGTTGCAACAAAAGAATATAAAGATAACTTTTGTTAATATGCATGATTTTATAACACAGGAATTGTCCAAAACGTTTGTTGTTAATTCTCATTTTACACCCGAAACATATTATAGATTTTTTCTGCCAAATATTTTCCCGAACCTTGATAAGGTTTTGTATCTAGATGCAGATATGCTTATATTTCATGATATTAAACCGCTGTTTGATATTGATCTATCAGATTGTTATCTGGCTGCAACGCATGATTATGAAGTGATAAGGATATTTAATTCGTCTAATAATCCAGATGTTGAATATTTTTCAAATGTGTTGGGTGTTTCTCCAGAAAAATATTTTCAGGCTGGCGTAATGATGCTTAATTTAAAAAAAATGCGTCAGGATAATGTTACGACCAAGTTAATAGAATGCTTGCATCGTATAAAAGCGCCAAAATTTGTTGATCAAGATGTTTTAAATGTCGTGTGTCAAAATAATGTAAGGTATATACCTGTGAAATGGGATTGTTTATGGCACTTTCCGTTTACAGATGATCAATATGCTTTAAATTTGGGCAAAAAGTGCTTCGATCTTTATGAAGAGGCAATTCGTAGCCCGTATATTGTTCATTTTACTGGTAAAAAACCAACCGAATATCAAAATACGTTGTATTCAAAAATCTTTTTTGAATATCATGCTGGTGGTCCATATCATGAATGGTTGTGCGGTATGTTAAAGAAAAATCATAAAAAACAGCTTCGGTTACTAAACACATATCGAAATAAAATAATAAAATATAGATTGTTAAAATGGTTGTGTTTGGGGTGTTGTAATGAAAAATATGAATCTAAGATATCCAACAGAAAAAGGGATATTAAAAACATATATAAATATTGCATAAATTCTTAAAAGGTCTACAATAACTATTGTTTCCAGGCCAAAAGGTTTATTGTGTCTAAAATACAAATAGCAGTTGCGTATCATAAAAAGAGTCCTATTATAAAGAACGAATGTTTGTACCCAATTCATGTTGGTCGTGCATGTTCGGATTTGGATTTAGATATGCCTGGTGATGATACAGGTGATAATATATCAGCAAAGAACTTTGGCTATGCAGAATTAACCGCAATATATTGGCTGTGGAAAAATTCAGACGCAGATATTAAAGGGTTGTTTCATTATCGCAGATTTTTAAATTTAAAGGATGGTGGTAAAGACCATAACCTGGGGTTAACAGAAGATTTTTCATCTGACAAGTTTTTGTCGGAATTTGAGATTAATGAAGAAAAAATAAATTCTTTGTTTGAACAGTACGATATTTTAACCCCCCCCTGTTTCGATATTGGTAAATCTGTCAGAACAGACTATTTGTCATATGGGTTTTCAGAAGAAGCTCTTGATAAAGCGCTGGAGGTTATACAACAAGATTATCCAGAATATTATGACACAGCAACAACTGTATTAAATGGTAATTTTGCCTTTTTGTTTAATGTTTTTGTTATGGACAGTAAGAAATACAATGAATATTGTTCATGGTTGTTTGATATATTATTTAAAGTTGAGTCACGGCTTAACTTATATTCCCCCATGTTTGCCCCCAGTACGGGTCGTGCGAGGTGGGCTGGTTTTTTATCGGAACATTTGACGGATATATTTATACGAAAACAGATTGAAGATGGTGTGAAAGTTGGCGAATTTCCTCTTGTTTATTTATGTCCAGATAGCAATACAGAATTTTATTCGTGCAATTGTTATGATGTCTATCAATATTCTAAAAAAGAAGAGAAGAGTTTGATTATTGAAAACACAGATAGTCCAAAAGATTCTATAGTTAGTGTATGTGTCGCAGTGTATAATGCTGAGCGCAACCTAGAACAATGCTTGTCGTCTATAGTTAATCAAACATTGAAAAATACAGAAATAATTGTTGTTGACGATGGGTCAACGGATAAAACGTTAGATATAATAAATGACTTTGCCTCAAAAGACAGTCGTATTGTTGTGGTTCATCAAGAACATCAAGGCATATGGCATGCGCGCAATCATGGGATACAGCTTGCACGTGGTAAATATATTCATCTGATGGGTGCAGAAGATTGTATGGAAAAAACATTTCTGGAAAATATGGTAAGAAACGCCGAAAAGTATGGTTCGGATATGGTTGTTTCAACCTACAGACAGATTGATGCTCAGACGCGGAAATGCTTGTGTACTACAAATTTACCACATACATTGTTGTCAGAAAAACTAAATATTGCAAATACCCCAGATTTGATGCTTGTTCCGTGTCAGGTTTGGGATAAACTTTATAAAAGAAGCCTAATCAAGGATATCCCTTTTACCCCAGAATATGGCGAAGATATTTATTTCTGGTGCCGAGCAGTTTTAAAGGCTAAAAATATAAGTGTGCATCGTCTGTGTGAATTTAGTCACTTTGTTGATAATAAATTAGTAAAGAGTATGTCTAGATACGTTTTTGATGTTTTGACTAATATAGAACGTACCAAAAAACTGTTGGAGTCAAATTGTAATTCAGAAGTGGTTGGCTTATTTAACTTATTTCGAGATGTGTTAATTATACATTTATTGTTCAATGCGGCAAAAACAATAAAAACGGACAAAAGATTTCGTAGGGTTTTATTTAAAAGATTAAAGTTAATATTATCGTCAGAACATGAATTAAGTCCAGAAATAGAAAAAAGACGTGTTTGGTATAGTATTAATTTTAAACTTATAGACCGACTAAAGTCATGCAGAACCCAGCGTGAGTTTGCAGGTTATTTTTTAGACAAAACAGAACGCAGCTTGTTTTTATACAGTATCTATAAGAAAGCAAAGGAAATTGCTTTTAAATGGTTAAGGCATGATAATACAAGCAAAAATTAAAAGCTTGTACTTAATTGACTTTTCTGGATATAATAGTGCGAAACAATGGATTAGTTTAATGTACAATCAGCTTGCAAAACCAAAAGTATCTGTATTAATACCGTGTTATAATGTGGCAGACTATCTGGTACAGTGTTTGGACAGTGTGTCAAATCAAACATTGACAGATATTGAAATTATCTGTATTAACGATGGATCAACAGATTCTACATTAGATATAATTAAACAATATTCTGAAAAAGATTCTCGTTTTATAATAATTGACAAACCAAACGAGGGATATGGCAAATCTATGAATCGTGGTTTAGATGTTGTCAGTGGTGAATATGTTGCTATTGTTGAATCTGACGACTGGATTGAATCCGACGCATTAGAATTACTTTATAATACCGCCAAAGAAAATAATGCGGACATGGTCAAAGCAGATTATGTATTTGTTGATAACGCCACTGGGCGCCAAACTAAATCATGGTCGATGAGTTTGGCAGACAACTTGAAAAATCGTGTGTTTTGTCCAGTTGAACAAAATGTTAATATCATGTGGACTGGTCATCCAAGTATATGGACATGTTTATACAGTAAAAAAATGTTAATGGATAACAATATTCGTTTTGTTGAGTCAGATGGTGCGGCTTTCCAAGATATGGGGTTTAAGGTAAAAACATTTGCTGTGGCTCAACGTTTTATATATATACCACGTGTTGTACTTTACTATCGTAAACATGCTAATAATTCGGATAGAAACAACAGTAAAATATTTGCAGTTTCATATGCGCATGATGATGTTGATAGTTGGATAGATGCAAGTCGGCCAGATTTAAAGCGTATAAATAAAATTCTAATCAGGTGCAGGTTTGCAAATTATGTATGGAATTTACGTCGATTGTCTGGGCGTGCCAAACGTGATTTTAGGAAACGTTTTCAGCGGGAATTTGCTAGTTATTATAAATCTGGTGAAATGGAAAAGCTGTATTTTGATAATAAGACTTGGTTAAAATTGTTATGTGTTATAAATTATCCAAATCCGTTTTGGCCGTTGATACGTACATTTATATCTATTGGTTCACTAATTTACAAAACCAGAATTCGTTCTGGGTACCGTGTTCATATACTGCTTAATATGTTTGTGTTGAAAAAGACAAAGCTGCCAGCCTATCGGATGTAAGAATTGCATAATTATATTTGGTGTATTTATTTGTGCGCACAGATGGTACTGTGCGCACATTTTTTTAGGCTACAAAGCCTTTTATTTCCCAGCACACATATTGTGACCCTGCTGTTTTTACTGTAGAAAATGATGTTAAGTCGACGCTTGTTTTTGTCCTGTTTTTTGCATACGTCATATATGCGTACGTGGAACCTGGATCTCCAAGTCGCATGAAATCTATATGATAGTTTGCATTTGACATTTCAACGGGGAATTCTACATTAACAAAGCTTGCAACACCTGCTTCATTTGCGGGAATATATGCAGTTCCGCCTTGTTCAATCCAGCCGCTTTTATATTTTCTATACCATGTATAGTTATTTGTATTATTTGGTATCTGTGTTGCAACTACATAATCTGTCATTCCATTTGTACGGGTGTTCAATGTGGATATCCTATTGTGTATATCAGATATATCTCCCAGATTAATAATTTGTTGTGTTACTACGTCTATCTTAGTTGATATTATTTGAATGGATTCTGTATTAATAATTTTAGCGTATTTTTCTTCAAAATAATTAATTTTACCATCAAAATCCTTCAGGATTTCTATTATTCTGTTTATATCTTGGTTTAGTAAAGTTGGGTCTATTTTAGCTGTTGGTTGATAGTCGACGCTACGATTTAAAGATATTTTTCGTGTAATTGTGATACTGTCTGTTGGGATAGGGGCAACATTAAATACAACGGTTCCGCCAATATATGGGACGTTTGCATCGCTTCCACCTGAGGTTCCAACAATATCGTATTCTGTAGTAATTATGCCATTTTTCACCACTACAATGTTGTTCTTTTCATAGAATGGGAAATCAAAGGCGAAATTCTTTGTTGTGCCATTTCCCATGTATGATATTTTTTGCATTTATTTTACTCCTTTTTGTTATAACAAAAAAGCCCATGCCATGTGGCATGAGCAATAAAAAAACGGCCAATATATCTGCCGTTTATATGTGGACATATTATATCACAAATCATATAAAAAATCAATATTAATCATATTTTTAATGTTATGTGTTTAAAATTGACAGTTATTAATAACTATGTTATCTTAATGGCGTTGAAAATTAGATAAAATGGCTACAAAAAAAATAAACAAACAAATACGTGAACGTGTGCTGCGCAATATGTTTGTAAAGAATTACAAGCGTATGTGGCCGTATGTAAAGCCTTATTGGTTTCGTGGGCTGTTGTCACTATTGCTAGCTATACCCATTGGTTCGATGGACGCGTTAATCGCACTGTCGCTTAAACCATACATGGATATGGTTATGGTTGAGAAGTCGCTTCAAGCATCATGGTATATTCCAGTTTTCATTGTTTTGTTTACATCTATCCAAGGTGGTTTGACGTATTTAGCGAACTATTTAAACACGTGGGTTGGCGCTAAGATAACAAATTTGTTAAAAATGGATTTGTACAAGAAACTACTGGGTTTTGAAACGGAATTTTTTAATCAGAAGAATTCTGGGGATGTTATATTTATGTTTAATAATAATGCAGATATGGCATGTTCGGGTTTGTTGACTAATTTGAAGAACTTTGTTCAAAAATTTTTTACTGCGGTATCATTAACGTTTGTTTTGTTTTATAATTCTTGGCAACTAGCTATTGTATGTGTGTTTATCTTGTTAATGGCATTGTTACCGATGACAACCGTTAAAAAAAAGGTTAAATCTGTGATGGACAAAACAGTCCTGGCGGATTCTGCATTATTAACAGCTTACAATGAAACATATGCTGGTAATAAAACAATTATATCTTATAATCTGTCTGAATATCAGAAAACCAAATTTAATCGTGTATTAGATGGTGTTTTTCGTTTACGTATTAAAATGCTTCAGCGCACACGTTGGCTGACGCCCGTTATGCATGTGATATTATCATTTGGGATAGGTCTTGCGATATGGTTGGGGTCTGTATTGATTTTGGATGGAACAATAACCAGTGGTGGATTTGTTTCTTTTTTGACAGCTTTGATTATGTTGTATACCCCGATGAAAAGTATTGGTTCTAATTATAATTCTATAATAATGTCGTTTTTGGCTATTGAACGTGTGTTTGACATTATGGATTCTGTGCCAGCGATTCAGAACCGCCCGAATGCAAAGGTCTTGTCCAATAATCCGGCAAAGATAGAATTCAAAAATGTTTCATTCCAGTATCGTCCGAATGTCCCAGTGTTAAAAAATGTTAGCTTGACTGTTAATCGCGGTGAAACAATTGCGTTGGTTGGAAATTCTGGGGGGGGAAAAAGTACGTTTATCAGTTTGCTGCCACGTTTTTATGATGTGACAGGTGGATGTATAACGATTGATGGTGTTGATATTCGGGATTATACATTGGAATCATTGCGTGATAACATAGGTATAGTTTTTCAGGATAATTTTTTATTTGCTGGTACAATTCGCGAAAACATAATGCTTGGCAATGCTAATGCGACCCCAGAACAGGTCGCAACTGCGGTCAAGATGGCGTATCTAGACGACTTTGTTAATAGCCTTAAAGATGGGTTAGATACGCAAATTGGTGAACGTGGTATATTGTTGTCTGGTGGTCAAAAACAGCGTGTTGCGATTGCGCGTGCATTCTTAAAAGATGCGCCGATACTAATCTTGGACGAAGCAACATCAGCCCTTGATAACAAGTCAGAAGCTGTTGTTCAAAAAGCCATAGAAAACTTGATGCACGACAAGACAGTGTTTGTTGTGGCGCATCGTTTATCTACAATACGTCACGCATCCAAGATTGTTGTTATAAACCAGGGCGAAATTGTAGAGGTTGGCACCCACGACGAATTAGTGAAAACCGAATGTGGCGCATACAAAATGCTGTATGATATGCAATTTAAGACCAAGGATAATAATTAATTATCTGGCATTTTCATGTTGCGACATAATCATATTTTGAACGATTGTGTTCGGCTTCACACCGACAACATGACGCAATATCCCGAAAAGCAAGGAATGTTTGTTTTCTAAACCAAAATGACAATTTGGTAATTGAAATTACAAAATTTTAATAGGTAAAAAAGCAGTTGATTTAATCGTTAGATTTCTATCCTTTTTTGTTATGCAGTTCGGTAAGGTCTAAAAAATAGCATGTTTTACATCCGGCATTATCGAACTGTGAAAAAGCTTGGAAATCCAAAGAAAAACCGCCCTTTTTAAGGACGGTGTAAAATGTGGCTCGGCGTGGAATATTATCTAGACCCGCGACCAGTCGTTTTGGGGACGGCGATATTACCAGTCCGAATAAATGCATTTGGTTTTATCTTTTTGTTGATAATATTGCAAATTGTATCAAACACAGCATCGGCAGGATTACATGTATAAACATCAAATCCAGGAATATACACTTTGCATACAGGTACGCCATTAACAGTCATAAATTTGAACAGAATATCGCATGCGTTTGGATTCTTTTTTGCTGGATTTATGGAATTGAAATTTTCTAGCCAAACCTTGGTATAAGACCATCCCCATCTATCCGTACCATGTTCATACACGGCACCACCGTCCTGCATGTCTCTTAGCGCCAAATTCATTATACCTGCAAACCACTCATTTTTTCCTGCATAAACCTCCTTACGTGCCATTGAGCAATCCTTTTGTGTTACACGGGATAATTTTATTAAAATAAACTCAAAAATCAAGGATAATGTTTATAGACAGGATGTTTCAGACGCTCATCAAACTTTACGCATGTTGCATATTCTGTCTAGCTAAGGGGGTTAAATAGTGGTGTTTTTAGGTGGATTGTGGTGTGCCCAAATCCAAAAGTGTTAACAAAGAAAAACGCCGCAAAATCAACGATTTTGCGACGGAATTCGTGGCTCGGGCAACTGGACTCGAACCAGTGACATACGGATTAACAGTCCGTTGTTCTACCGACTGAACTATGCCCGAATAGCAGAGCAATTCTAGAATAATTTCCCGCAGAAGTCAAGGCTTTTTTCAAAAACGTATAACCCTTGGGAATCTGCGGTTTTTTCTGTGTATTATTGGCTGTGTGTATGAAATGTGTAAAACATTTTTTTATGCCTTTTTGACCTATTTTTGTCCGTGAGATTGGGAGCTTTTTCGAGAGTAAAACGACAAAACAATCATAAGACGAATTATGTGGCGGAAATCTGCAGTTTTGGTGTTTTTTTATTGACCAAAAATATTATTTTTTTATGTCGCTCAGCACATTGCCTCAGTAGTCCGTAAGTTTAAAGGGACTAAAAATGCCACGTGCGTCCCAAGAATCCAGCAAAAGTCATTTGTGCGGTTTTTGTATTTTGCTAATCTGTGTAGCGCCTGTGTAAAATACAGGACAGTCGGGAAGGTATGCGTTTATACGTGTATCCAAATCCGTCAGAAAAGCATTCGATTTTTGCCTATAATTTTTTAATAACGAAATTTATGCAAATTTTTGCAAAAAATGTCCCATTTTTGCTACACAGAAAACCGTTTTTCTTGATTTTATGTGTTTTTTGGGGTTCTATACAAACAAAATAAAAAAGGAAACCCATGACGTATAAAGATGTAGTGTTCGAAATGTTTGAATCTGCCACAGCAGAACTTGAAAAAGGTAACGTTTATAG
>JAZRJE010000019.1:0-1081 GCA_045645645.1 Candidatus Enterousia sp.
GAATTTGGCGGCCAGTGGCCGCTGACAATGCGTGCAAGGTGCATTGTGTTTCGTTACTGCCCTGACCCGCTCTGTATCGTTGCTGCGGAACAGTTAGATAAATTGGAATTTGTCAGATTCCTTGACTTTGACGGATTTTCATTTTTCTCCAACTAATGAACCCATAAATATCATTTATGAGAAAGGCTGCAAAGCAGACAACAACCGAAATATACTTCATATCATAAATGCTTGCCAATACCCACAATACAATTAAGACAATATCATTCGTAGCATACGCCAACGCAAAATAAGGACTTCTTCTGAATGTAAGATATACTGCAACAAAACTTGTGGTTACAGAAAGGGTACTTGGAAGCAGATTTGCCGTATCAAAAAAAGCCAGTATGTTGTAAAACAGAACCGTAATGATCGCTGTCAAAAACCACATCAACCAAGTTTCCGCTCTGCTGATGGTATTCACCTTGACTTCTGCCTTGTTTCCTTGATAGGGATTTCTGAGCCAGGATATCAGAGCAAATGCCGCCATTGGCATTGTCATTCCAAGATAAGTAACCATTTCTCCATAGTAGGCAAATGTAAAGGAAATAATTCCATACAGCAGGCTAAAAATCACCATCAACAATTGACCAAAGGGGTTTCCTTTCGCATTATAAATCAGCGAGGTAACACCAATTAGGGATGCAACCAATGTCAGATAGTTTTCTCTGTCAAAAATACAAAATGACAGCACAATCAGCACAACAGACGAACACCATAAAACAATTTCTGTTTTTGAGAAATACCTTGTAAATTTTTTGCCCCAACCCATAATAACCTCCAAAAAAACAAAGCATCCGTATGTACATCTTCTAAGACCTAACGATGCACAAACGAATGCTTTTAACATTCTACTACTCGGTAGCAGTTATTCCATATTTGATTTTTTATATGATACCATAAAAATGACAAAAAGACAATGTCAAATTCAAGCTTGTTGAACTGATTGTATCACAGATATAATAATTATTCAATCTCCCGGTTGGACTCTGTCAAGACACTGAAAAAGGAGTCGGATGGGGATCGGTTCAGCGGTCTGGAT
>JAZRJE010000020.1:0-137595 GCA_045645645.1 Candidatus Enterousia sp.
GCCGCCATATCACGTTCTGCATCTTCGTATACGTTCAGCTCTGCCTTTGCGGATGTGGCCTGCATTGCACCCAGGCCCATTGTGGCCATGGATGTTGCACCCAATGCTCTATTAGCAGTTGACTGTTCGTTTTCTTTCATTTTTTCATAGTTATCGCGCAATTCAGCCATCATATTTTGTTCTTCTTCGTCGACAATACATGATTTTTTATCCTCACTGGGTTTGTAACCCGTTTTACAGTTTGATACTAAACATATCTCAGATTGTGTTACTTCATCGAATGTAATCGAACCACGAGTTGCATTTTCAGGCAGTTTTTTGCAATTGCCACTGATTGGAACGCATTTGTTATTGTCAATATTATATCCGTTTTTACATTCGGTTATGTTGCATTTTTTCTTTTTTAATTCGCCCTTAGTTGCATTAGGGTCAATTTTAGATACCTGGTCCGAACAGTCCCCTTCGCTTTGTTCACATTTTGTGCCATCGTCGCTGGGGGTGTACCCTTTGTTGCATTGTTTGATTACGCAAACCATTTTATTGTTGCGTTTTTCCAGCTTAGCTTTTTTTGCATTTTTATCGTTAGCTTTACATTCGTCGCCCGTTGTTTTTATGCATTGGTTGTTTTCTGTGTCATGTTTGTATTCCACGCCATCACAGTCAATTATTTCGCAGATTTCAATACCGTCACGACATGTTAGTTTGCCAGATTTTGCGTGTTTTGGTAGCTTGGAACATTTTTTGTCAGATTTCCATGCCACGCATGTATCTGTTTTTTCATCAAGCTCTTGGCCACATGGACATTGTATTTTTTCGCATTTATTGTTGTTTGATCTGTATCCAAGCTTGCATGTATCTATTATACATACTTCTTTGCCATTTTCACATGTTGGATGTCCAGTTGCAGCATTTTTGTCGCCTGGTGTACATTCTTTGTCATCGGACCATGGAATGCATTGGTTTGTTTTTTCATCAAGGTCCTGACCGCAAGGACATTGTATTTTTTCGCATTTATTGTTGTTTGGTCTGTATCCAAGCTTGCATGTATCTATTATACATACTTCTTTGCCATTTTCACATGTTGGATGTCCAGTTGCAGCATTTTTGTCGCCTGGTGTACATTCTTTGTCATCGGACCATGGAATGCATTTGTATTTTTTTTCGCTTGTATCTAAATCATATCCACATATACAGTCAATTGGTCTGCATTCTGTATTTTTGTTGTCGATGTTGTATTTTTCTGCTTTTTCGGCATGCAATTTTTCTAGCTCATTAGCTGAGTCGCAATTTCTTTTTGCTACAACTTCTACTTCTTCTAATACTTGGGTGTCTAGTTTTAATACGATTGTGCCCATGTCTGTTTTTGCGGGCAGTGTTTGTGTTTTATATCCCACAAATGATATTTGCACATTTGCACCGTCGGGTATTGAGATTATTTCAAACTTACCATCCAAGTCAGTTGTTCCACCATTGCTTTTATTATCAGCCTGATAAACATTGGCTCCGGGTAGTGGCCCGAAATTGTCAACAACAGTTCCAGACACCGTAAGTGCCATTGCTGGCAAGATATATAAAACGCTAAAAATTCCAAATATTAATCTTTTCATTTTAACTTAACCATTGTTGCATTCTTCATTGATTTTTTCGTTTAGAAATTGTTCTTGGGCATCGTTTGCGAGCATTAAATTTGCTCTTCTGTACAATGTCCAGCATGGTTGTGGCAGATATTCTCGTGGTGTTTGGCCAGCTGTATAAGAAAATCGTACGCCATTGCATGCGCCGTTGCCCGCGGTATCGACGGGTGTATCAAGATATGCATTTAGTTTTTCTTCTTCTGTGGAATCAAGAGTGGTCAGAATTTCTTGATAGCGTGGTTCGTCTTTGTAAGAGAATAGATATTTTCTATTGATGTTGTCCTTACATTTTGCATATTCTGATTCCTCGGTGTCAACTATGCATTCATCGATATTTGCTGTTCTAATTTGTTTTCCAGATCCATTGGTGCAACGACACAATTTTCTGGCCGCAAGCCATTCACCACCATTTGCGCGACATAGTGTTTCTTTTTCAAGATTTGTATCAAGTGCTACTTTCTTTTGAGCTTTTTGTGCTTCTTTCTCTGCTTCCTTTTCTGCTTTCTTTTGAGCCTTTTCTGCGTCGTCTTTTTCCTTTTGTGCTTCTTTCTCTGCTTTCTTTTGAGCTTTTAAGGCATCTTTTTCTTGTTTTTCCGCTTCTTTATCTGCTTCCTTATCCGCTTTTTCTACGTCTTTTATGGCTTTTTTTGCCTTTTGTGTATCCAGTGCACGGTCAATTGCACCAGACGTAATTGCCCCAGCCGCAACACCAGCACCTGAGCCTAACATTGCAGCTGATGCTGACTTTTGTGCAATCGTTTCACGATATGCATTTTCTTTGAATGTTGTTATATCTATGCCAAACCAGCCTGGATCACAATCGAATACACCACCAGCGTATGCTTTTTTAGATGCGTATGGGGTGGATTTGTTGTCCGCAAAGAAATTAATCGTATATACGCAATCTAGACTGCGTTGATCAAACATAGCGCCCAGGCGTCGACAGGTGATTTCCATTTCGTCGCGCATATCATACAGACGCTGTTCGTCACGTTGAATTTGCTTTTCTGCATCTTGGCGCAGGGTTGCAAATACATTCATCGTACGTGATGCCAGACCGTTGTCCATTTGGGTGCATTCCGTTTGAATTTTTTTACATTTTGAAATTGCTAAATCGCCAGCAGATTTTCCCAGACATTTCGAAAATTTGTTTCCACATTCGTTGATAATACAATTGTTATAACGATTACCGCAATCAATAATTTTGTTATAATTAGACAGTTTTGCATTTGCATCACGATCCGCTTTTATCTGAGCTGTAAACAGTTGGTATTCGTGACCAGTACATTTCAGCTTTAGACGGCATAAATCCATTTTGTCGCCCCATGCAGTGTCTGTGTCGCCACTGCAGTTTGTGAAATCTTTGCCACATTTAGACTGCATGCATTGGCGTAGACCAATATCGCATGCATTCTGGCCAGTGGATACAGATACACGTGCGGCTTTTTGTGATGCCGCCGCAGCATCCACTGCATTTAATGCGTTGCGTTGCTGGCGTATCATAGCGGCCAGTTCGTCGTCAGATGTTGTGCCAGATGATGATGTGCTGGACGCACCAATAGCACTGTCAAACATGCTGGTTTTATTTTCAAATTCAAATGTTTCTTCATTATTGGATGTGCTACGATTGGTAACAGATGCAGAATACACATCTTGTGACACTAGTACAGAACACATTGCGACAAACAACATTGGCGCATATGGAAAAAAATTTTTTAAATGTCTTGTGTCGTATTTCATCTGAAACCCCAAATATTATTTTAGTGTAGCACATGCAATTTCGTGGAATTTGCATAACTGGGTTGCCATTGCACGTTCTTCTTCGAACCCATCACCACATTTATTTGTCATATTAGCCGCGCATACACGTTCAATGCATGCGTCACGACCAGAATTGTCGGCACATTGATTTTTTGTGCTGTTTAGTAAATTTGTACGAGTGTTTTCGTATGCCATCACAATAGCCTGTAGCAATGATTCTGCATTGTTAATGGCATTATCGCGTGCAGCAATCAGATTGTCCCGTATGTTTGACATGTGTTCGTCACACCCAGTTGCGTCAACACCACATGCGGCAAAAAATTTGTTGAAATCTGCGTCTTGTTTGCAGTTGCTGTAATCAGAACCACAACGCGTGTCCTTTATAATACAGGCTGTAAGTTCAGCTGTGCATGATGTGCTGCTACGTTTTTCTGATGCTTCTTGGGCCAATGTTTTCATTTCAGCAGCGATGCCAGCAGCTTTGCAAGATTGTTCAATTAGTGTGTCGTATGTTTCAGCAACGTCATCTACGCTGCAACCAGCAACTTTTTTTAAGCACTGTTTTGCTGCCCATGCGTAGCGTTCAGATGGTTCTGTTGGGGCGTTTTTTAGATCTTTGTCGGAAATGTTATATTTCGCAGATGCACCAACAGATATGCTGCGCATGCCAACGGATGTTGGTTCGCCCGCACTGGACGTACCGCAATATTGGCATCTGGCCGCTGGATTTGATGATATGTTAATCGCACATGCTGAATCCAAACAGCGGGTTAAGTTCGCACGTGAACATGTTGTCGCAGCCCCAGAAACCCCAGGAACTAACGATGCTATTGTAAATAAAATTAGTGTATGTTTTTTCATTTCTCTCTTACGCGGTATTATATCAAAAATATACTTTGACTGCAAAGGGAAAATATGAAAAATATTTTTCATTTTGTAAACTTAATTGATGGTACAACCCTTTTTTTGTCTGGACAGATTGTAGGCTGTGTGCTATTATAGCTTGTACAGAGAGAAATAGCATGAAATTTATTAGGTTTTTAGTCTTATTGTTGTTTGTTTTCCCATTGGGGTTGCGTGCTGCACAAAGTGATTTTATGGTTGCTGCTCAGTTGCTGGCGGCGGCGCGTAATGCTGATATTCAACAGGTGCAAAGCTTGGTGAATAATGGTGCGGATGTTAATTTTGTAGATTCAACAGGCTTGTCTTTGGTTTGTACGGCGCTGATGAATAATGATACGCGTGCTGCACAGATATTGCAAATGTATGGGGCTGATGCTTCTAAATGTGACCGTCAAATAAAGCAGTATAAAAATCGTACAAAACCAGAGCGGAGTGGGGGACTGTTTAGCGGACTGTCATCCGCCCAAAGTATGACACTGACGGCGGCTGGGGCCGCCGTTGTTGTAGGTGGCTTGTTATTGTTAACAGATGTTTTTGATCCAGGTAATGAAAATAAAAATGCAGCTTCAAATGGAAATAGACCAGGTGGTAATGGTGATAGTAGTGGTGGTGAAGGAACTTCTACTGCGGCGTTTCAGTTGCCGATTGGTCCTGCGTGTGCAGCAGATGGAACTTGCTCAAATGATTTGTCGGAATGGGGTGCGGACAGTTCTTTGGAATCACGTGTGGCCGATTTTAATTATATGTCTGGTTTTAATTATCTGATGATGGCGTATGCCTATAATGCTTTTGTGCGTGGCTATTTGGGAATGGAAACGGTTCGTTTGGTGGATGCAAATACACCTTTTAAGCTGAATTCTTTGCCGTTCGCAGGTTCAACCCCAGGTGGTGGTAAGCCGATTAATGTTGCAACGATTACATCTAATGGTGCTAATGCTACTGGTAGTCTTGGTGATGGTTTTTTAACATGGGTTGATGGTACTAAAATTTTGAATGCTCAATCGATTTGTAGCAGTAAAGGGGCAGATTCGTCAGCATGTCAGGAAGCTTTGGCTGCGTTAACCCATGTTTCACGCAAGTTTTATAATCGTACAAATTTAACCAGTGTTGATGATACTGTTGAGCAATCTGGATTTGATTATTCTGGACATGATACAGTGTTTGGGGCTGCGTCTGATTTGGAAAACTTGAATCTGAAGGTTATTGCTGGTTGGGAAGCGGGAGGGCGCCCAAATGGTGATGCGTATGGCTTTTTGCCAAATGCTCAGTTGACAGTGTATCGTACGGGAAATGGTTTCGCGGTTGATGAAACGGTTGGTGTTGTGAATAATGCAACGGATGCAACAGAATGGGCCAGCGAAGACACCTTTACGATAAATGGTGAAACGTATACTGTAACAATAAATGAAAATAATAATACTTTTGTAGCGACTTCAAGTGGTCAGACGGTAAATGGAACAGTTGATGGGGCTGTGCTGAATTTTGCATTGGAAGATGGGACGAATTATGAAGCACAATTCGGTGGAAATGTGAATTTGCTGAAGGTTATCGATGTTAAGAATTTTAATGCCATGTTGAATGCAGCGCAGATAATGGAATCTGGTAAACCATGGGTAAATGTCATTGCAAATATTGCACAGAATCCAGCTGCGTCAGATAGCGGATATTTAACAGCACGTGGTTATCATGCGCTGGCGTCACAGATGTCAACAGATGCGCTGAAACTATCAGGTTATTTGACGTATATTGACCAGTATTATAATTTGAATACTGCGGATGATGATGCAACTAATAAGCCGAGCATAGATGCGGCAACTTTGTATACAACAGTTGGTAATTATCAAAATCAAATAATTGTAAATTCTGCTGGGGCGTATGAATATGGTGTTGGTGAAGATATGTCGATTGAAGCACTGGGGGCAACCTTTGAAAACTATGCGCCAGTTTTGTATCCAAACTTAGAGCATTTGTTTGTTACTGTTGTTGCTGTAACAAATACAGAGGGGACCTCTGGTATTAAAGATATTTCTAATTATGCATCGTCTGGTGGTAAATTGGTCTTGTCAAAGTGGGGCGTTGGTCGTGATACTAATGGGACTGATATAACTACAGATGATACTTATGAACATGTTTATGCGTCACGTAAGTGTGGTTTGTCTGTTAATGGTGGGTTGGATCCATGGTGTTTTGCTGCGCCTGGAATGAATGCAGAAATGGCTGTTTCTTCAATGGCGGGTGCAATTGGTGCAGTTCAAGGTGCTTTTAATTCAATGACGATTGGGGGAAAAGCGTTATCTAATAAGCAGATATTTACTTTGTTGGCATTGACGGCTGATGGACCATATTTGGGTACTAATCCTGGATCGGGTACGGGGTGGACAAATGAAGAAGATTTAGTTGCTTATTTGCAGTCTAAATATGATTTGCCACCAGAATATTCTGGAATTCGAATTGATGAATACTTAGATGCTTTCAAAGATGTATTCGGATATGGCGCAATAAATCTTGAACGTGCAACCAGACCTGGTACCAAGGTGTATTATTATAACGGTACGGATATTGTTGCGGCAGATGGGGTCAGTGCAAATGCATATTGGCGGGCGGCAACGAATACAGTATTTAAAGCTTCAAGTGCATTTAATTTGTCTGGGGAACGTGTTAGTGCGGCTGTATTTGATGTGCTGGAAAGTGCAGATGGTTCAATGCGTATGCCACGCGTTTGGGCAAATGATTTTGAATTTAATAATAGTGGAAAACGTGGTTTGTATATGGGAGATGTTTTAGGAGATCTAAGAACACATAAAAATCAGCCAGCGACAAGTAATTTTGGTGATATGGCGTTCAGCATATCGGTATCAGAACGTGCGTATATTGATAATTTAAATGGTTTGGATAGCTTAGTGCTTAGTTATAACGGTGATAATTGGAATATGAATGCGTCATTCCAGCATTATTTCACTGATGGGGTATCTCGTTTCACAGGTATGGTGAATCCTGTTTTAAATTTGGCTTCAAATGTCGTAACAACAGGTGCAGAATATAAGACGGGTAATTGGTCATTTGGGGGGCGTGGATATTCTGGTTTTGTGACAGATGAAAGTTTGTTGGAAAATGATCCAACAATTACAGCGCAATATATGCCAGGAAAACTGGGGCATATTGGTGGTATGGAAAGTCATGTTGGCTATAAAACGGATAAGTTTGGATTTGTTGCATCGGTTGGATCGGCACATGAAAGTGATACTTTGTTAGGTGCGATGACGGATGGTTTGTTGGATTTGGGGGCTGGTGATACGACATATATTGATGTTCTAGCACATTATAGTTTGTTTGATGATGTGGATTTTATGGCTCGTGCGACGTTTGCGCGTACTGTATCTGATGCGTCTGGGGCGTTTGTATTGGGAATGGATGAAATTGAATCCAGTGCGTTCAGTCTGGGGGCTAATGTTGGAAATTGGGAATTTGCATTGTCTTGTCCGTTGGCGGTAACATCTGGTGCGGTTATGTATGCACATGCACAATATGATGTTGTTGAAAGTGCAGATGGGATGTATGATATTGTTGTGAATGATGCGCGTGTCGCAGAATTGTCTTTGCGTCCAGATGTTCGTGAAACACGACTGAGTGGAACATATCGTCATTCATTTGGTGAATATACTGATGGGGCAATTGGTTTTATTTATCGAATAAATCCAAATCATACGGGCGAATTTGGAAATGAATCTATATTTATGTTAAAAATGTCACACAGATTGGGGGTTTGATATGTCAACAGATGCATAACAAGAAAATTCCATTTGTGATAGCATGAGGAATATGATACAATCTGCCTAAGATTATGTTTGTGGGGGAAATCACATGAAAATATTTGTTCCTGGATTGTTTTTGATGGTGTTCAGCATGCCTGCGATGGCGGCGTCTTCGTTGGATGTGGCATTAAAGAATGTTGCTTTGTCTTGTGGCGCAATATCTGAAGAATTGTCGGATATGAAAGTGCGTGCTGGAATTGGTACAGCGGTGTCTGCGGTTGGAACCGCAACTGGGGCTGTCGCAGTTGGTGCGGGAATTGCAAAAGCTGGTGTTGATTCTGATGTTGCTGACCTGGAAGCAGAATTAGCAAAACTGAAAGCTATGGATACAGGTGATTATACTAGGTTGAGTTTGACAGAAGCGCAAATTTCATCTTTAAACGCAGAGATATCTGCTTATGTTTCGTCATCTGCGGCACAGATTCAGGATAAAGAATCAGAAATGTCGGAACTGGAACAGAAATCTAAGAAGCTTGGTAATATTCGTACAGGTACATTGGCGACTTCGACGGCGGCAAATATTGCAGGTGCAGTTGTTGCAGGAAATAATCGCACAACAGGTGGTTTGCAACAGAAGATTAGTGCATGTATAGAAAGTGTTTCAGAATTGTCACGTGTTCGTATGCAAGCACGTTTGGATGGCAGTGCGGATGATGCACAGTTGTCACGTGCAGAAAAGATAATTGCCGAATGTGGGGCGTGGGAAACAGTGAATGTGTCCAGTATTGATAAGCGTGCCCAGGGTGCAACAGTGGTCAGCGGTGTTGGTGCAGGATTAGGATTAATTGGAACGATAACATCTGCATCTGCAAATTCTGACAAGGTTCGTGATGGTGATGATAAAAAAGAGCAGAATTTAAATACTGCGTCAAATGTTTTGGCCGGTGGTACAACGTTGGCATCTGGTGCGGCGACGGTGTTTAATGCAACACAAATATCTGCGATTAAGCGTGCGGCCCAGGTTGCCGACGCATGCGAGGGGGCGCTGAAATAATGAAACGTTTGTTGATTGTATTATTTGCATTGTTTATGTTTGTTCCAAATGGGTATGCTGATGAATATTATCAGTATACTGTGTTTACAATGGATACGCCTATTAAGTGGAGTCCACGTGTTGTTGGACAGGCTGTAGAGGGGTTGTATGAAGGGATTGCACCAAGACTAGGATGGATGGAAAAAGAAGGGATAGAGAATATTCATGTTATTGGAATGCCAGTAGAGAGTTCTGATTATGTTGATGCTCAGATGGATAGATTACCTGCAACGTTGGTGTATTTTCTTCGAGAATATACAAAGGAAGCAGAAAAGTCAGGGGGAATGCTTTCTTTGCGACAAATAGCAGATATTTGTTTGAGTAGGCAAGTCGATTTACATCCGCTTTTTTGTGAACGTTTATTGCAGAATGTGCTTGCCTTTCAGGCAAAGGTGGATGGAATAAAATATCCAGATGAACTTTTAGATCCGTCTGATGGTAATCTAAATGACGTTTATAATGAAAAAGAAAGATTGTATTCCAAAGATTTGTTGTTTTACACAACTTTTTTTGGATATGATTATAGTAATGATAGTAAATTTTTTAGAGAACTGGATGCAGAAGTTATGTATTCGCCTGTATATGGTGAGTTTGGTAAACGTGTGTGCAAGTTGTTTGCTTTTGATGGTAAAGGGGCGTGTGAGGCTACCCTTGTTAAGGGTGATGTATGTCAGGATTATGTGTTTACGGTAAAGTTTGGTGGGCGTCGTAATATATCGGCAGATGGCAAGACAGTTTACTTTGGTGGGTATTCTGATTTTATGAAAAGTCTTGAGTTGGATTATAAAGTTTCTTCGGCTGCTTATGATTGTGACACTAGACCCATGAAGAAAGATCGTCTTTACTTGTAGCTTTGGTGTTAAATTAACTTCGTCAAATTTGTGTTTGGCGAAGTTTTTTTATAAAAAATTTAAAAAAAAATCCCCTGAAATGATGAACGGGGGAATTTTTTATTTACATACAGTGACCATTGCTGTGCGCAAGACTGTGTCGCCAAACATATAACCTGTTTGCATTTCTTCGATAATTGTATTTGGTAACAGTTTTTTATCGCAATCTGTTGGTGTGTCGATCATTTGAATCGCATTATGAAGCATTGGATTTAATACCGTACCGACAGATTCAATCTTGGTAATACCAATTTGGGCGAATGCAGATTCCAATGCCATTGCCATTGATTTTATACCTGCGTCATCAGGATTGTGTTTCAGGGCTGCATCAACTGCGTCCATAACTGGTAATATCTTTTCGGCAACGCCCATTGCACGATTGCGGGCGCGTGATTCAGCGTCCAGCGCACTGCGACGACGCGTGTTTTCTAGTTCCGCTGCGATACGCAAATATTTGTCGTTCATTTCTGCTAGTTGTGTCTGTAATTTTTCAATATCTGGTATCATATCTTTTTCTTGTGTAGATTTTTCGTCAATTGATACAGATTCAACAGCTACTTCTTTGTTTTTTTCGTCTTGCATTTTACTTCCATTTTTTTGTCGAATTATAAAACTATTTTATACTGGTTATTATAGGTATGAAATCGTGACATTTCAAGGATGCACCACCAACCAGTACACCGTCAACATTTGGTATTGACATGATTTCGCTAGCATTTGAACCCTTAACTGATGCGCCATATAAGATTGGTGTGCCAGATAGGCCCATGTCAGATAATGTTTTTGCAATTAATGTGTGTGCAGATTCAATTTCAGATGCAGTTGGGGTCAGACCAGCACCAATTGCCCAACGTGGTTCATATGCGATAATAATTGGTGTTTTAACATCTGTGGGAACAGATTCACGAACACCTGATTCAATAATCGACATTGTTTTTCCAGCTTGTTTTTCTTCCATTGTTTCACCGACGCATATAATTGGAATTAAACCGCTGGCCAGTGCCATTGTTGCTTTGTTTCGAACTGTGTCATTTGTTTCATTATGATACTGGCGTCGTTCACTGTGGCCTACAATAACATATTTAGCCCCTGTGTCAGCAATCATTTTAGCGGACACTTCACCAGTATAAGCACCGTGGTCGTGACTGCTTAAATCTTGGGCACCAATAAAAATATGTCCAGAATTCTGGTTTAACATCGTATATGGAACACATAAAATGACTGTATTATCGGTTTCTATTTCTTGCAGGCATTTTAGCATTTCTTGTAATGTAACTGATGTGCCATTCATTTTCCAATTGCCAGCGATAATTTTCATCGGTTTTTTCCCTTTTTTTAATTGATTTTATATCTTTTGTTCTGCTATGGTAGCGCAAAAGGGGATTAAATGCTAGAATATTTACGTAATGCGGCAGAAAAACCTGTTGCGAAATTTTTTATTGCCTTGCTGGCTTTCTCGTTTGTTGGATGGGGCGTTGCAGAATGGATTTTTGGCAATGTCGCAGGGGATAATACGATGATAAAGGTAGGGGATGGTGAAATTACCTATCAGCAGTTTGCAATGGAACGAAATCGTGAAATTGCCGCGATGACGCGCGATCAACAACGGGCGTTCTATGCGGATCCGATTTTGGCGGATCAGCTGACTAAAAAAGTATTGTCTAATTTGACTAGTCAGCGCTTGGCAGAAAATCGTGCTGACGATTTAGGGTTTGTTGTTTCAGATGCACGAATCGCACGTGAAATTCGTTCTTTCCCAGAATTCCAGGAGAAAGGTAAGTTTTCTGCTTATTTATTTGACTATGTTCTGAATAATTCTGGATATACAGAAGCACAGTTTGCAGCTGTGTTACGTAATCAGGTTCGCAGATCGATGGTGTTGGGTGCAGTTGCATCGTCTGTAGCAGTTCCAGAATTTGCAGTAAAGGCGGTTTATGATGCGCGCTATGCATTGCGTGATATTGATCTGGTAACTGTGAATTTTGATGATTTTAAGGTTGGACAACCGACAGATGAAGATTTGCGGGCTTTTTATGCTCAGAATCCGCGTACTGTGCCAGAATTTAGAACGGTTTCTTATATTTTAGTGCCAGCTGAGATGGATAAGCCAGATAGCTATGATAATGGATATAACACAATTGTTAAGATTGAGGATGATGTTATCGCAGGTGAAGATTTCGCAGATGTGGCTAAAAAGTATAATGCTAAATATGTATCTTTGAAGCCTTTTAGTAAAGGGCAATTGCCAACAGATGCTGTTCTGTCCGATAAAATGATTGCTTCCTTTATGGATATGGATGAGGGCGTCGAAAGTGAGGTGATTGAAACCAAAGACGGTTTTGTTATTGCACGTGTCGAAAAAGTTGTGCCAGCACATACACAGGATTTTGATTCTGTGAAGCAGGATTTGGTTAAAGACTGGCAACGTGATGCTCAGAAAAAGCAGGCTTATGTTCGTGCTAATGAAATCTTGGTAGATTTAAATAAAAATGGTGAAATGCAGAATAAAAAATCATTAAGTGTATCTCGTACATCTGGGGCATCTATTGATGTTTTGAATTCCGCATTTAATAATCCAATTGAAACGAATACAATTGTTCCTGGGGCTGATGCATTTTATGTATTGCGAATAAAGTCTGAAAAAGCTCCGCAGGTTGATGACAAAAAAATGTCTGCATTGCGTAAGGAGTTAGAGAAAATAAATGATACGTTGGTTATGGATGATTATAATTCATTCTTGATGCGCGAATACCCAGTACGAATTAATGAAAAAGTTTTCAATCGCGTATTGGCAAAATAAAAAATCCCCAATCGGGGATTTTTTTTTAAGCAACTTTTTGTTGAGATTGCATTAACATCTGAATACGGATGATTTCAGCCAAATTGGTAACTTTGCCAGATGCCTGCTGAAACTGTGGTTTTAAATCTGGTTTTTTGACAGATTTTTTAATCTGTTGCGCAAATTCTTTATCTTTGGCTTCTTGTGATAATAATCGAGCTTTTTCAATATTGCGAACCGCAATCTGCTTTGAATTTACAGCAGTTTCTTTCTGTGGAACAACAGATGAATTAACCCCAGGTTTAGCAATAACTTGTTCTCCATTGCGTGTTTGTGGAATTGTTTCTTGATGTTTGGCATCTACAGACATTGGTAATGGTTTTTTGTCGGTTTGTGTCTCAACTTGTACAGGGTGTTTCATGATTGATTTTGTTTTATCTTTGTCTAATTCTATTTTGCATTGCGATGATAATAATGTTATTTCACCCATTGCCGAACGAACATTTCGCACAGCATATTCGCGCATTTCTTGAACATTGCCATTAAATACCGAATCACGCTGAGGGTGCGTCATAATGTGACGTGGCCAAACACTTTTATGTGTTTCATGCATAATTTCTAAAAACTTGGTCGCAGGGTTATTCTTATCACGTGCATTAATTATGTTTTTTATCTGGGTTAAAGATGTTTGCCACGCAGTTCCTAAGTTTTTTTTGTTAGTCCAATTCATACAAGATAATCCAAAATATAATTTAAAATATGCATTGCCTAAATTGTACTTCTTGGTAGCATCCATTGTTATATGTGCAGATTTTATTAATAATTTTTCCTGAATTTCAGGACTGTGCAGTAATTTTTGAAATGTGTTCATATCTGACCCCTTTGGTAAAAAATATCCCCCAGGTCATCAGCCCAGGATATATATATAGGTCGCAGGTCATATATTTTCAAGGGCTTTATGTCAAGAAAAAAGATTTTTTGACATCTGTCCTAAATACATGCAAAATGTAAATGTTCATATCAAAACAACGTGCTGTTGCCAAGAATGGGCGGCATGGGTATGAACCCACATCTTGCCAATAATGGGGGTGTGGCAATTCATCGAAACTAAGGAGTTAAATGATGAAAAAAACTTTAAGCGCAGCAGTTGCTTTATCGTTATTTGCGGCACCTGCATTTGCGGCAAATCTGGAAAACCCACTGTATATGCCAAAGAAAAATGAATTATATTCAAAAACATCTGTTGGCGTTATGTACAAGGTTGCAGATGACACAACAGCTATGGTAAAAAAAGAACACGATGGCGCAACAGAATTCCCAATCTGGCGTTTACATGAAGATTTGGGTTATGGTATTACAGATAGATTGGAAGTATACGCAAAGGTTGGCTATACACACGATGGTGACATTGACCGCAAAGGCATGCATCAGGGGCGTGTTGGTTTGAAATATCGTGTATTTGAATCTACAGATGGATTTGCATGGGATGTTTATGCCGATGCACATTTGGGTGGTGTTAGCGGTATGGCTGGTTCTTATGCAGCAAATGGTTTTACATATGATAATTATTCAAATGGTCGCTGGGGCTTCCACGCAGGGACGCAGGTTGGTAAAACTTGGTCCAAATTTACAGCTGCGGCATTCTTTGAAGTACTGCAAACATTTGGAAACGATAATAATGAAATTGATGTAACAGGATATAAGTTACCTGCTGCATTAGGTGGCGCTGCTATTACGTCATTAGGTTTCCCAGATGAAATTTCTGTTGATTTGAAATCTACAACAGAATTTAACGCTGGTTTAAAATCTTTTTATCAGATTGATGATCGTTGGTCAATTGGTGGTGGCTTCACATTTAAGCATCATGAAGATAATGGTGTAGAAGGTTTGGCTTCGGATTTGAAAGTAATGCCTTCACCATATGATGTATATCAGAAGATGGTTGTTGATCAGCTGCTTGCAACTGTAAAAGATATGAACGACGGATTTGATGAATACATCATTTCTTTGTCTGGTTCATATCAGTTGACTGATAAAACCCAGGTCACATTATACGGTGAATACACATTCGATGATGCACATCAAATGTCACAAAATGGTACAGATGTTAAAGCTGAATTGGGTGCACGTATAAACGTAGTATTCTAAAACACATAAACTATAAATATAACTTATATTGGACATAAAACCCATCGATTGATGGGTTTTTATAATGTCAATAGGATTAAAGGCAAAATTTTTGTTGAATATTCAAAATAATGTGCTACGAATAAAAATATCCGTTTGGGATTAAATCTTAGAGAAGGAGATAATATGTCCAATACAAAAAATTTTGCGGACCTGATGAAAGTCTGCAGCGTTTTGCCAGCCTTGTTGGTTATGCCAGCATTTGCGGCAACACATTCGGATGATATAACCATTGCAGATGGTAAGACACTGACTGTTCGTACTGGGGCAGAAGAAACCTATACAGGTGCGCTGACTGGTGCGGGAACGTTCGCTGTGACACCAGGTGGTAAAGTTGATGGTGTATATAAACCTACTGTAGCTGTGCTGGAAGGTAGTGTCGCTGGCTTTACGGGTGATTTTAGTACTATACAGTATGGTAATGGAGGTTTGCCAAATACGGTTAGTTCAATTGTATTTAAAAATTGGGACGCTGCGCAGGGATTTAACCTGGTTGGAAATGGATATTTTGTATTTGATGGCAATGAAACAGTTAAAATTGCAAGTGCTAAACCAGGAAATTCAGCAGGGACTGTGTTTTTAAAGGGAAATGCGCTGTCAACGGAATCGGTGGTTGATAAAAAGCTAAATGTTCATATGTCTGATGCAGATAAAGATATTGAATTGAATGGATATAAATCGTTGTCAAAGGCTGAAATCTTTGTAATTGATGGTGGACAAACGATAAATGGCAACCTGGAAGTTGATATCGAAGATTCAAATATTGGCAGTGTTTATGCAATGCCGAATAATACAACGATGGTTGGTGACATTGATATAGAAATTGATAATACTACTTTGGGTAAGGTTGTTGCCCAGGTTGGCGGTTCAAAAGATACAAATTCTGTTTTGACGGGTAATATTAATATTGATGTCGAAAATTCAAATGTCGGTGAAGTTATCGGACAGCATTTTTTTGCCGAAGGTACGTCAAAATCTGGTATCAATGGGGATATTAATATTGATGTTGAAAATTCAGTTGTTGGTTTGATTAGTGGTGTTAGTTTTAATGGTGGTGTTGACCAGATAAACTGGAATACAACAATGTATAATTCGGCAGAAAACACTAATATCCGGGTCAAAGATTCTGTTATCAAGGAAGAATTGTTGGCAACGGGGTCGCATCCAAGTGCCGGCAATGTAAAAATTGATGTATTGGGTAATACAGTTATTGGATATACGGATGCAACAGCAGAAGAGCGTACGCTTGATAATAAAGGTGACCCGAAAGACGGTTGGATTATTGCAGGGGCGCAAAGACCGGGTGCGCGTGTTGAAAGTGCTTTGGTTAATCTGAATACCATTGATGAAAATGGTACGATTAAAATTGCAGGGGCAATCAATGCAGGTGGTCGTGAACGTCCAGAAGATCACAACAAAGATGCCGATATAGATAGTACAGGTCGCACAACATTAAATATGTTTGGTGGCGGTAATATCTTTGTTGGTGGTGATGTTCGTGCATTCCGTGTAAAAGGTGATGCAATATTTAACGCGAATGATGTGACGGTTGATATTGCTGGTGCGTTAAAAGAATTTAAAGAAATCAATATCGGTGCTGGTACTGTTCTGACAGTCAATAATTTAGAATTGGCAGATAATTCTGTTATGAACATTACATTGGCAGACAGTCAGAATTACGGTCAATTGGCTGTAAATGGTTCTGTAATCGGGGCCAATAATTCAACGCTGAACGTGTTGGTGTCAACAGTTGGTGAATATAAAGACGTATTGTCTGGAATTAAATTTACTGACTTTGAAACTGTGTCAGCTGGTACATTGTTTGATGTTGACCTGAACGGTTCAGATGTTATTGTAAGTGTCAAGTCTGTTGAAGATATGGCACAGCAGGTTGGTATTTCAATGGAGGCGGCTAGTGCAGTTGCTTCTTTGGCGACAGCGTCTGATGCTAAATTGCAAGAATTGTCTTTAATGGTTCAAGAAGTGTTGGCAACAGAAGGGGCCGCAGTTGTTGAACAGGAAATGGCAAAGCTTAAACCAGCAGATAAACCAATTACACAGTCTGTTGTGGCATCTGTCCAGGGACAGGTTTTAACTGTTGCGTCTGGACGTATGGCGTCTGTTGGTGGGACAACTGGACGTGCTGGTGGTGATGTAACAGCGTCTGGCGTTTGGGCACAGGGGTTGTTTAATAAGTCTAAGTTGAATGGCCAATTCCATGGGTATACACGTGGGTTTGCGTTGGGTGCAGATACTGTTGTTGATAATGTTTATACGGTCGGGGCAGGGTATGCATACAGCAGTACAGATATTCATTCAAATGGTATGACCACAGATGTAGAAAGTAATTCTATGTTTGTATATGGTCAGTACAAGCCATCAGAATGGTCTGTGAATGTTACAATGAACTATACTGCATCTGATTATACAGATAATGCAAGTTTGTTTGGCGTTGCGCTGGATAATGAATATAGTTCTGACGCATTTGGTATGCAAACGATGGTTGGGTATGATTTTGAAAATGGTGTAAGCCAAGAATTTGGTGTGCGCTATTTGCATGTATCCCAAGATAAACATATTGATGCACTGGGACGGACAATTCAGGAAATAAATTCTGATTTCTTGTCAACAATTCTTGGTGTGAACTATGCGTTTGCAATTGAAAATGATTGGGCTGTTGCATTGCGTCCAGAATTGCGTGCAGCAATGACATATGATGTTGTTTCTGACAGTTCAATTGCAACAATATTGGTTCCTGGATCATCTGCATATTATGTTGATGTCGAAAACCTGAGTCGTTTGGGCGGTGAATTCGGTATCGGATTAACTGCAGAATATCGTGGGTTGGAAATATCTTTAAACTATGAACTGGATTTGCACAGAGATTATACATCGCAAACAGGTATGTTAAAGTTTAGATATGATTTCTAATCTTGAACGGTTGGTAAGAAAATCCTCCCTTTTCCTTCCTTGGGGGGATTTTTTATATGTTAAGTATGTTTTGTTATACTTGAAAAAATCTTAAAACGTTATATATATGTTGTAAAATTAGCGAATCGGACTTTCGTGTGATATAATTCAAACTGGTAAACAAAAGGGATTGGTTATGGCTTTAATACCAATGGTTATTGAAGAATCGCCACGTGGTGAGCGGTCTTTTGATATTTATTCGCGCCTGTTACGTGATAGAATTATAATGGTAAATGGTGCAATAGAACCAGCAATGGCAAACAGTATTGTTGCGCAATTGTTATTTTTAGAATCTGAAAATCCAAATGCAGATATATCAATGTATATAAACAGCCCTGGGGGTGATGTTTCCGCTGGGTGGGCAATTATGGATACCATGCAGTATATTAAAGCTCCTGTTTCAACAATTGGTATGGGATTGGTTGCGTCAATGGGGTCGGTTTTGCTGGCTGCAGGTGAAAAAGGTAAACGTTTCGTTTTGCCAAATACACAGATTATGATACATCAGCCATTGGCTGGGGCCGAAGGGCAGATTACAGATATGGAAATTCGTTTGACACAGTATCAAAAGAATAAAAAAACATTGATCAAGCAGATGGCTGAATTTACAGGTAAAAAAGAAAAAGAACTGTTTGAGGCAATGGAACGTGATAACTGGATGTGTCCGAAAGAAGCTAAAGATTTCGGGCTGATTGACGGTATTTTAGAACGTAAATAATTAGGTTTTATACAATGAGTGACGATAAAACAACATCAATGCCACCAGCAGCGGAAAATAATAATCAGTTCTGCAGTTTTTGTGGAAAGGCTGTGTATGAAGTAAAAAAATTGGTTAGTGGGCGTAATGTTTGTATTTGTGATGAGTGTATCAATCTGTGTAATGATATTATGGCTGATGATATCAAAAAAGAAGTTGCACATGATGCATCTAAATTGCCAACACCGCGTCAGATTTATAATTTCTTGAATGATTATATTATTGGGCAAGAGGAAGCAAAACGTACCTTGGCAGTGGCGGTGTATAATCATTACAAGAGACACAGCGCCATAGTGAAGTCAAATGTTGAAATTCAAAAGTCTAATGTTTTGTTAGTTGGGTCTACGGGAACTGGTAAAACATTGTTTGCGCAAACATTGGCACGTATTTTAGATATTCCATTTGCCATTGCAGATGCAACAACGTTGACCGAAGCTGGTTACGTTGGTGATGATGTAGAAAGTGTTTTAACACGTTTGTTGCAGAATGCTAATTTTGATGTTGAACGTGCATCACGTGGCATTATATATATTGATGAAATTGATAAGATTTCACGTAAATCCGAGAATCCATCTTTGACACGTGACGTGTCTGGCGAAGGTGTTCAACAGGCTTTGTTGAAGTTAATAGAAGGTACTGTTGCGAATGTACCAGCTGGTGGTGCGGGGCGTAAGCATCCAGGTGAAGCGACAGTTCAGTTAGATACCAGTAAGATTCTGTTTATTTGTGGTGGGGCATTTGATGGGTTGAATAAGATTATTGCGAATCGCTCGTCCGCAAGACGTGGAATTGGATTTGGTGCAAATGTTGAATCTAAGGAAGAGCGTGATGCAAAAAGCTATATTGCTGATGTTCAACCAGAAGATTTGGTAAAATTTGGTATTATCCCAGAACTGGTGGGAAGATTGCCTGTTATCACAACTTTGCGAGAATTAGATGAAGATGCATTGGTGAAGATTTTGACTGAACCAAAAAATGCGGTTGTAAAGCAGTTTTGTGCAATGCTTGAAATGGATGGTGTTAAATTGAATATAACGGAAGATGCTTTGCGCGAAATTGCCAAAATGGCGGTTGCTCGTAAAACAGGTGCACGTGGCTTACGTGGTATTTTGGAACGTGTTTTAATGCAACCAATGTTTGATGCACCAGATAATGAGGATTTAGCTGAGATTTTGATAGATGCAGATGTTGTTAAGGGGAATAAGCCACCAATTGAAATTTTAGCTGATTCAAAAAAAGCTGCTTAAAAAATCCACCGTTTTGGTGGATTTTTTTATAATTTTTCAATATAGTTTATCTCAATCTCTGTTTTAAATATTCCTCTGTCAACTTCTCCGTACATTTTTACTGTGTCTGATGGTGTTATTGTTTGGCCCCGCCATTCGTCATCGTCTATTTCAACAGCAATCGATCCTGTTGCATCTTCGAATAAGTATGTTTCACTGCCCATGCGTTGAACAATGTTACCTTTGACAATTACTGGTACATCATCACGCATTTCCATAATTTGTTTTACTGTCGATATTGTTTCTGCGCCTGGCACAAATCCGCCCGCACTGGTATTTGTTGCGGCTGGTTGAAAATCTGCATTTGCGTATCCAATCATAGCGACGGATAAAATTGCAAAAATTGAAATTTTTTTCATTGTTCGTTCCTTTGTTTTTGTTGCGTGTATAAAAAAAGTATATCATATTAAAAAGGTGTTTTGTCTAGGAAAAAAACGGGGTGTTTCCCCGTTTTTATCTGTTGGTTAGCTGCATTTCTATTCGTCTGTTTTGTTGCAGGCTTGCTGCATCATTACCCAAACTGACAGGAGATGTATCGCCAAATCCTGTTGGAAGTAATCTGCGACGAGAAACACCATTTTTTGCCAGTTCTTCTACGACAGCTGTGGCACGTAATAGTGATAACTGGGTATTGTTTCTGTAACCGCGTGTTCCAGCAATAACAGGTTTGTTATCTGTATGACCATCAACGCGTATAATCCAATTTATGTCAGTTGGAATTTGGTTTTCCATGTCTTTGATTACATTGGCAATTAAGCGTAACTGGTTTTTTCCTTCGGCGGTTAGATTGTATGCACCACTGGAAAATAAGATGTCACTGGATACAATAAATCTGTCGCCATCTGGTTGCAGTGTTGTTCTGTTCCCCATTGTATTTTTTATAGCTTTATAGAATGCGGATTGATATTGTGACATATCGTTTAGTTCCGCAACTTTGTCAGCTAGTGCTTTATTTAGTCGTGTTGACATCTCAACATATCGTATTTCTTGATTTCGTGATTTTTCTTCTGCTGCATCCAGGGCGGCTTGTAAATTTTCTAATTGTTGGGATAGTTCCAAATATTGAATATCCATTTGTTCTTCCAGTGCCGCACGTTCTAGTTCCAGTTCGTTTGCGCGTTCACTGTCCAGTGTTGCTTGGGCAAGCTGTTCTGTTAGTGAATCTACCATGTTTTGCATCTCTATACCCTGGGCTTGCAAACTGTTTACTTTGTTTTCGTAAGCCGTAATAAGATCTTCGATACTTAAATCCATTTCATTTAGTTCGTTGGTCAAAGCAATATTATTCTTTTCCAAGTTTTCTAATTCGTTCCTTGCTAGGATTAGCAAACGCTTGGCTTCTTCTTCATCCATGCTCATTTGCTGGATTTGCTCAGCCTGGTTGGCATTTGTTGCTTTTAATTCTGCAACAACACGTGCACCAGTTGATTTATTGAATACACTGGTTGTTGTCCATAAAAACACGAATACAATTAGTAAAAATATTAATATAATTACCAGATTCGAAAACAGGTCAACGAATCCAGGCCATGGGTTTATTTGGTTACGATATCGCATGTTTAACATTTTTTATTCTCTCTCTTTGTGATATCAAGTTACAAATCTGAAACTGATTTTGTTAATTTTTTTACTGTTCGTGTTAATTCACGAGTTGCAAAATTAATCTGTGGTAATACTTCTACGATTTCATCGGGTGATGGCGTAGATGTACGTGTGTGCGTAGACAGATATTCTTCAAGCTCATTAAAGATAGCATTTTGTGCTAATTGCATTTGAAGCCCTAAAAAACCTACAATTAAACTGCCTGCTAATCCCATCAGAGAACTGGTAAAAGCAGTTGCCATGCCAGATAATGGACGAACTAATCCAGATTGCATTGATGACATAACAGATTCGTCTGCAAAATTTAAACTGCCAATTAATTCTGCAAAACCACCAATTGTTAATATTAACCCCCAAAATGTCCCCAGTAATCCTAAAAATATAAGCGTATTAGTAATGTATCGTATGGATTCACGTGAATCGTCCATGCGTAACAGAATCATTTCTAGCATTCCATTCAATGTGTTAGCAGAAAGTTGCTTTGGGCGTGTGCTAAGCATCATTGCAACAGGTCTTAATAGGTGTGGTGGTAACTGATTGGTGCGTTTGCCCTTGGTAAATTCAGTCAGCCATTTGTATTCTGGTAATAGTCGGAACATTTCAATAAAACATGCACCAATGCCAAAAAGGGTTGTTCCGATAATGATACCGTTTAACCATATGTTTGAAATAGCTATTTGCATAAAAAGTGGATAAAAAATCACCAGCAATGCCGTAATAAATGCAATGAAAAATGCCATGCGATTAAGTGCGCTATGAAATTGCTTTGTCATATATTTATTTCTCATCCATTCTTTATGATAAAATCATAGTAAATTTTTTTGTGATAAGTCAATAGGGATTATTTGGAAATTTTTCTGTTAAAAATGCTTGATTTTTGTATAATTTTGTTCATAATAGTCATCGTTCCTGCTGGTGACAATGGTGTTGCCGGCTGATTAAACCATAGGAAAATAAAATGGCTTACTATGAAAGTGTCTTGGTTTTTCGCCAGGACTTGACTGAGTCGCAGGTTAAAGAAAAAGCGACAAAATTTAGCGAAATCATCAAAGAATTAGGCGGTAGTGTTAAATCTACGGAATTCTGGGGATTGAAGAACTTGGCTTATATTATTCGTAAAAATCGCAAGGCTCATTATGTCATGTTGAATATCGAATTAGATGGTTCAAAAATTACAGAATTGGAACGTCGTTCACGTATTGATGAAGACGTTATTCGTTTCTTGAACGTACGTGTTGACGAATTGGCTTCAACACCTTCTATTATGATGAAGAAAAATACAGAGGAGGCAGAATAATGGCAGTTCGTGCAGCAATTTATCGTAAAAAATCTAACCCTTTGAAGGGAAAGGTTATTGATTATAAAGACATCAAAACATTGTCACACTATATTACAGAACGTGGCAAGATTGTTCCATCACGTATTAGTGGTGTGTCCCAGAAAGATCAACGTGCATTGGCAACAGCTATCAAACGTGCGCGTCATTTGGGATTGATGCCATTTGTTCGTAATAATTTGGGCTAAGATTGTGAATGGTGCTTGTTTGTGTTCTGTGATGCATACAAGCATTTCACATATAAATATTTGGGAATTATCTCTAACTTACAAAAATAAGGACAGATAAAATGAAAGTTATTTTGACAGAAAAAATTAATAAATTGGGCAACATTGGCGATACAGTAGAAGTGAAAACTGGTTTCGCACGCAATTATTTGTTGCCAAATGGTAAAGCAATGCGTTTTACACGTGAAAATGTTGCGTTGTTTGAAGCAAAGAAAGCAGAATTGACAGCTCGTCAGGAATCTGCAAAGAAGGCAGCAGAAGCAAATGTTGAAGCCGTGAAAAATGCAAAGTTGCATATGATACGTCAGGCTGGTGATACTGGTCAGTTGTATGGTTCTGTATCGACACGTGATATCGCACGTATGTTAAAAGAAGTTGCAGGTGTTGCTGTTGAATCAGCTCAAGTTTTGTTGGGTGCACCAATTAAGTCTGTCGGTGCATTTGATACAAAAATTGCATTGCATGCTGATGTTATCGTTCCTGTAAAAATTTATGTCGCACAGACACAGGATGAAATTGATGCGTTGGTTGCTGGTAAAACTTTGACTTTTGGTACTAAGAAAGTAGAAGAAGTTGAAGAAGAAGCGGTGGCTGAGGTTGTAAAAGAAGACGCTGTAACTGAAACTGCTGAAGTGTCAGATGCAGAATAATTTTTTGTGAATATATAAAGATCTCCCCCCCCCCCAGTGAAGGGGAGATTTTTATTTTGCTAAGAACAATCATTGACAATGATTTGTAATTGTCTAAAATGTGGCTCGTTATGAAATTTGATGTAGAGTTAGCTCGTTCTTCTTATGATTTGGATAGTGGCACTTATGTGGCAAGTAATTTTGCACAGTTTTCGCCAGCTTATGTCGTTACAAATGAAAATGTTCGTGATGCGTTGGGGGTGTTGCAACCACATTTAGGGGCGCGGGTTTTGACTGTTGCGGGCAGTGGGGATCAGGCGTTGTTTTATAAATTGGCTGGTGCATCATTGGTTGATACTTTTGATATTACTTTTAATGCTAAAATGATGATGGATATTAAAACTGTCGCAATTCAAGTCTTGTCGCAGGTTGATTATATGGGGCTGTTACAAAAAATTAAGCATAGTCGTAATATAGAAAAAATTCCATACTATCAGCAAATAAAGGATTATTTGCCTGCTGATACCAGGGATTATGTAAATCAAATGTCTGGGGTTTATTTGACGCGCGGAGGTTCTTATTTGGATAACGTGTTATATAAAAATGAATATGAAAAAGCGCGAGAATTGATAAAGAAACCGTTTAATTTTATATGGACTGATTTGACAGATTTGGCGTCACATTTAACACAAACGTATGATCAGATTTATTTGTCTAATATTTTGCAATATCGGACAGATCCTGAATATCTTATTGGTGTGATTGGTGGGTTGGTGCCATATTTAGCGCCACAAGGTAAAATATTAGTAAATATTGCACCATGGTTTAATGGTGAAGAATTGGCCACAATCAGGGCGTTGCAAAGAAATATGGAAGAATCAAATATTGCGATGGTTAATCGCGTTAAAAATCATTGGCATCATATGTGTATATTGAAAAAAAGATAGCTGTAATACAGATTTTTACCTTTGAATTTTTATTAAAATATGTTAGAATTTGCGGTAAGAGAGAATATGAAATCACTGTACCGCATTTTGTTTTATGTGATGTTTTTGTTGCCCAGTGTCGCTGGTGCTGCACCTGTTGCGACAACAGCAGGTAATAATTTAACTGCATATAATCCTAATTCAATCGGATCTGTTAATAATAATCAGTGGAATATGCTGATGAACAGTCGTACGGGTACTGAAAATGCGCCTGTGGCAGATTTTGGTAATTGTAATGCTTTGGTGTTGCGTTGTGCGCAACCAAAGTGTGCGACGGGTGGATGTACATCGATGGATATAACGGTGCCAATTGTGACGGGCTGTGTTATGGATAATGCGACCTGTAAGCAGCATGGTGATGCGTTAATTCAAACGATTGCTGCACAAGTTGTTGCAAATTCAAATGCAAAGGCAATGCAGGCTGCACAACAACAGCAAGCCGCTGCCGCCGCTCAGACCAGCCAGCAAATGGTGCAAATGCAGCAGCAGATGAATATGCAAATGCAGCAAATGCAGCAACAGATGCAGGCGCAAAATGATGCAACAGTTGCGCAATTACAGGCTGCGCTGGAAGAGCAAAAACAGCTGGCTGCCCAACAGCAACAAACGGTAACAGTTGCAACAGCAACGACGACTAAAGATGATACGTCTGCAAATGGTTTGACCGCAGCACAACAAGAAGCAGCGGAACGTGGAATTGATGCAGATTTGTTGGTGCGTGAACAGGTTTCTGGAGAAATTTTATCGAAGCTGGAAAGTGCTGAAACTGCCTTAAAGGCATTAAAGGCATCGATGAAAGATACATTTGATTATGCTGGATGCGATTCCAAAGGAAACAATTGTGCTGGGCCAAAGCGTGTCAAAGTATTTAAGCAAAAGGCAATGAATTTCTTTGATCCATATAATGATGTGCTGGACGAATTGTATGATGCATTGATTACAGCTCAGGCGGTTGGTGTGGATATTACCGATATATACATGATGCTGAATGGGTCGTGTAATGTGTGGGGTGAATATTTGTGTTCGGATACTATACGTGCCTCGTATAACAATCAAAATTGCCCTAATGGCAAATCTGTACCATCACCGACAACACGTGGTGGTGCATCATGCAGTCTGAGGGCAATTATCGGTGCCGAAGACAGTCCTGCGTGTACATTGAACCGTACGTTGAAAGATATGGAAGAGGTACAACGCAATTGGTTGGATGCAGAAGAGGGCAATCGTGATTCTACAGTGCGTATTGGGTGTGCGTCATCTGCATTGGAAAGTTCGGCATTGTTCCGTAATCGCAAAAAGCAGGCTGATATTGATATAGAAGTATTAGAACGTATTATTGAACAAGATGCACCAGCGGTGTTTGGGCGTGTTTATGGTGGTGATGAAATAACAGTGGCGGATGCGTGGAAGTATTGTGCAGTTGATGGGGATGGTATGGAAGAACTGCAAAAAGCAGTCGCTATGAAAAAATTGCCAAATAAGGTGTGTGTCGGTAAACTGAAAGGTGTTCAGGTATATGCGCCACCTGTTGCAGAGAGTACAACGATAAAGTCTGATTCGGTTGCAATTTATCGGGTTGATTGTACCAATAGTGTCTGGAAAAATACAGCACAGTGTAAATGTGAGTCGTCTGGTGGAACATGGTGGGGAAATGCTAGTGGATGCAGATGCGGTATGTTATTTGAATTAAAGGCAGGAGAGTGTGTTTTAAAAGGGGCGACTGAGTATGAAAAAACAAGTCGAGAGTTTTATTCTTCTATGTGTTCATGGCGTGGTGGAAATCCACGGTTGGATGGAAGTTGTGACTGTGCGAATGCGGGTGATAAATTTGTGGAATGTATGAAATTAAGTACAAATGTAGTGGATGTAGAATAAACAGATGAAAACTAAATTAAAATTTTTTGTATTCTTGTTTATGCTTATGGCACCTTTGGTGTCGGGAGCGGCGTCTAATGGTTGTGATAATCCAGATAATGAATATATTGCGCCAGAATTGGCATTGTGTTCGACGCATGTGTATAACATTGGTTTACCGACAAACCCAACAGATGACACAAATCGTGGGTATATGAAGGATGTGGTTGCGTTAAAGACGACGATTATGACCCAGCAATTGAATAAACAGTATGAATATCTGGAATCGATGATACGTCGCTTTAAGACTCAATTGGAAAAAGCTATTTTGACAACAAAGTTGCAGACGTCTGGGGCGGGTGGTGCTTCGTCTGGTGGTTCGTCTGGTTTCAAATCGGATGATAATTTTATTGTTTTGTCTGGAACGCAAAATTGCTTAAAAATGGTCACAATAGATGCGTCTTTGTCGTGTTTGCAGTCGAATGTACGTATTGCAATGGATGCGGTGACAGCGGGAAATGTTCGTGATGCAAAAAAACAATTGGAAAAGGATGCAGAGGCAGCAAAAACAATGGAAATTACAGAAGATAGCTGTAATAGTATGAATGCCTCAAAGAAAGATACGGTTTCAGGGTGTGCGACAGCTTTAAATTATAAATTGATGCAAAAGATAGATGATCGTTCGCGTGAAATGCAACGTCAACGTCAATAAGTTTGTTGTTTGTATAAAATCCCTGGTTTGGGATTTTATTATTAGTTTGTTTCAGTGCGTATTAATTGTGATTTTTTATACATTGTTTCAAATTGTTTTTCTGCATCGGCCAGTGTTTTGGGTGCGTCCCCTTGGGGGGCGGTGAAATCTGCACCGTTATGTATTATTAAACGTATGCCATCAGAATGTTCACAATCAATGTGGTATTTTGATTTTTCATATTTCTTGCCGTGGCAGCGACCGTTTTTTATACCGATATATTCTTCGTTCGCCAGTTCTTGGCATGTTGGTTCGGTGGAACGCAAAAGAATGCTGCCTGTGGCTAATTTTTCTGTTTCGTCAGAATAGAAAACGTTTTCTAAGATGCCTGGACAGAATACTTTGACTTGTTGGCCGTCTTTGGTGGCAAAAAGTCCGTTAGAAGATGTTTTGCGTGCGCCAAAACATTCGCCGTTTAATATATTTGTGTCATAATCTGCATTGATGTTCTTGCGTGCAGATATGTCTTTCTTTGTCATTGCTGTATTTTCAGTTGATACAGGATCTTGGGCGGCGCCACATATTATTTTTTGTCCCCAACATTCTGATGTTTTGTCCCAATATTCTGCTTCGAATCCGATACCCATTGTGGTATAGCAATTTGATGGATCTAAGCGACATATGGTGTCTTGTTCCCACCATTTGATGGCACAATGTGCATATGTTGTATTAATAATGATTGCCAAGGATAATAAAGATATTTTTTTCATTTTTGGTTTCTATTGTTGTTGTGTTGTTGTGGTCGAAATAAGCGCATTTGTACAATAGCCCCATTCTGTATTTGCGCCTGTTTCATTGTAGAATACTTTATTTAATTCGTCGCCAGTAGCGTCGTGTTTTCCGTCTGCGTTATTTGTGCATGTTTCATTCCCACTGGCGTTTGTTGTACAATTTATCTTACCTGATTTATCAACCCAGGCAGAATCAATCCACAGACCACCCAGACGTTCGCATTCTTCGGCCAGGTTTTTACCCATGTCTATTCTTATTTTATCCATTACAATGTTAACGTCTTGTAAAACATCAATTGAAATAGTGTAATTAGGATTATTTGCATCGGATGGGCGTACACATGTTTGTAGCGCATAACGTACCAGACGTTGATACATACTGCCTGCATAATTGCCACAAGTGTTAAGCAGTTCTTCAATGTTTGTTGATGGGTCTATTTCTGTTATCCCAGAAGTTGGTTCCGATGTGCCGCCAGGGCATCTGGTAGAGTTTGGATCGTATTCAGGGTATTTTGAACATATTTGACATTGATAGCCGCATTCATCAGAATCTCCAATAGGCAAGTCGTTTTCATCAGCAAGATAGTAACCAACGTGACAACTTGTATAACAACGTCCGTCTACGGGGCATGTATAAGTTGATGGCATGTTGGGGGTTATTTCTGTGATTTCAAATTCTTCATTAGTTGGTAGGTTTGATCCAGATGGAATGTATGCGTTGTTTGAAGAATTGTATCGATCCCATATTTGTTGGTTGCATTCTGCGTTTTGGGCGTATTTTTGTTCCCCTGGGGCGTATACGCGACATGCGTATGGATACGAGTGTAATGTGTCGTTGCTGGGGGTCGTGCATAAATCTTGGGCATATTCTTCTAGTGCAGTTTTACAGTTTTGTGCAATCTTCGCGTCTGTAATTTCATGCATTGCGACCACCAGTTCTTTTAATCCAATAGGGCCACCACCATATAGGTTTGAGCACGCATCTAATTTTTCACGACATAATTCTTCAGAAAGCTCTAAACGTTGACCTAATAGCAGCTGTTCTTTAACATTGCTAAAGTCTTTTAATGATTGGTTTTGTTCGTCATAACATGTGGTTACTACATCCAGACACTCATTTTTTACCTGACGAATGCGTTCTTGCTGGTATTGGTATATTTCCGCTATTGATTGACGCAAGAATTCATCCCAGACTTGGTCGGATAAATCACGACATTTATCCAGACTGTTCGCTGCAAATGAACGCATGCGATTCAATTCCGCCAGAATTAAGCGGTTTGTCTGATTTGATAGTACGTCACCAGATAATGATATTTGACCGTCTAGTTGGTAAAATTGAGGTGAATATATCGGTTGGCCTGTTTCGCGGTTTAAATAACGACCAGATACATCCAGACAATGAACAAAATTTGTGCCACATGCATTTTTAGCTGTCAGATCGCGACGTACGTTGGCAACACATTCGTTGATATATACAGAATTATGTGAATTGTAATTGTCAAGACGTGCGGTGTGCATTGTTCGTTCCGTTTCGCGAACGCTACCCTTAGCTGCGTTTATTTTAGTGTCCAAATTGTTTGCCAATGCTGTACAATCGTTTTCAATATACATCCCATATGCAGATACAACCATATTTAGTGTAGCTTTTGATGAGCATGTTTCAGAAATCATAGCAACGCATTGGGAATGAACGGCGTTGTATAAAGCTTCACCACTAAGATTTGCAATATTTGCGCCGTCGGCTAAATCGGTGGTGGACCAAATTTGTTTTATGTCGCCGCCAGCATCCAATGTACCAGCAGTGGATAGGGCTTGTGATTTTGTTTTGTTTAATACGTTTGTTATGTTTGATAGTTGTTGTGCTGATGCTGATTTGTCTTTGGATTGGGATGCTAATGCTTCGCCACTGCTGGCTGAAATCATGGCCGTTACTTCTGCACCAGTTTTATCAATTACACTGATGTTAAAGTCATGAAAGTCTTGTAGTTGACTGGCCGTTTGTGATAATAAACTTTCTCGTTGTTTAATTTCGTTCAATCTGGAAGAACATGCACAACGACGATAGGATTCATTTTGAGCTGCGCAGAATTGATCCATACAGGTAAAGTATGCATCACGACAGATATTGTATTCTGAACCAAATGTATTTGATTCCATTCCTGGTGTTACAACAGCAGCACGACTGACGCGTGATATGCTAGTTTGTTTTTTGTTTGTTGTGCGTGTACTGGCAATTTGCTTTCCAGTACGTGGCGCATTTTTTGCAGTTTGTTGTACCGATGGTCGCACAATAGTGCCACGAACAATGGTGTTGTTTGAGCGTTGTGTTTGAGATGTTATATTGCGAGATGTAACCTGTTGTGGACTGGTTTCACGTGGTGTGGTTGTGCGACTGACTGTCTTAGAAGAAGTGCGTGGGTTATTGTTTGTATTTCCACGGGTGACAATCTGGGGAGCTACGTTAGTGTTTCTGTTAACTGTATTTGCATCACGAACAGCAGCGTTGACAATGCCAACGCATGAAAAACATGTCGCAATAAATAATGCCGTCTTTTTCATCCTTAAATAATTATCTTTAATAATAACAAATAATCAAAAAAAATACTAATAAAAAAATCCCATCTGAGTGGGATTTTTTAATTTTGTTCTGTTGGTGACTTTGTTCGTTCGACAAATGTTATTCGTCCCTTGTCCAGGTCGTATGGGGTCATTTCAACGCGTACGCGTTCGCCAACGTTTACCCAGATGCGTGCCTTGCGCATTTTGCCGCATACGGTTGCTAAAATTTCATGTCCATTTTCAAGTTTTACGCGAAACATTGTATTTGGTAATTTGTCTTCAACTGTGCCGCTAAAAACAATAACGTCGTCTTTTGCCATTTGTAATCCTTGTTAATTTTCTGCGAATAATGGTATTATGTTGACGAAAAAAAAGCAAGATTTTTTTATTTTCTTGTGTGTTAGTAAAATATTTGATAAAATTATCTTAAATTTTGTATGGGGGCTTATTGTGAAATTAGGAATTCTTGCGACTTTATTGTGTGTTTTGCCAGGCTTGTCTATGGCTGATTCCCGTGGAGAAGAGGTGCGTGTCGGTGTTAAGCGTGCGTCTAATGCTGCTGCGCGTATGCCGACTTTAACAGCGTATACAGGTGGTGGTGTGCCGTCCACGGTTAATGTTTCAAAAAAAGTTACGGTGAAGGATAGTGTCGCAGATACTGAGAAGGTGCCTGATGTTCCAGAAGAAGTGCCTGGTGATGATGGTGTAGGTGACGAATCGGGTAATAGTACGCCTGTTGTTAATGGAAATTGTCGAGATGCGTATCGTGAATGTATGGACTTGTTTTGCTTGCTGGATGAGTCAGAGGGAAATCGTTGTGCCTGTTCTTCTAATATAGAGAAGTCTAAAGGGTTGATTCAAGAAATACAAAATATTCAGTTAGAGGCAGATAAGTTGTACACAGAGGGTGTCGAACGTGAACAGTTGGGCGCCAAGGCAAGGTTAGTGTTTGGTGAAAGTGAAACGGCTAAGAAAAAATCTGTTTTTTCTGGGTTTGATTTTGCAGCATGGGCTAGTGGTGGTGTTGATGATGAAGAAGGTGAATTGGGTGAGGATCTAGATATAGGTGATGCGCTTTATGAAATGGCTGCAGAACAATGTGCGGCTGAGCTGGAGGCCTGTGGTTCCAAGGCAGAGATGGAAGAACTTTTGTATTCGCGTCAAATAACGGCAGATTGTAAGGCTTTTAATTTGTACTTAAATGAGCAGAAGCTAAATGCACAGGCAAATAAGCGTACGGCTGAAGCTGCTGTGCGTAAAGCGCGTTTGGAAATGTTAGATACAACCAACAAATATAATCAAGGAGAATGTTTGCTGGCGTATCGTGCCTGTATCGCCGATAAAGGTGGTTGCGGATCGAATTTTGAAAATTGCTTAGATGCTGATTTGTTGGGACGTCGTGCCAGTGCTTGTGAAAATGTTTTGGATCAATGTATGGCTGTACGTGATTATGTTTTGAAAGATTGGCAGGCAGAATCGGAGGCGATTTTAGTTGATGCTGCGAAGTATGCAGATAAGTATCGTCGTCAAACTTGTTTGGCGCAAATTCAGGTTTGTTTGGAAGATGGTTGTTCGACATCTACAAATTCAGCTTGCTTGTCAGATGTAAATGTTGCAGCAGGCGTTTGCCCGATTATTGATGAGTGCGATTCGATTGTGCCAGGGTTGAAGTCGGTTGTTAACGATAAGTTGTTCTATCTGCGTACGCAGTTTTGTCAGAATGATGTAGATGCATGTCTGCGTGATAAATGCGGTGAAAACTTTACAGCGCCAGAGTGTGTTGGTAAGAAGACGTCTGATATTGTTGCGTTGTGTCCACAAAATATGTTCCCTTCATGTAAAACGGAACCACAGTTTGATATAATTGTTCAGGCTGTATTGTTGCAGATGGATTATCAGTTGATGCAGGGATGTGTAAATTATTTTGGTGAACAGTTGGGTAAAGTTTGTGGAACAGACATGGCTTGTTTGCCATCAGATTCTACGGTTGAAAGCTTGCAAAAGTTGCCAGAAAGTGCAGATGGAATTGCACAGTTGCGTGCGCAGGTTCAGGCGAATTCTGTGGCGGCGGTTGACGAATTTTTTGCTCAGTTCCAGCAAGATGTGACAGTGGCTGCATGTATGGATAGTGAAAAGCCAAAGGGGCAAAAGAGTTTGGGTGATACTGTGTTTACATCTGCAAAAATGATTGCGCGTATTGGTGCTGAAAATCGTGCGTTACGTGCATTGGAAACTAAGATTGCAGAGTTGTCTCGTCAACAAGATTTAGAAGAAGCAGAAGCAAACTGTTATAATACGTATAAGGTGGAAACACCAGATAAATCAGCGAAGAATTATAGTTATGTTCGCAGTGTAGCGTTTGAACCATCGTTGCGTAATTGTCATGTATGTCGTATGCAACAGGTTTGTGAAACTGGCGGTGAATCTAAGGCAACTTCTGCATTAAAAGCGGCTGCTGGCGGTTTGTCTGCTGGCGCATCTGCTGGCACAATGATTAGTGCTGGTTGGGGAACTGCGATTGGTGGCATAGTTGGTGCTGTTGGTGGGGCTATTGGCGGTGCGATGTCTGGTGGAAAAAAAGATTTTTGCCAGGAAATCGAATCGTGTGAAGATATAAATATGTAAATAGATACAGAATAAGAGAGAGAGTATGAAAAAAGTTTATGCATTATGTGGTGTCTTAGCATCGGTGTTGTCATTGTATGCAATGGATGCATCGGCGGCGACTAAGAAAAAGACCTCAACAACAAAACAGGCTGCGATTCAAAAGGGGACGTCTGTTCGTGCCAAGGTGACGGCATCTAACCTGTATGATCAGGAATGTTATGATGCGTTCTATGGTTGTATGGATCAGTTCTGTATTTCTGATACGTCCAATGGTGGCAGTTGTACCTGCAGTGATTTGTCACTTGAATATGAAAAGAAGTTTGCCAAAGTCCAAGAAAAAATGATAGAAGCTGAACGAATCGCAACAGAAGAAGTTGAACGTGTTCAGGCTGGTGCTGATGCCGATATTATCTTTTCTGGTAAACGTGTTTACGATGAAGATGGTAATATTGCAGATGCTGAACAGGACAAGCAGAACGATAAAGATAAAAAGCGCAAAGAATTACTGGCCATGTTTGAAAATGACTGGTATGACGATGAAGAAGAAGAACTGGTTGATATTTCTTCGTTAGAAGGGGATGAACTGTTTGCCGCAGCCGAAGAATTGTGTATGGAACAGGTTCCAGAATCCTGTTCTAAGGATTTAACACTGCTGCGCCAGATGTATTCACGTCAAATTGTGTCTGATTGTAAAGCGTTTGAAAATACAATCGCAGCCAAGGAAATAGAAGCAGATCGTGCCATGACCGCTGCCGAAGGTGCAGTTCGTGCAGCCTTAAAAGAAAGTTTTGACAGCGCAAATAAATATGATTTGGGTACGTGTATGGTTGAATTTAAAAAATGTATGCGCACCGAAGATGCCTGTGGTGAAAATTGGGAAAATTGTGTTTCAACAATTGCATCTGAAAATATGCAGAATGAAAAAACAAAAAGTGTTGCTGGGACAACTATTGAAACAATTAATACATATGATATCACTGCTTCAACAATGGAAATTTTGGATTCAAAACGTATAATTTGTGAACGTGTTTTGGATAACTGTGTCGCGGTTCGTGATAATGTTTGGCCTGCTTTCCTGCGTGAGGCTGCACCGACGATTCGTGTTGCGGAAACTGCAGCAGAATCCAGAATGCGTCAATCGTGCTTGACTAATATTTCAAAATGTATTCAAAAGGCCTGTAAAGATGACATTGTTGGCAAAGGTGTAGATACAATGGATGCATGTTTGTCACGTCCAGATATGGCACGCAGTTTTTGTAAGGTTGAAATAGATCCTTGTGAACGTATGGAACCGTTAATTTGGGGGTATGTCGTTGATAAATTGGCGGCAATGCGTGTTGATGCATGTACACAAGAAGTCAAAGATTGTTTTACAGCTGAAACACGTTGTGGTGAAAACTTTGAAAATTGTATAGGTATGGATTATGATTTCATCCATGATATTTGTCCGATTGATAGTCTGGTTGTGTGCAAGGCGAATAATCCAAAATTCTCGATGGATGATTTGGATTCAATGTTGATGGGATTGTATTTGAACATAGACAACAGTGCATTGGATAACTGTCAGGAAATTGTTGATAATAAAATGGCAGAGATTTGTGGTTCTACGACAGACTGTAATGTATTTGCAACAGATGAAGTTTTGGGAACTGGCAGTTTGTTATCGCAGAAAGATGGGAATGTATATCGTGTAACTGGAATGATATCGTTTGGTGATATCAAGATGGGCAGTGCCAGTGTGACCAAAGATGAATCTGAAAAACTGCAACCAGGTCAAATTGGTATAAAAGAATATATGAATAATGTACGTTCAAAGAATGAGAATGTAAAGAATAGTACAGAAATAATTGCGACGATTGAGACAGAACTGGAACATATTGCTGGGACGATAAATCGTACAATTGAATTGATAGAATTGGATCCTAAGGTACAATTTTGTATCAGTGGTCGTGATTTATCGCAGATTACAGGAAAAAAGAATGCGAAGACAGGCGCACGTTTTCCGAATCTGTTAAATCAGAAGAAGGTACAAATTGCGGCATCAGCGTTGCGCAAGGCACAGGATAACTATAATGCGAAGTTCCAAAAGCTTGTAGCAGAAGCCACCAAAGACGCCGATGCGGATTTGGCGCAGTATATGTGTCAGCGCTTAGCGGCGACAGATGGTGAATTGATTGGGGGGCTGAATTCAGATGTTGATACGCCATTGGCACCACCATATGCGATTTCTTATGATGTTGGTGCAGGCTTGAACAGTAGTGATTTGTTAACTGGTGGTCATTCGTCTGTTGAAGGATTAAATTCTTCTGTAGACTTTTCCAAGAAATCAACAAAACACAAGTTTGAGGGGGCTGGTTATACACGTGAAGCATGGTCAACATATGATCGTGAATCCAGAATCTGTCATTTTTGTACCAGCACGATTACACAAAAGTGTGAAACTAAAAAAAGTAGCGGGTTCCTGGGAATAGGTGCAAGTCAAAAGGCAAGTTGTACGCCGTCTGAACCTGTGGAAAAGTGTGAAGATATCAAAATGTAAAAATCCCCCGCACGGGGGATTTTTTATGGGGGTGTTTGTTTGGGTATATTTGACATGGATGTTTTTTTTAGTTTTTTTTGCTTGTGAAAAATGGCCATATAATATATCATATATAGTGTATAGGAATGTATATAGTGTCGATACAGAAAACTGTTGTCGTGTGTGGTTTTGCTGAAAAAGATAAGGAAGTTAAGGGATGGGATTGTGTAATTTAAGGCCATTTAAACGTTTTTTATTGTTTGTTCTTATGGCGTTGATAGATATGTCTTATCATACCAAGTTGTTTGCGTACAGTTTGACTGCTGCGGAACGTCCAAATTGTGGTACTGCTGCGGGGCAGGCATGTGCAGGTTTTTCGACGGGGATGTATTTGTCTGTGGTTGGTGCATCCAATTTAATTATATTAAGTGATAATGCTGATTTGTATAAATTGTACAGTAGTACCAGTGCAGGTGTTTCTGGATATCGCAGTATATGCATTTGTTTCACGAAAACAGAATTAGAAAAATTACAAAGTTGTGACAGAAATTATGGCAGTTGTGGTACAGGGGCCACAGGTATGAGGATGCATGTTTTGCGTTCAGGGCGCAATTCGACAGGTCATCAACATATATCGTGCGGTGTCTATATGGGTGGGTGTACATGTAATTCGGGATATTATGCGATTATGAATGGGTGTCTGCCGTGTTCAAAAGGGTATTATTGCCCGAAAAAAACACCTGTACAATCTACTTATGCTGCGGGGGGCAGTACCCAGTGTCCAACCCCAGGGGTAACAGCGGGTGCTGGGGCGAACAGTATATCCAGTTGTTATATCCCGACAGGGTATGTTGGTAAGTCCAATGGCCATACGTATAAATATGTTGCGAATTGTTTTTATGGTAGTTAGGGGGACAGAATTTATTTGTTTTGTGGTTGACAGGTATTGAAATCTTGTGTTAGAATTCGTGGCAAAGGGTGGTTTTTGTTAATTATTATGGAGGAAAGAAACTATGCGGGCCGTTGATTTAAGTTTTTTTAAAAGGTTTTTTTTGTTTGTGTTGGTGTCGTTGATTAATGTGGTGTATAACACGAATTTGTCTGCGTATACGACCCAAGCTGCAGTAAATGGCAACTGTACAGCATCAACGACAGGGTGGTCCTGTAAACGTATTTCTTCATGGGGCGAATCATTTATCCAAGGCCCAGTTAGTTTATATAATACAGCAGTTGCTAACCAAGTGTGTTTGTGTTTAAGTACCGCAGAAATGAATTCTGCCACTAATTGTAGAACAGCATCCAGTGGTAGTCCAAAAAGATGTAACGCCATGTATACTGGAACGATGGGTACGATGGGTTATATTTATTATGATGTTGTTGCGAAATCATGTAACGGCACACTTGATTGTTATTGTGACGCAGGTTATTATGCTGCTAATTCAAAGACATGTACCAAATGCAGTGGAAGCTATTATTGTGCAGGTAAAGGTAACATGGTATCACAAGTGGGTGGTATTGGACTGGCAACAAGTAAGGCTTGCCCAAGTCCAGGGACAACCGCTGGTGGTGCAACGACTATTGGCAGCTGTTATATTCCTGCAAACTCACTTATTACAGAAAGTGGCACTGGGCATACATATGATTATGCGTATGATTGTTATTATGCAAGTTAAATTGTGGGGAAAGATATGCGACAGATTAAGTTGACATTATTTAAGCGTTTTCTGTTGTTTTTTTTGATGCTTTTTGTTGATATGTCTTATCATACCAAGTTGTTTGCGTATGTTTTCACTGGTCATAATATGTCAAATTGTGGTATTACAGCTGGGCAAGCATGTTCTGGTTATTCTTCTGGGGTTTATGTAACTCTCCTTAGTCAGCTAAATATAATGGTGTTGAGTGAAAACAAAACTCTTTATGGTTTAATATCGAGTGGCAGTGCAGGTGTTTCTGGATATCGCAGTATATGCATTTGTTTCACGCAAGCAGAATTAAGTAAATTACAAAGTTGTGCAAGCAGTAGTTATGGCAGTTGTGGTATGGGGGCTACTGGTACGGCTATGCATGTTTTGTATGAAGGGCAGGATGCTACAGGTAATGAACATATATCATGTGGCAGATATAAGGGGGGGTGTATATGTACTTCGGGATATTATGCGGTTGTGAATGGATGTGTTATGTGTTCTAGTGGATATTATTGTTCTTCTAATACACATGTTTATTATGATCAGGCAGGGGGGGGAAGTAAGGCTTGTTCACTAGGCTATTATCAGCCAAATACAGGTCAGATCTCTTGTTACCGTTGCCCAAGTGCATCATCTGTATCTGGTACGGCATATGGTGTAACAGCAAATACTGGGGCAACGTCGGTTACGGATTGTTATATTGCTTCTACACAGAATTTACAGGATGCATTTGGTTTTTTCAATTTTAGTAAAAATTGTAGTGCGCAGGCTTCGTAAAGGATTAATGAATATGAGTAAAAAGGAAAAAATGAAAAAAATGGCCGAAGATTTCTTGTGGGCGAATGCTGGGGATTCTGTGGGCTGTTATGGGGGGGGAAAACGGGTGTTTAAAAAAATGCCATGGTATAAAATGATGCAAGGTAGTTAAGCAATGAAAAGTAACCCAAAAAAGATAGAAAAAGTAATAAAAACTAATAAAAAACCAGCAATTTCAATAATTGTTGCTAATTATAATAATGATATTTATCTGGATGATTGTATCCGCAGTATTGTAACGCAGTCATTTTCTGATTTTGAATGTATCATTATCGACGATGGTTCAACGGATGGTTCAAAACATATTATAAACCGTTGGGCAAAACAAGATCCACGTATTATCCCAGTGTTCCAAGAAAATAAGGGGGCGTCTGCAGCACGTAATGTTGGCTTAAATATGGCACGTGGACGCTGGATCGGATTTTTGGATGCAGACGATTGTTTTTGTGCAGATGGTTTAAAAGTTTTATATGAATGTGGTGAACAAAATTCTGCTGATATTGTTGGTGGCGGTGGTGTGCGTGTGCCAGATGATTTTAAGCTGGGGGATGCAAAATCGACAGCAAATTTTACAAATCCACCCTTTATTATTTTAGGTTTTAATGACGCTGATGTGGTCAAGATGGAATATTTGGGTGAAACACATCGTTTGGTGTGGGTCTGGCGCAGGTTGTTCCGTCGTGAAGTATTAGAAAATGTGCGTTTTGATGAAAATTTGTATCCTGGGGAAGACACGTGCTTTATCTATGAGGCTTTGCCACGTGCGGGACGTATCATCGAATGCAGGGGGATGGTTGTTTATCATCGTATGGCGCGTCGTTCGGTGTCTTCGGCACCGTTTAACCAGAAGTCTTTTAACTGGATTGTGCCAACAATGAAGCGTTTGCGTTGGATCATGGATACATATTATTCAAAACGATATCAAAAACACTTTTATAGCCATTACTTGGATATGTTGACGTTTGAAATCGTTGTTAGAACACTTGGTAACGGGCGCATGATGTATGAAGCGGCGCATCACCTGCGTGAGATATATGGGACTAGATTTTTCCCAACAAAATATATGAAGCGTAGCCGTCGTATAATTTTATGGTTGTTTATGAAAATTTTCGGGTAGGTGCACATGAAGTTATCTGTAATTGTACCATGCTATAATGTTGCGCCATTTCTGTCACGCTGCTTGATGAGTCTGACAAATCAAAGCGTGACTGATTTGGAAATTATTTGTATCGACGATAAATCAACTGATAACACATTAGATGTTTTAAAAATGTGTGCAAGGGAAGATTTGCGTATTCGTATCATTGAAAATGATGAAAATATGGGCGTCGGATACAGCAGAAATCGTGGATTAGATGCTGCAACTGGTGAATATGTTGGATTCGTCGACCCAGATGATTGGGTTGATACCGATTTTTATGAAAAGTTGATTAAGGTAGCTGAAAAAACAAAAACGCCAGTAGTGTGCGGTGATGTTTTTGAACACCCTGTTACAGGCAAGCCATTTCATAGAAATGCGAATTTTAAGCGTTCTGGCCATTGGCATTGGATGGGATTCTGGTCAGCGGTTTATTCGCGTGATTTTCTGAATCAATTTAATTTGTTTTTCCCAAGCTTGGTTATCGGTGAAGATTCTGTGTTTGAAGCAGCCGTAAAAGTGCATATGCCAAAATCGATTGGTTATGTGTCTGGGACTGCGTACCATTATGTCCGGCGAATCGAAGGCGCAAATGTTCATAAATGGTCTGATAAACAAATGAATGATTATATCAGCGCAGTTGAACAGATTGTAGATATATATAATATGGCCGATAATGTTACACCAGATAATTATAATGTTGGTGTGGTTATGTATTTCTTTTCTCATTTATGTAATGCGATATATCATAATTCGCCAGAACAAGGAAAAAAGATTGCACAAGCGTTGTGTGGAATTTCAAAAAAATTAAAATATGTTCAGGGTTTCTTTGACAAAAGAGCTGATCTGCTGACTGCGTTGGTGCGTAATGATCCAGATGCAGTTATTGAAGATATGAAGGTACATCGCTATTATTATATTTCATATAGGTTGCCAGGAATTAAAAAGCCAGTTATGACAGTCAAATATAATAAAAAATGTAAAGTAGTTAGGTTGTTTGGTATGAGAATACTGGAACGGCATTACGAAGAACAAAATACATATATTTAAAAACGCCCCAGCGGGGCGTTTTTAATTCAGTAAATCATTACTTTTTATGTATTCGGAATCTGTTTTCTTAAGATGTTTTTTTGCCGTGTTCGCGTATTTGTGGGCTTTTTCTGTGTCGCCCAGCAGGTTATAATATTCTGCCATTGCCCATGCGCTGCGACCAGGATCTGTATCATCATATGCAAGGGATAAAACCCAATATGCCAGTGGGGTAGGTGATGATAATATAGATCGCTTACATAATTCAATTGCACGTGTTTTATCATATGGTTTGTTTCGCTCAGTCAGGACCAACGCCAGTGCGGTTTCTATCTGGGGGGCGTTGTTTAACTGTTTTAGTGATTGTTCGTATGCGTATACACTGTCATCATAATGACCAAACTGATATTCTATGTCGCCCAATAATTCATAAAAATAACCATTGTCAGGTTGACGCGATATTAATGTCTGGGTGCCTGTACGAGCTGCGTCCAAATTCCCGCCACGCATGTTTGCAATTGCACGTGCATAAATAGCTGCATCCGATTTATCAGAATATGGATATTTGGTTAGAACAGTTTTTGATGTGTCTAAATAGCCAATCAGTTTTGCACGAATCATTTCAAATTGGGGCGTAGTTGTATCGGCTGATAATGATGAATGTTTTTCTAGATATTGTTTGGCGTTGTTTAGACGTTCTCGTGTAAGTGGATGATTAATGCGATTGGGATTGATACGACTTTCCAATGCGCTGGTTTGATCATGCATTTGTTCGAAAACTGTGATAAACCCATTTGGGTTTAAATCTGCTTTTATCATTAATTCTAGACCAAGTTTATCTGCAATACGCTCTTCGTCACGTGAAAATGACATCATGGACTGGTTCGCAATTCCACCAGATCCAGCCAGTACCCCAGCGCCTAGTGATGGGTTGCCACCAGCAACCATTAGACCGACCCCTAAAGCTTGTATAAGCATCGTTCGCTTCATTTCTGCATCCATCCGAGCGGATAGTTGCGCCATGTGTCCACCAATCGTGTGGCCCAATTCGTGGGCAATAACAGCCTGAAGTGCAGCTGGTGTTTTAATTTGTTTCAACAGCCCAGTGTAAATATATACGTCTTCGCCACCACGAACAAACGCATTAAAGTCATCATCATTAACAATATGTATCTTTAATCTATTTGATGGAATATCTGCAGCAGAGGCCAAGGGATTGACCAGTGACGTTAGCATATATTCTGTTTCTGTATCATTAATTAAGGTCATGCCATATGTCGGAAACACGAGTAGTATAGATAATAAAAATGTAATAATTTTATGCACCAGCGACCACCCCACGATTAAATATGTACATTAGAGTTTGTGTCCATTCGTCAATAGTATTATCACGTGCAGCATTAGCAGCTAGTTTAAATAAATCGCGATGTTCACGATAGTCTACAAAATGATATTGTATCCAGCCACTTTGTTTCGTGCCCATTAATTCGCCGACACCACGCATCATAAGATCTTGTTCTGCAATTGCAAAACCATCATCTGTTTCACATAACACATCTAAACGCTTTAATCCGTCATCGGATAAGTTGTTGCCAAAAATTAGAACGCAATACGATTGTGTATTGCCGCGCCCAACACGCCCGCGTAACTGGTGTAGTGCTGCCAGACCAAAGCGCTCTGCATTTTCTATAACAATAATGGATGCGCGTGGAACATCTATGCCAACTTCTATGACAGTGGTGGCCACTAAAATTTGCATGTCAGATTGGTCGTCTGCAAATTCTTCCATAACCTTATCCCGTTGCTTTTTATCCATTTGACCATGTACCAGACCTGCTGTGGGAAAGTATTGTGTTAACATTTTGTGACGATCAGCCACTGCTGTTATATTTGTGTCAGTGTTTTCGGCTTCTTCTACAAGTGGACACACCCAAAAAACCTTAGCCCCGCTTGCAATTTGTGGTCGTAGACGTTCAATCAATTCATTAAGTCGCAACATTGGAAGCTTAGTTGTTTTTATAGTTTTGCGACCCGCTGGCTTCTGGTTTATTATTGAAACATCCATATCACCATATATTGTCATCGATAGTGTTCGTGGTATTGGGGTCGCAGACAGTGCCAATAAATCTGGATTGTTGCCTTTTTTGCGCAGGGATTCACGCTGATTAACACCAAAGCGATGTTGTTCGTCAATAATAACCAAGCCTAGATCTTTGTATTCAACGTCATCAGAAAATAAGGCGTGTGTACCAATTATTAGGCGTGTGCGACCTGATTTTAGTGATATCAATTTTTCACGACGGGCAATACCTTTGTCGCGCCCAGTTAATATGTCGCAGACAATGCCAATTTTATCGCAAAGTTGTCTTAATTTAGTGTAGTGCTGTTGTGCCAAAGTGTCTGTTGGGGCTAATAATGCGGTACATGCCCCTGTTTCTGCCATTTTTACGGCTGCGGCCATTGCAACAATCGTTTTGCCACTGCCAACATCACCTTGAACCAGACGCATCATAGGAATTGGTTGCTGCATATCGTTAAATATTTCATCGCAGGTTCGTTTTTGAGCGTTTGTCATATCAAATGGTAAATTATTGTAAAATTTTTCCATAAGATTGTATTTTTTTGTACGAACTGTACGGTGATTGCGTGCATCAGTGCGATTCCGACGACTGATGACAATTGCTGATTGATGTGCTAATAATTCACAGTATGCCAGTTTTACCATATATGTTGCATTTGGTTGCAAGTCGTTTGCTGATTCTGGAAAGTGTACATGTCGCAGTGCATCAAAAAATTCGTGTATGCGTTCATCTGGTTCGTTTGAAAGTTTGCTTGGAAGAATTGCAAAAATTTGCTCACGTATATTGGCAAATGTTTTTTGAGTAAGGCCTTCACCAGCAGGATAAATTGCTTGAATAGACGGTATCTTAGATGCGTTTTGCAATTCTTCGATAAATTCTGGGTGATTAATCGTCGGACGTGCGTTACGTTCTAATTTTCCAGATATTATACGCCATTCACCAACGGGAAGTTTTTTTAACCAATAATCTAGATAATTTGAATTAAAAAACTGAATAATGACAGTGTTTCCGATTTTGTCATTGCATGTTATTTGGGTCGGGCGTTTACGTCCACGAAAAAAACCACTGGTTTTATGGTTTTTGATAAGCAATGGAATCGTTATTGTGTCGCCTGGGGTTGTGTCCATTACATTGTCAGTAATATCACGTGCACGAACATATGATGGGCGGTGTAACAGAAAGTTTAATACTTTTCTGCCCCCAAGAACTTCTTCAAGGCGTGTTGCTAATACTGGGCCAACACCCTTAATAAATTGTAAATCAGTGTTTAGAAAATCAATAAGTTCTTTTTTCATACGATTTAAATTTAGTGAATTTTATCACGGTTTTCAATAGAAAACCCGCCATGTGGCGGGAAAAAGTTTTTTATTTTAATTTTTTTGTCCACTCATTTTCTGGAAAATTTAACCTTAGCATATCTGCATACCCACTTGCTTGTTCTGGTAGGCCGATGGCTGTATAACATTCGGTTAATCGGTATAGCGCTTCTGGTGGCATAACTGTTTCTTGGGCGCCAGATACGATTGATTGCAGGTGTGAAATTGCAGCAGGCCAGTTTTCGCGTGCCATTTCATTGCGTGCGGAATACATGACTTTGCCTGCGATGTAATTTTTTAGTATAAGTATTTTATTTTCTGCATTTTTTGTATATGGACTGCGTGGAAAACGCTTTTTTAGATTTTGAAATTCTGCCAGTGCATATGCGGACATGCCAGGTTCACGACGTACATCACTTACCTGGCGGTAATAGCACATGCCACGAAGATACAGCATGTATGCAACATCGCTGTGACCAGGGTGAAAACGCATATATCGATCAATAGCCAGTATTGCGCTGGCAAAATCGTCGTCCATGTAATATGAATATGCACTCATGACTAAGGCGTCTGGTGCAAATTGACTGGATGGGTATTGGGTTTCTGCTTTTTGAAATTCAATAGCTGCAATTTCATAGTTTTCGTCGTTGAATTCTGCGTATGCAGTTTTGTATATTTCTGCTATTGGTTGCGTGGTGGTTGTTTCATTTGCGGTTGTGCCAGCACATGCACCTAACAAAAAGCCACTGCAAGCCAAAGCTAATAATTTTTTCATGGGTTTATTCCTGTCTTGATTTTGTTTGATTAAACGCAGTATAATCTAAACTATGAAACTAGGCAAACATATTTTCGGTGTCGGTGCAATGACTGGTATCAGTCGGATATTTGGCTTTATTCGTGACATGTTGATTGCACGCGTTTTGGGGGCAGGACGATTGTCCGATATTTTTTTAGCTGCTTTTAAGTTGCCTAATTTGTTTCGAGATTTATTGGGGGAAGGGGCCTTGTCCGCAATATTTATCCCAATGTATACTGATTTAAAGAAAGATGATGGTTTTGCTAAAAATGTTTTTTCGTGGCTGTTTGTGGTGTTGTTGGGCATAACAATATTGTTTGAAATCTTTATGCCAGTTGTTATTTGGGGATTGGCTCCAGGGTTTGATGCAGATCCAGGTAAGATAGATATGACAATAAAAATTGCGCGCATAATGTTTGTTTATGTGATATTTGTTTGTGGTTCTGCTTTTTTGTCTGCGATTTTAAACGCTTTTTCTAAGTTTTTGTTAGCTGCTTTTATGCCTGTACTGTTAAATGTTATGTTAATAGGGGCGTTGTTATGTGCGATGGTGTTTGGAACAGCAAATGTGTTGTATTTAATGGCAGGAACAGTTGTTGTATCAGGTGTAGTTCAGTTTGCGATATTGTGGGGACGAATTCGACGTCGGAATTTTGGACTGCGTTTGATTATACCGCGATTGACCCCAGGGATTAAAAGCCTGTTTAAACGTTTGGGGGTTAGTATCGTTGGAACTGGATTTTATCAGATAACAATAATTGTAGGAACTTTTGTCGCAAGCTTTCAAAGTGGGGCTGTATCATGGCTTTATTACGCAGATAGAATAGTGCAATTGCCTTTTGCGATGATTGGATTAGCTGTTGGAACAGTCTTGATGTCTTCCATATCAAATGCGTTAGCAGATAAAAATATGCGCAGTGTTTATATTCAACAAAATTCATCTATGCGACGCTCGTTAATGTTGATTCTGCCATGTGTTGTTGGATTGTTCGTTTTAGCAAATCCAATTATAAAATATTTGTTTCAATATGGGGCGTGGACAGCAGCGTCTACATCAGCTGTGGCAAATGCGATAATGATTCAGGTTTTGGTGTTGCCAGCAATGCTGATAAGTCAGGTTTATAGCAAGACTTTGTATGCTTCCCAAGACGTTAAGACCCCAGTTAAGACCAGTATGGTGTCATTGGGCGTTGCAGCAGTGTTGTATTTAGCGTTATTCCCTGTTGTTGGGTACTTGGCGATACCAATAGGTGTTGTTATTAGTGGATATTTGAAAAATTATTTACTGGGACGGGCGTGTCGCAAGCGTGCGTTGGTAAATCATGATGCCAGAACATTGCGTGCAATTGCAGCATTTGCTGTTTGGGCAATGTTGCTTGGGTTTGGACTGTATAATATACCTATAACTAGTGTTTGGATGTTAGGGATGGCAATTGCGGGTTATGCAATAGTATATTTGCCTGTTGCGTATGTTGTTGATAAAAAAATTAGATAAAATAAAATTTGAATATTGAGCTTGTTTGTGATAAAATCTGATTATAATAGAATGTAAGGAGTCCTTTGATATGAAAAAAATAGTTTCTTTTGTAGCGTTGACTGCTTTGTTAGCTGGCTGCGCAGATTTGAGTACAACATCAACCTCAAATACATTTGGTGCAGATGGTTTTGGTGAAGAAGTTTTAGTTTCAAGTACGGGTGCAGAACAGTCTTTGAATACGGATGCGTACTTGATGGCTGCAGCGCCAAAGTATTATATCGGTACGGCTTATAAAGTTGAAGATGTTCAATATATTCCTGTTGAAGATATGACCTATAACCAGACAGGTGTTGCTGGGGTAATTCCGACTGAATTAAATGGAACAAAAACTAGCAATGGTGAGGTGTTTGATGTTAATCAATTGGTTGCAACCAGTAAGACTTTGCCATTGCCAACGATTGTTCGTGTAACTAATTTGGATAATGGACAATCTGTAATTGTCCGTGTCAATAATCGTGGTCCGTTTGTGAATACACGTATTATGGATATATCTCCTGCGGCAGCACAAAGAATTGGATTGCGTGGTCAGGGTAAGGTTCAAGTTCAAGTCATGGCCCAAGAATCTGCAAGTGTAAAAGCGGCTACGTTGGGCGCGAATGAACCACAACAGCCTGCACCAGTTGCAACAGCACCTGTGATGCAAGAAACAGTAACTGTGACTGCAGAACCTGTGTCAGCTCCTGTTGCTTCTGGTGATTATAGTGTACAGGTAGCTGCGTTTTATGCAGAAGATAGTGCTGCGACATTGGCAAACCGTATGAAGGCATATGGTGATGCTGTTGTTGTAACCGAAGGTGATATGTATAAAGTCCGTATTATTAACCTTGATGCAGCGAAGGCACGCAGTGTAATTGATGCGTTACGTAATAATGAGGGGATGGCCCCAGGGTTATTAAAGTCTGGCAGATGGGTAAATGCAGATAGTATTTAAAAATTCCCCGAATGGGGAATTTTTTTATTGTTCCGACGTAAATACCTCAGGCGTAAGCCCGAGGTATTATTTATTTTTATGCATCTTATTCGCGCCATGTAACGGATGAAAACATTGAATTAATTTTGTTGCGCAGTTCTGCGTCATTAAAGAATTGTTCCCGAGATACAGAATCTGTTTTTGTGTCAGGTGTTTCAAAGTGTGGAATATATTTTTGAATTGCTACATTTTTAACCTGATATGTTTTCAATATATCAACTATTTCTAGTAAATCAGATTTGTTTATATATCGTGGGTCGCACGTTATACGAACTTCAAAATCCTTGCCTGTGCCGCACCAGAATTCTAGTGATTTAATCATGTTTTTATATGCAATAGATTGACCAGTCAGATCGGTATACTTATTCTGTGTTGCTTTGAAATCTAGTCCAATCCAATCAATTGTATCTGCGGCTTTTTTTAATGTTTCTGGATAAAAACCATTTGTATGCAGACCAATTTTAAATCCCAGCTTGCGAATGCGTTGCATATATTCTATAACTGCATCACCTTGCATCAGGGCTTCGCCACCAGAAAATACAACTGCTTCTAATTTGCCAACTCTGGATTGTAGCCATTCTTCTACGCGGTCTGGATCATATTCGCCGTCATGTGGGGTTAATAAATGGGGATTGGAACAATACGCACACCGCAATGGACATCCAACTAAAAACACCACAGACGCAAGTTTCCCAGGATAATCAATTGTGGTAAACGAAACCAATCCCCCAATTTGTATAGGCTTCATAACATTATGCCGCTTTTTTTAACAGTTCAGCGTGGCGACAACCTGCGCTAAGGCAGTTTGGTTCTGTAAATGTTTTTCGTTCACAGAATTCAGAATACTTACCAATGTTAAAATTTGATACAGGGCGAATAAATCCCATAGAGCGTGAAAATACTTCGCAACGTGTTCTTTGGCAGTTAGTCATAGCGTGTTTCCTCCCTTTCTTTTTTGCTGACTGTTATTTTTTATGCCTGATTTGCGCCGTTTTCTGCGTCGCATTTCGGACAAAATTCATGTTTCCCAGGCAAATAGCCATGTTTCGGACAAATTGAGAATGTTGGTGTCAATGTCATATATGGCACTTTATAATTTTCAAATATTGTTCGAACAATTTTTTGTGCGGCATCGCCAGATGAAACTGGTTCTCCCATATACAGGTGTAGCATTGTTCCGCCTGTATATTTACGCTGTAATTCTTCCTGGTGTTCTAGTGCAACGAATGGATCATCAGTAAAGTTTACAGGTAATTGGGTTGAATTCGTATAATATGGTGCGTCCCTGGTCCCAGCTGTTATAATGTCTGGGAAATTTTTGACGTCTGTTTTTGCAAATCTATATGAACATCCTTCGGCTGGTGTTGCTTCCAGGTTGTACAAGTTTCCTGTTTGTTCTTGAAAGTTTGCCAGATTTTCGCGAATAAAGTCCATAACATCCAAAACTAACTTTTTCCCAAATACAGTTGCTATATTGTCGGAACCATTTGTAAAGTTCATAACCATTTCATTAGCACCGTTTACACCAATTGTTGAAAAGTGGTGATTCCAGTCGCCTAAATAGCGACGTGTAAATGGATACAAGCCACGTTCCATGTTTTTGGTAATGATCTTACGCTTTATCTCTAGACTGTCGCGGCCCAGATCCAGTAAGCGTTTTAATTCGCGAAATAATCCTTCGCGGTTACCCTTATGGATATAACCTAAGCGTGCCAGGTTTATTGTAACAACACCTATTGAGCCTGTCTTTTCCGCTGAGCCAAACAGACCGCCACCACGTTTCAATAATTCACGTACATCTAGACGTAAGCGACAGCACATAGAACGAACATCTGTTGGGTTCAAGTCAGAATTTAAGAAGTTCTGAAAGTTTGGAATCCCATATTTTGCAGCCAATTCAAATAATGGTTTTACATTTGGATGATTCCATGGAAAATCTGGTGTAATGTTATATGTCGGAATTGGAAATGTAAATGGTCGACCCAATGCATCCCCTTCGGTCATGACTTCGATAAACGCTTTGTTTATCATGTCCATTTCTGCTTGCAGTTCTCCATACGTAAAATCAACTTGTTTACGGCCAATAAATGGACGTTGATCACGTAAATCTGTTGGACAAGTCCAATCAAATGTGAAATTTATAAATGGTGTTTGTGTGCCCCAACGACATGGAACACCACAGTTAAACACTAACGTTTGCATGGCATTTTTGACATCTGCATATGATAAGTTGTCGATACGTACATATGGTGCCAGATATGTGTCAACTGATGAAAATGCTTGGGCGCCGGCGAATTCATTTTGCAGTGTACCCAGGAAGTTGACCATGTGTGAAATCGCCGTTGCCATGTGTTTGGCTGGTTCGCAATGCAGGTATCCAGGAACGCCGTTGAAACCTTCGTATAACAGTTCTCTTAGGGACCAGCCTGCACAATATCCTGTTAACCAACCCAAATCATGTACGTGAATTGCCGCATTTTTATGTGCCTCTGCAACTGCACGTGGATATAAGTTTAACCAATATTCAGCGGTTACACGTTCTGATGTGCGTAAAATTAAACCGCCAATTGAATAGCCTACATTCGCATTTTCCTTTATGCGCCAATTAGAACCACCAACATATCCTTCGATTATATCTACGGCATCTACCATCGATTCGCGAATTTCAGTGCGTTTCTGACGATATATGATGTATGATTCTGCTGTCTTATATGCACCATTATCCATCAGTGTTCTGATAACTGTATCCTGGATTGTTTCGACAGATGGCGTGCGTTCTGCAAATTCTGCCCCTAATGTGTCCAGTACAGATTGTGTGATAGATATAATTTGTTCATTACTTAATTCTGTTGTAACATCAACCGCGCGTTTGATTGCATTATAAATTTTGATTGCATCAAAGGGAACCGTTTCGCCACCACGCTTTTGAACCGCAACTAGCTTGGTTGTTAATGTTGGTGTAATTTCGATTTTTGTTTCAATATGTGTTTCTGACATTTTTAAACTCCAATACTATAAAACACAATATATAGTGATGTTTTGTTGCGTTTGATAACAATATATAGTTTTTTTGAGTTTCAGACAATATCTAAAACATAAATTTTTTTTATTTTTTACTTTACTTTTTAAAATGTTAAATTTCTGCATATTTGCGCATGAAAACAGAATCGGTGGTTTAATACGAAATGTTCTTTTGTGTAAAGATTTTGTTGTTTTGTATATAGGAACTGATTCGTTTATATCGTGATAATACAAAATATAGATGTCGAATCAGTTGTTGGTACTATATATTGATGATATGAAGAATGTTTTCTTTAAAATAGGTTGTGTTTCCCATAAAAAACGGCTACATTGTTGTTTGTATGAGGTAATGGTGCCTCATAAAAAGCTTAACGTATAAATAAAGAGCATTATTATGATTAAAAATATTTATGAAATGCTGCATCAGGCGTGTGTTCAGAACAAGGATCGTATTTTCTTTGTCAGACAAAACGAAACTTATGCAGATTTGTTAAGAAAGGTGAAACAGCGTGCTGTTACATTGGCAAAGCGATTTGGTGTTAAAAAGGGGGATACTGTTGCAATTTTGTCGGGTAATACCCCAGAATTTATCAAATCATATTTTGCCGTTACATCCCAAGGGGCGCGTGTTTTGATGTTGGATACAGGTCTGCAGCCTGCAGAGCATATTAATATGATGAAGCGGACTGATTGTAAATTGGTATTAGCGCAAAAAAATTATTTTATTGATGATGCACCAGCTCAAATGATTGATATTGAGATGATTGATGATACCGATGATCAAGATTTTGTTGCCGCAGATGTGGGACGTAATGATATTGCACAAGTGTCTTTTACTTCTGGATCAACTGGCAATCCAAAGGTTGTTGGTTTAACGCATAATAATTTGTTGTCATTGGCAGATGGGGCGCAATTTTATAAAGATGTGATTTTTCCTGGATATACATTTTATGGTTTTTTACCTCTATACCATATATATGGTGTGGTGATTAATATTATTGTACCAGTGGCGTTGCATGGAAAGTTGTTGTTGCAGCCTGTGTTAAAACCACAAGAATTTTTAAAGGATTTTAGGCAGTATAAGCCAGAGGTTATTCCAGCTGTACCCCGTATTTGGGAAGTTTTCTATAAAAAGATTGTAGATGCTGCGCGTGCAAAGCATGCGTGGACGTTAATTCGTGTTGTTGTTTCTTTACGTCATGTGTTGCGTGCAATTGGTCTGGGGGGGATTGTAAAAAAAGTAACTAAGCCAATTCATGATTTGTTCGGTGGTAATACCAAAGTTTTGGTGTCTGCAGGTGCGACATTGAAACCATCTATTCGTAAATTTTATGAAAGATTGGGATTTGTTGTTGGTGATTGTTATGGTTTGACAGAAACAACGGGACCTAGCAACTTTAATTTTGCATTTCGTCGTGCGAATGGTCAGATGTATTATGCAGGGCCGTTGTTGGGTAACGAATTAAAGATTCATAATCCAAATAAAGAGGGAGTAGGTGAAATTTGGATTCGGGGAAATATGGTTATGCCAGGTTATATCGGTAATGACGAAGCAAATGCAGCTGCCTTTGAAGATGGTTGGTTCAAGACGGGCGATATCGGCATGTTGGATAAAAAACGTCGATTGATTGTAAAAGGACGTCAAAAGCAAGTCATTGTTTTAGATAGTGGTAAGAATGTTTATCCAGATGAACTGGAAGATTTGTATATGCAAAATGATGAAATATTGGCTGCTGCTGTATTTGAATATGTTATAAAAGGTAAAATTGTCCCATATGGCGTATTTCAGGTAAAGCCAGGAACAAGTGTTGAACGTATCGAATTTTTGATTAAAAAATCAAATTTGTCGATTGCGCAGTATAAGTGGGTAAAGCATTTTGCGATTACAGAAGAAGAATTGCCACAAACTTCAGCAAAGAAAATTAAGCACTTTGCGGTACGTGAAATGCTGGAAAATGACGCCTTTGTTCGTGCAGATAAATAGAGAGCAGGGTGATTCGTACTGAAAAAACCAGATGTAAAAAATCTGGTTTTTTGCGGTCTTGACAAAAGTTGTTTTGTCTACTATATAAATAAATGTTTGGTGCGGGGGTCGAAATGCGTAAACGTAACCGTGGAACTTTGATGCAGGCTAAGGCTGATATGGATGTGCGGGTGCAACAATTGCGTGATGTTGTTGCGCGTGGTGCTTGTGCAACAAAGCGTTTACCTTTGCTGAGAGAGGAGTTGCAGGCAACACAGTTTTATCAGCGTACTAATTGTATGTATGAATCGATTCGGTATCAAGACGATGAAAAGGCCCCAGAAGATTTAGAGTTTGAAATAAATGTGTTGGAACGTGAGGTTAAACAAGCGGATTCTGCCAAGCTAGAATTGACAAAGGCAGCTAGTTTTTATCGTGCATATCATTTGGTTGTATTTGGACCAAAGTTGCGTGATTTAAGAAGTAGATTGAACGCTGCAGAATATTGGGCAGAACAATGGAAAAATAATTTGTTGGAAATTGGGCTGGATTCTGAAAAGAATGATGATGAATCTATTTATGATAAGTCTCATTTTGAGTGCGAATATGCCCGTGTTAATGAAGAAATTTTTAAGTTGCGTGCTAAAATAACAGAAATTCAAAACATCAAATATATGTGATAGATACAAATTAACGGAAAAGCAAAAATAAATAATTTTTTACTAAATGGTTGACAAAATAAAAATATGTGTTATATATTTGGGCGACAAACAATATAACAAAGGATTTTATTATGTATATCGAAAGTCATTTGATAGAAGGTTCGTTGGGTTTGGCAACAAATGATACTGTTGTTGCTGATGTTGTACCAAATGAAGAAAAGTATGTTGAACCTGTTTTCGACAGTACAATTATTGATACCCCAGCAGAGGTGCGTACACCATCTTCTGAATGTTTGCGTTGCGCGTATAATGCATTCGCTGATAGCTTGGGTTGTGTAAGTTCTTTTGGATTATGTCCATATTTGGTACGCTAATGGGGTTATTGTTATTTTTTGGATAAAAATATAATTTTTACCTTGCATTTTGAATAAAATGCTATAAAATAACAGTCCGTTGCATCCATAGCTTAACTGGATAAAGCATCTGACTACGGATCAGAAGACTGAGGGTTCGAATCCTTCTGGATGCGCCACTTCTTTATTTCTCCCACATTTTCATCAAAAATATTGAAAATCGGCGCCAATTTTGGTGTTCCAAATTTTTCTGCAAAATCATATGAAATTTGCTCAGGAAAACACAAGTTTAGAACACCCTGCCGTTTTTTGAAGTTCCCTGTGCGCCAAATATCCAATGGTCTGCGTATAAACTGCAAAACATATTCCGTTGCCTGGTCAAGTGGCATTGTCTCTATTTCCTGCACCTGCTGTTCATCGTTCAGTTGCTGTATCTGCGCCGTCAGCATGCTGATGCGTTCTTGGCACATTGAAACAACCTCTGGTGGATTATTCGGGGTCATTAACAAATTGAATGCCTGGGTCTTTTCACGTTCTTTCTGCGCAATCAATGCTTGTCGTTCCGCAACACGCTGCTGCAAATCCGCTGTTTGTTCCTCATAAGCCCGTTGAATTGCACGCCCAGCCAGCGCAATAAAGCGCTGGTCTGGGGTTATTTTTTCCAAAATACATTCCAAGTCTTGGTGTATTTCGTCTGGTTTTATGCCTTTGCCATACATGGGACAACCCTTGCAATAACAATGATAATACAAAAAGCGCTTGCCGCCTTTGCCTTTTGGGCGACTGGCGGTCAATGGCTTTCCGCATTTTGCACACTGAACAAAGCGGCGCAATGGGAATGTTTCATCTTCGGTATTATATTGCCGCGTCACCTTTTCATTCATGCGACCACCGTTCAGGCGTTCCTGAATGGCACGATATGTTTCCACTGAAATCAACGGTTCCATCGCCCATTTCTGGTATGGAATCCCCCATCGGGGATAAGCAAAGTATCCCGTATATTTTTCATTGGTTAACAGATTATGTATCGCATTATAGGTCAAACGAAACGGTCGCCCATCCCTGTAAAGACATAACGGCTTATCCCGCAAATATTCAAACACATCCCGTTGGGTCAGAAATCGGCACGATGCAAAGCCTTCCAGCGCAGTTTGAATAAATGTCGCTGTCGGTTCATTGCGCACCTGGTGCATGCGCCCATTCTTGCGAACTTCTTTTAAGCCCACAGGTGGCCGCATAACCCAAAAGCCCTGTTTGGCATGCTCAATCATGTTGTTTTTCGTGCGCCCCGCATTTTTTTTACGTTCATATTGACTTAATGCTGCTGACACATTTTCCAGTAGTTCGCTTTCATCTGTATCCTCCAGCGTCATATTCACGGTTTGCAGCGAATGCCCCATTTTGCGAATTTGTTCACGCAAAATGCCATGAACAACCACATCACGAGCAAATCGGTTCAAATCAAATGCCAAGACAATATAATTCTGGTCTGTTTCGGACAAGAATTTCAGCATTTCATTAAACGCTGGCCTGTCTTGCTTTGCCCCCGAAACACCAGGTTCCATAAACACGCGGTCCACAGGCAGTCCTCGTTGCCTTGCCCATGCACGGCATGTTTGTTCTTGACTGTCCAGGCCTTGGCCATCTGTCACCTGGCGGCGGCTGGACACACGACAGTAAATAACAACCCTTTTGGGGGATTCTTGGTTTAATTTAGGCATTTTTTACTCCTTTTTTGGCCTTAAAGCGTCATGTAGGACGCCATTTATAATCTGTGTCAGATGCCCCATTATTTCATGCACCTGTTGGTCTGTAAGGGCATTATTTAATGCACCCAAACATTCCCTGCATTCCGCAAGCGATAGCAAAGCCATAACACAAATCTTTGTATTGGATTCGTGCTCTGGCGTATCCAGTCGCAGAATGAGCGGTTAATTGGTTGGCGATAGTTCTGGCATATCCAGTCACTATTGCCAACAAGTTTAATATGTTGTTTTTAGCCATTTAACACCTCCGTTGACTTAACAACATCGGACACAACACGGCCATTTTGGTATTTTATAACCCGTTCGCCAAACAGCGGATTTTCACCGCCGTCTGTTTCCGTGTATATTCGATTGCGTTCGGGTTCAATTTTCACTTTCTTAATGCCAGCCTGGCACAAACGCTGCGCAATCTTGCGTGGCAGTTCCAAAAAGCATTCCGCACCAAATTGAACAACCTTTTGCATTGCGCATTCATCGTTCAAAACACGCCCCAGGTTCACAATCGTATGTGAATAGGTGTAATTGTCGCCATCAGCAACGATTGCTGGTAAATCATGCGCCAGGCACAGCCCAACACAATTATTGCCGTCAATCACCATGAATGGCCTTTCATCCAATGCCAAACAATCGGCACGACATGCCAAAACTGCGAATTGCAGCATGCTGATATCACGATACATTGGCATGTCCAGGATTTTGAAAATGCTTTTTATGCTTTCCAATCCCAGACCACGGCATTTCAGCACAAAGCCAATGCCTGCCCGTGCCACGTCCAGGGCGCTGATGCGTTCCTTATTTGGTTCGGCAATCAGTCCCCGTTTATGCCAATCGTTTAAGACACTGGCGGTTAAATCATCAAAATCCACATCATGCGCTGGATTTAGCAATTTAACCAGTTGATGTTCCATGACCTTTTCTGCGAATGCATCAAAGGTTGCGTGTGTTTGCAAACTAATAAGTTCGTTTTTTATAAAGTTCCCCATTTTTTTATCCTTTTGGTTTTGGGGTTAGCAACAGTTGCCGGACACACATCATTGTTTGTCCGGATTATTGCTCTCGACTGAATCGTGAGTCAAATCACATTTCACTCCGCAATGCAGCCGACATAAAAAAAGCCCGTGCGGACATTCACACCGCACAGGCCTCATAATCATTTATCTTTTTCGTATCACTCTTTGGGAAACTATTTTATTTTGAACAAAAAAACACTGCCATAAATGGCAGTTCTTATAACTCTTTATCCGAATCTTAATCACGAATCATAATAAACGAATCATAAACTAAAAACGAAAAGTGTAGAATTCCCCTTATATGAATTTTCATTCATGCTCCGATGAATCGTTAAATTGCCACTCTTTTGTTTTTGTTCATTTACACTCCTTATGAATCGTATCCGAATCATAATGAAATATCCGCAATCCGAATCAGAACAATCTCACCAAAGCCTTGCTGGACTTGGGATTGCGTGATTTTAGCATAAAATAAAAAAAGCGATTCGTCAAGCCCCAATGCCAGTTTTTTTGTCCATTGGACTTTTGGTTTTATTGGTGTTAAACTAGGAAATGAATCCAAGGGATTGGGTTCGGGGCTGTAGCAGGCCTTCTTGTTCGGTGCGAAAGCATCGTTAAATTGATGTTTCGGTGTTTTTTGCACCGTTATAACCCCGCATTGGTCGGGGAGCTGTGTGTTATACAACAGGGGCAACCCAAAGACCACGGAATCAATAACAAGATGATTGCTAACTCCCCGACCGCCATTCCGTTGGCGGTTATTTTTTGCGAAATGGGGAATATATGACACCGGAATATGTGCTATTTTTGTTAAAACAAGCGATTTGTAGTTTTTATGAACACGACCACAAATTGCTAGAGATTGCTGCACATGAGCGGGCGTGTGTTTCTAGAGTTGCAATTTATTTACAGCAATTATTAAACAAGGAACCCGATGCCAAAAATCTTTGCGTTGATTGCGACTATGGCAGTATGACAACCGATACAGGAGAAAAGTTCAAAAAATATATGGATGCAAATGGCGCATATGGAGGGGATGATGGGCAGTATGGGCGCATTTTTCCAGATTTAATCATTCATGAACGTGGAACACAGCAAAACAATCTGTTAGTTGCCGAATTCAAGGGATATTGGCACACAGGCACATGGGGACAAGACCAAACGAAACTTGAACGCCTAACAGACAGGGCGCCTTCATTGAACCTCAAACCGTATTTTTGTTATCAGCATGGTGTGTTTATTGCACTGGGGCGACGACAAGCATATTTCGTTGAATTTGAAAACGGACAACAAATATCAACCACAGCCACCATTGATGAACTATGCAAACGAAAGGAAAACCTGTGAATAAGCCCATCTTAATTCTTGGAATGTTTATACTAACCGGGTGTGCCACACTAAGCAAAGAGGCGGTTGAAGCGCAGCGATTAACACAAAGCCCCGACTTGATAGAGGCGCTAAGAATATATACTGGAACAAATCCAACATATTGCAAAGAATATTGCGCCACACGGTCCTGGTGGTGTCAAACCGATTGCGAGCGTGATTCAAAAGATGCGCTTGCATTCAAAGACCAGAGTATAAATTATGATTGTTTGGACAAAAGCGAATATCAAATATATCGCACGGACGAGTGCGTCTTGTATCGGCGTGGGGTTCGCACATCGAAAATTAATTATTTTGATTTTAGCCGCTTTATTCCGCAAGACAGCCATATAAAAACAGAAGACGATTTTGTTGCTGTATCCAATAAGTTCCGTTCATTGAAATCAAAACTAGAAGCCTGCCAGAGCCAGAAAGAAAAAACAACCGCTGAAAAAAATGCATGCCAAGATGCGCTTTTAAGGCCGATTATTCGTTTTTCTGAACATGGGATACAACCATGCAAAGAGGTGTTAAGCACAGAATACCAAGCAATGTTAAAAAGCCAGGTTTCATGGTTTGAATGGGCGACCCACCATGACCCAAAAGAAAACATAGACACGTGCCTAGATGCATATCGGCCACTTGTAAGCCAACTGAGCGCCCTGGGGCAAATGTATTCGGCCCGACAGATTGCGTCATATTGCACAAATATGCCAGAAAGCCCCATTTATAGTAAAAGTGAGGCGGTAGAAAAAATTCGGAAAACGGTGGAGCAGTTTGGTAAAGATAATTTTTGCGACACAAAAGACCACAATACCGAACTGAAAAAACTGGGACTAAATATATAGGACAAAACATGAAATTTAATTTGATATTTTTGCTGTTTTTGCTTTGTTCGTGTGTACAGTCGAATGAACAAAGTGTCATAAACGAAGTAGAAAAGACCACAGGTGTTGTTGACATTGTACAACAAGAACACGTGGACAACAAATTAAAACGTGTGCAACGCATGAATCATGAGCGGGGTCACTGCATGGAATTATTCCCAAACGAATACCAAACCATGCTAGAAAGAACTCAAAGTTATTACGAAAGCCAAATGAGAAGCCATGAACATGAATTTTCTAGATGTAAAGCGGCAAACCGGTGCATATTTTTACCAAGTGGCGAAAATATCACTGCTCCCGAATTAAAATCTAAATGTAAGGGGATGTGTGAACTTCAAGTCCCAACAGCAGAACAAATACTTGAGTCCGTAAAAGAGAGCATGCATAACTTTGCCCAATATCGTAAGTGTTCAACCGATGGCTGGGAGTCAGAGGTGCTAAAATACATTTGTCCGTGCGACGTATGCTACGACACGCCAATTTGTGCCCCGAATGCCCCAGTCCCAGCGCAAAAATAATTAAACACGCTGTCGAGCCACGACAATGCGTTTGTCGCATATAGTATATAACACAACACCATGGCACAGGTGTATAATCCATATCCTATATCCATCATGCCAGTCCATATACCTGTCTACCATACCCCCACCCCCATGTGTGGGGTTAGAAGCGAGGGCAGGATAATAAGAATGCTTTTTTACAAATAATGGTTGCATTTCATTTTTACCGTGATATACATATTTATGTCTCGTGGCAGGACACGCCGTTCGTGCAAAGACCAAGGTCATACCACCCAGCATAATATTAACCTATGGTGATGTTTATCTGGACAAAAATTTACGAACTTCCAAAAAAATACAGATAATCAGCACCGAATAACAGAAATAAGGATAATATTATGAATAATTTAAGTGTTTTTCAATCCCAAGCAAAACAATTATTAAAAGACTTTAACGCTGGCAAGCCATTTGCATTAAACCGTGTTGCCGTGTATATTCACGACACAAGCAAATTCAGTTTAATGAAGGCGCAACATGTCATTGCCAAAGAACAGGGATTCAATTCATGGGCCGAACTTACAAAGGACACGCCTGAGCATTTGGCGCTTGTAAAACAAATGATGAAATATCCCACATTAACAAGTTCTGGCTTCCTGCAACGCAACTTCAAAAAAACATATGCCGAATGGAAAAAAGAGTTTGATGAAGACCGTGCAGAATTATTTTCCACAGGCACAATATGCAGCAACATTTTATCCAATTATGATATCGTGTTGAAAATTGCGGATTGGTTGCGCAAAAACATAGAGCCAATAAAAACACAAAATTTGCGTCACACAAGTTATGGTCATAAACATAGAATGGAACGCATGTTTGACCGAACTGAACCGCACCATGTGTATGTATCAAATGGTGTTTTCATAGCCGCCGCAATTTTGGCTGGTTTTATCCCTAAACCCCATGGCATTAACTGCACATTTAACATGAGTGAGCGCAGCTGGCAAACTGCATATAAAAAATTCAAAATGTATTAAAGTCCATAAATGCGCCGTTAAATCACAGTCCCAGAAAAAAAGAATGCTTTTTTCATGGGGCCCCAGTGCAAAAATGCACCAGGACCAGCATGAATTTTTATCACATGGTCATATGTTCTAATCTCTCTTTGTGGTAATATTCACATGTTTTGGGCTTTTTGCCTGTTGGGCATAGGTTTGCCGCACATCATCCAAAAGTCCCGCAGCGCAAATATATTCGGCGCTTTTCACGATTTCGGCATGCAAAATTTTCCAATGATTTAAGATATTAGTGCGCCACGAATTTAATACCGCCTTTTGGCGGTGTTTTTATTTTTTCTTTTGATTGATACCATGATATAGCATGTTGTAATGTTGGCGACATACCGATTTATAATTACTGTCACCAAGGGCAAATTGATTGCCTGCACGAATAACGTTGTCGTTTTTATCAAAGCGCAAGTGATGTGTGGCTAATTCCATACAGCCATTTATTTGACAATTTGATTCGTGCAGATGCAGTTCTGCACCGACTTCAATTAAACGACGTGATGCTGGAAATATCTGTTCATTGCTGTCACACATCAATCCATAGCACATTACAGTTATGTTTAAAATGTCGGCAATTTGTACCAGTTTATCAATGTCTCTCGGAGAGAAAAATTGCACTTCATCAACTAATATTACGCGTGTGTTTGGGCTGGGGGTATATGTTTCTAAATTCGGTATCGCAATAGCTTTTGTTTCAATGCCGATTCGGGATTTTACAGTGTCTTCAGAAAAACGTGTGTCGAATGATGGTTTGATAACTTCGGTTTTTACGCCGTTTTGATTATAATTATAAGCATTAATAATTAAAAGTGCTGATTTGGAACTGCTCATTACGCCATAATGAAAATGTAATGTGGCCATATGCTTGTCTCCTTTGAAATAATATTGTTTAGTTGTCAGGATTTATATCAGAATTTTTCAAATCTGTCATGAAAAATATGATATAATTTATGTGCTATTATGAATGTATATGGGAAAACTTTTGTGTTTTTATGTATTGCTGGAGGGGTATATGAAGCCTTTGCGGCTGGTTTTTTGCGTGCAGAATCTTTCCCTGGAACATTTCAGGATTTGTCTTTTGAAAGTCGTATGGCTGTGTTGGCTGATGGATATGATGGGTTTGAAACAAAATTTGAAAATGGTGTGTGTGTAGCAGGATGTCCATATAGGGGGATAACAGTTCCAGAAATGGATGCCTTGATTATACAAAATACAGCTGCAGGAAATCTGGCAGCACAGCAGCTGATGAATAGCCAACCTGTTGTTGATATACAGTCGAATGATGCAGTTGTTCAGACTGTATATAATTATGGTACATCATCGCAAAGTCAAGATATGATATCCGATGTCGGGACGTCGGTTGCACAGTTGCCGCAAGTGCAACCAACATGGGAATGCAAGTATCATAGTGAAATTGTTAAATCGAATAATACTGTCCCAAATCAGGCTCCGTTGGATATTAATCTGGTTGTTACATCAGATTATGGGTGGCGAAATGCACCTGTACGGGGGGCGTCTACAATGCATAATGGGATTGATTTGTTAGCATCATCTGGAACACCTGTTTATGTTCCTGCGTCGGGAACAGTCATTGAATTGCCTGGTGGAACATGTGGAATTGGGGTGACTGTTGATCATGGCGCTGGTTGGAAAACAAAATACTGTCATTTAAGTCAGCGAACAGTAAATATTGGTGAACGTGTTCAGTCAGGTTGTCAAATCGGGACTGTTGGAAACACAGGGGCCAGTACCGGGGCGCATTTACACTATGCAATAATATATAATGATAAACCATATGACTTGTTGTACAGGATTAATCATTTAGGGCGTAGTTATCAGATGGATACATTATCGGTCAGTCGACCAGATGGTGTTGTTTTACCTGGGCGAATTTAACAGAGAAACTGCCGTTGTTTATAGCGGAAAAAGATATAATATGGGGGCTTAATATGCTGTTTGTTGCCCATTGTGGAAACTTTTTATGTAATATACCGCTGGCACCAGTAATTATATTGGCGGTTCGAACGCCAGATGTGGCCAGATCCATAATTGCAGACCATGCTTCTTCTTCTGTGTACTGATGTAAGTCAAGTGTTGTATGATTTGGGACAGGTTTGACATTATGAACGATTCGTTTAGATAATTGTAATTCAGAGCGAACACGTTTTCTTATGTCGTTGTCATCTGGGATGAAATCATCGCCAATCATTGCTGCAATATCGTTGTCGTTCAGTTGTTTCATTTTGTTTTACAAATCTTTGAACTGGTCAAACAAATTGTCCAGATTTTTTTTGAATTCATTCCATTGTTTTTTGATATTAGCTGTAGCTGTTTCCATGTTTTTGCGTGTTGTCGTTGATTTTATTTTTTTTATGCCTGCATCAATGGCGTTGACTGTGACGCGGGCAGCATTGTCCAGCATTGCTGTCGCTGTTTGTTTGAATGCTTGCGCTTGGGGGGTGGATGTGGCGTCGTGTATTTGTTGTTTTATCTTTTTGGTGCCAGATTTGATTTTATCATATGCGTCTGAGGATTGTTTTTGCTGGTGTTGCAATATTATTTTATGAAAATTAAATTTATCTTTTATGTTAGATGCATAATTTTTGTCGTCGTATAAATTAGCAAATTCACATGCGTATAAGCAGTATACAGAAGCTATTTTTGTTTCATTAGGGGTAGAACTGGATAGTTCTTGGTTTATTTTAGCCTGTAAAATATCAAAAATGGATGATAATAAGTAATCTTTTTCACGATTAAAACGAGGTAAAGCCATCATCTTTTGTAAATTGCTTAGGATTGTACGAACCTCAGAATCGCTGGTTTTTGGATTTTTTAGTTTTGCCAATTCTATTTCAATTATGCATTTAGCTAGATAATCGTGACGGGTGTTTTGGTTGATTTTCTTTGAATCGTATTTTTTTATATATTCTGGATTCGTGTATTTTGTTTCATAGAAAGATAATACATTATATTTTAATTTGTCATCTTTTATTTCATCAACAAGCCATGGTAATTGGGTGTATTCATCATATAGCAGGGTTGCAATAACACCAAATTGAAAATCCATAACTATATCTTCACTTTGACCCGTTTTTGAGGCTACATAAATTGCGTCTATTAATTTTTGTATAGTTGGATTTTGTGTAATATTCTTGGCTGCTTTCAGGTGTTGTTTGGATGGTGTGTCAACCAGCTTTTGAACAGCTTTGGATAATTTAGGTACGTATTCATGAGGAGATTTTTTGTCCATCAAGGCACGATATATTTCTGTAATGGATGGAAAGATAATCTGTTTTGCCATATATGTATCCCTTTTTGTTGATGTGTATATTATATCATAAAACGCCCCAAAGGGGGCGTTTTTTATCCCATCAATTTTTTCCAAAGACTTTGTTTCTTTTGAGGTTGTTTTTTTCGCTTACGACGTGGTGCCGTCATAGTTGTCTTTTTTGCCTCTGTGTGACGTGCATTTTTGCGTTGCGCATCTGTAGATGGTGCATGTGCCCCCAATAGGTCTTCGGTTTTATTTTGTTCTGGTGCAACGCGTTGAATTGAATATTGGTCAATATTCATTAAACTGTCATCACCAATTATTACGATTTCTGTTTCAAATTTAGCTTCCATCTCTGCTAATTCGGCACGTTTATGATTTAATAAATAAATCGCAACGTCTGTTGGAACTGTCATAATGATTTTTTGGGCAGATTTTGCCAACAGCTTTTCTTGCAGGTGACGGAACAGAATGATTGCAGCTGTTTGTATTGATGGAACAACGCCCGAACCCATGCAGTGTGGACACTGAACATATGAAGATTCCATGAAGCTGCTGCGTAAACGCTGGCGCGATAACATTAATACACCAAAATTGTTGATTTTTGCAACCTGGGTGCGTGCACGATCACGTTTCATGACTTCGCGCATCTTTAGTTCTAGTTTGCGGTTGTTGCGTTCTTCTTCCATGTCTATAAAGTCAACAGCAATAATTCCCGCTAAATCACGCAGACGTAATTGTAATGCAATTTCTTCGGCCGCTTCTAAATTAGTGTTCAAAGCGGTTTGTTCAATATCTTTTTCTTTAATTGCACGCGATGAATTAACGTCAATTGTTACCATTGCTTCTGTTTGATTTATTACCAATGAGCCACCAGATGGAAGTGTGACGTATGGACCATGTAGACCTTCAAGTTGTTTTTCTACACCAGCTTTAACCATTAGTGGAACAGCAATGTCTTTGTATTGAATTAATTGCTTGCGTGGGGCACGACCGTACATTTGTTGAAAATATGTTTTTGCTGCGTCATATGCTTCTTCGCCTTGGATAAGCAATGTGTCTTCTTTGTCGCTAAGAAAATCGCGAACAACACGACGTAACAATGAATCTTCGGTATGTATTGTTACTGGTGCAACAGATTCTAATGTTGTTTTGCGGATTTCATTCCACAAGTTTACCAGATAATCGTAATCACCAGCAATGTCAGATGCTGCGGCACCAAATGCTGCAGTACGCAATACGACAGTCATGCCTTTTGGTATTTTTAATCCATGCAAGATTTCACGTAAACGTGCTCGTTCAGATTTGTCAGAAATCTTTTTAGAAATTCCATAGCTGTTTCGTTTGCGTGAATTAGGCATCAGAACAGCAAATCGACCCGCTAATGACAGGTATGTTGTCATCGATGCGCCTTTTTGTCCACGTTCTTCTTTGACGCCTTGTATTAATAGAATTTGTTTTGGTTTTATAACGTCCTGAATCTTGAATTCATGTGCACGTTTGATAAATTCTTTGTTGTCTTCGCCAGCACTATGGTCATCGTATTCGGCAACTTCATCTTCTTCGTCGTTTGGATCGTCGTCGTCATCAACAATGTTGGCGTGTGCTAATTCTAGCAGTTTCTTTTTCTGTTCAGGTGTTACCTGATAGTAATCAGGGTGTATTTCAGAAAATGGTAAAAATCCATTCTTGCCAGTACCGTAGTCAACAAATGCTGCTTGTAAAGATGGTTCGACACGTATAACCTTGGCCAGATAGATATTTCCCTTAATCTGGGGTTTTGTCGTTGTTTCAACGTCAAAATCAGATACACGGTTGGTTGCAGTGTCTACAACAACAACACGTGTTTCTTCTGGGTGGACTGCATCCACATAAATTTTCTTTGACATTTTGTAATCCTTTTATTTTCTGGGCGTATGAAACTGTATATGTAATCTGTCCCCATGGGGCGTCTGTGCCCATGCCAAGGGATAGCACTACGATAACCATCAGCGCCATGCAAATTACAAAAAGCAATGATAAGATAAACACTTATATAAGCCCTTATGTTTTTTCATACACAAAGGCGATTTTAACATGCTGTATCACAGTTCGCAAGGTATTTATTTTTTATTTGTTTTGCGAACTTTTTGTGCAGTATGTTTTAATTTTTGTTGAATTTGAGGTATTTTTTCTTTGGCCTGTTTTGCCCAAGCTTTCATTTTTGAGCGCAAATAATGTTCATATATGAAGAACAGGCCACCAACACCAATTAACGGTAATACATAATATATGATTCTGTATGCTAATAGTGCCCCAAAAATGTCCGCCTTGTCCAATGTGTCGGGCAGTGCTGTTAGAAATATTGTTTCAAATACGCCGATGCCTCCTGGAACTTGACTGAAAATACCAGTTGCTTGGGCGATAACAAACAGGCCGATGAATGTGCCGAATGGTATTTGAACAAATGGTGTTAGACAAAAATATAAGACCAGACCAGCCAAAATGCTGTCCGCAATTCCCAACAGTATTTGAATTGTTGCAATCTTTGGTGTCGGTACCTGGAACTTTATTTGACCAATTCGTATGCTTTTCTTTTGAAATGCCATTGTCGATGCGAAATAAGCTAAGATTAGTGACAGGCATATGCCAAATAACCAGCCTAGTCCCATTGAAAGGCCTGCAGACTGCGATACTTGATCGTGTGGGATTAAAAAGTATCCAATTACTACAATTGCTGCAACACCAAGAAAGTATGTTACACCTGACAATGTTAACATTTTGAATATATCAGATGCACGAATGCGCCAGCGGGTGTAAAGTCTATATCGAATCGCACCGCCACTTATTGCGGCATTGCCAGCGTTGTTACTGATTGCAAATCCCAGCATTCCTGCCAGCATCCATTTCCACCATGTGATGCGACCACCAACGTAATTAAGTGCAAGATAATCATATAGTGACAACACTAAATATCCAGCAAAACATGCCAAACAGGCGGCGCATAAATTCGTCATTGGTATGTCTATGATTGCATGGAATATATCTGATAAACTGTAGTTGCGCAGTTGCCACCACAGCATTGTTACGGCCAGTGCAAAAAAGAAAATACCTGAATAACTAATTATTTTTTTTATCAGGCGTTTTGTCTGTGCTGACATAAATATCCTTTTCAGGTGGTTTAGGATACCAATCATTAACATAAAAAGCAAATTTAAAAAAATTGCTTTTGTATATAGCATGTATATAATGTATAAATGTATGTAAAACAAAAGGATTTTTATCATGGTGCGCCCATCATTGCGAAAGTTTGATCAAATGCGACCTGTTTCAATGGAAACAAACGTAAATAAATGGGCAGAAGGCTCTTGTTTGATAAAGATGGGGGGAACACACGTGTTGTGTACCGCTTCTGTCGATTTTAATCAGCCGTTATGGAAGCGACAGCAAAATAAAACAGGTGGATGGGTAACTGCGGAATATTCAATGTTGCCACGTGCAGTTGGTATACGCAAAGGACGTGAAGCGTTGATGAAAGATCATAGAAGTGCAGAAATATCACGCTTGATTGGGCGTGCTTTTCGTAGCGTTGTTGATATGGAACGGTTGGGGCGTCATACGATTACAATTGATTGCGATGTGATTCAGGCAGATGGTGGTACACGCTGTGCCGCAATTACCGGTGGTTTTGTTGCGTTGTCTTTAGCGGTTAAATGGTTGATTGCCCAAGGTCGTATTCATGACAATCCAATTTTGGATAATGTTGCTGCTGTCAGTGCTGGGGTACGTGATAGCGAATTAATCTTGGATCTAGATTTCGAAGAAGATTGTAGCGCTGAAATGGATGCAAATTTTGTTGTTGCTGGAAGTGGAAAATTTGTAGAAATTCAGGCAACTGGCGAACAGCATCCTTTTTCGTCTGAACAAATTATAAAGATGATGGAATTAGCTGCTGGTGGATGTGATAAACTGATTAATCTGCAAAGACAAATTCTGGAATAGATCAGGTGAAACTGGAATCCTATGGTGTTTTAATATCCTTGCGCCCAATTAATGAGCGAGATGTAGTAGCGCATGTCTTTTCACGTGATTGTGGCGTAGTCGCTGGTGTGATGCGTGGTGCACTGGTTGCAAAAAAAAATAAACCATTAGTGGGTCAGTTGGGAAGTATGGCATGGAATGCCCGTTTGGATTCTCAGCTGGGTACATTTCATTGGGAAGTTGATAAAAATATGGCGGCAAATCTGATGCTGAATCAATCGGCATTGATGGCAATGAATGCTGCGTTTGCGCTGGTTTATTCGTTATTGCCAGAACGCGAGTGTTATTCAGGTTTATATGATGCCACAATAGATTTGTTAAAAAAATTGGCCGTATCTGATGTGGTTGATGCTTATTTAGAGTGGGAAAATATATTGTTGCATGAATTGGGATATGCGTTGGACTTGTCGCATTGTTCTGGCTGTGGTGTAAAGTCAGACTTAAATTATTTGTCCCCACGAACAGGACGTGCGGTGTGTGATAAATGCGCACAGCCATATCTGGATAAGTTATATAAGTTGCCGTTAAATTTAGATATTACTTTACGTTTTTTGGAAAATATTTGTTTGCAACAGGGGGGTAGTGTCCCTGTCATGCGTTTAATAATGAAAATAATTTAAAAAAATTATATTTATTCCTTGCGCTTTTATGAAAATTTGCTATTGTTGACTTGTTCAACAGAAGAAGGAGAAAATCATGATTTGGACAATCTTGGTACTGGTTCTGGCGGTTGTATTGTTCTTGTTCGGCGGTATGCTGGTCAAGGTTGATGCAAAAAAACCAGCAGCTGGTTCTGTATTAGTTAAAAAAACAGTAAAATTAGTATCTGTATTGTTGATTGCAGGTTGTGTATGCCGCCTGTATACACCATACTATCTGACAAGTGTTAATCCAGCTATCTTGGAAGAAATGGTTGAAGCAATGCAAGCACAGCAGAATGAAATGAAAAACAAGGCGGTTCGTGAATACGTTCGCAAGAATGGTGATACAATGGCTGTTGATGCCCCAGTTTTGGGTAATGTAGACGCTGAAAATACAATTTATGTTTGGACAGCTGCATCATGTGGTTTTTGTCGTCGTGTACATGGTGAATTGGATCGTGTGTTGAAAGAACGTGATGATGTTCGCGTTGTTATCAAGAACTTTTCTATTCACGGTGTAATGTCAGATGGCCCAGCACGTGCAATGATTGCTGCAAAGATGCAGGATAATGCAAAGGCTGCAAAGTTTGTAGATATGGTTATGACACGTGAATATCGCCCAGCTGGTGAAGTAAAAGATCAGGATAAATTGGCGAAGCAGATTGAAGCGAAGTTGATGGAATTTGCTAAAGAAGCTGGCTTGGATACAGCAAAATTGGCAGAAGACATGAACAGTGATGTCGTTGCACGTGAATTGACAAATGTTCGTGATTTGGCAGAACGTTTTGAAATCACAGGTACACCGTTCTTGATCATCAATGAACAGGCGTTTCCAGGTGCGATCCCAGCATCACAGATTCTGGAAGCTTTGAAATAATATACTATGTTTTATTGTTTTAAATCCCGCCACTGGCGGGGTTTTTCTTTTATCCTTTCTTTGTGGTTTTAGAAAACGATGATAGAGCCTTGTATGGTGGGCTTTATGATGGTTGGGGCCACAGATATTATAATTTTGGATAATTTGCTTATCTGGTATAACTTCAAGCGGTACAATCGATTCGTGTTTTATATCTGCTGTGTCTGCTAAATGTGTGGTTTATGATAAGATTGTGAGCAATAAAATCAATTTTGTTAATGGAATATGTTATATGTTATGGAGGGGGATGTGGCAGGGTACTCAGAATTACGTATATGTTGGCAAAGAAATGTGTCTGTGTGTGATTTTAAAGACTGTGTCCATAGTGTTTTGGATAAGTGAATTTTAGAACAATAAAAAACGGGGATTTGCCCCGTTTTTTATTTTTTTTATTTTTTTGTCTTGGAATCAGACCTAAATTGGATGTCTCGCAGGCGTTTGTATTCGCCGTCCATTGCGTATAATTCGGCATCTGTGCCCATTTCAACAATTGCACCATCTTTGATAACGCATATTATGTCTGCATCTAAAATAGTCGACAGGCGATGCGCAATTACAAAAGTTGTTCGTCCTTGCATTAAATCATTCAATGAAGCTTGGATTAATTTTTCGCTTTGTGTGTCCAGTGCGGATGTTGCTTCGTCCAAAAGTAATATCGGTGCGTCTTTCAATATGGCGCGTGCAATTGCAACACGTTGTTTTTGACCGCCAGACAGCAGACCACCACGTTCACCAACGCATGTATTATACCCGTCTGGAAATTCCATAATGAAATCATGTGCGTTTGCTGCGCGCGCAGCAGCGATTACCATTTCTTCTGTTGCATCTGGGCGTCCGTACTTTATATTTTCTGCAACAGTGCCGTTGAATAAAAATACATCTTGGGAAACATCTGCAATATTTTTGCGTAATGATTTCAATGTGTATTTCCGAATGTCGCGACGGTTAATTGTTATTTTCCCAAATTGTGGTTCATAAAATCGTTCCAATAAATTGAATAACGTTGTTTTCCCACCGCCAGATGGACCAACCAGAGCACAAACGTAGCCTGCAGGTACATCCAGGTTTATATTGCGTAAGACTGGTTCACCAGGATTGTATTCAAAAGATACATCTTCAAAAGAAACAGATATTTTCTTTGATTTTAATTCAATCGCATCAGGTTCATCGACAATGTCTGGTTTGCTGTCCAGAAATTCAAACAAAACTTCTGCTGCAAGTAGCCCATGTTGTAATGAATCGCCAGTGCCAGTGATGCTTTTTGCTGGTTTATATGCTGCTGTCAGGGCTAATAAGAATGCTGTAAAGTCACCCGTTGTAATTGCACCACTGGATATAAAATGTGCGCCCATAATCATTGCAATACAAAGGCCAATTGAAATCATAAATTCCATTAATGGTGAACGCAGTGCATTCGCCTGAGTGCTTTTGTAGGAGTTTGTTATTGAATTATTTAATACATGTGCAAAGTTTTGAGCTTCTTTTTCTTCATTAGCGAAGGCTTGAATTGTTTTTATTCCATGCAAAGTTTGGTTTAATTGTTGTGATACTTCGTTTGCAATTGTAAAAGATTGACGTGACAATTTGCGGCGTTTGCGCATTATAACAACCATTGGTATCATGATTGCTGGTGTTAGGAACAATAATACAACACACATTTGTGGTGCATAGTAAAACATCAAAGCCAATGTCATAGCCAATGTCGCAACGTCTTGAACCAGTTTTATCACGTTGTTTGTTACCAGATTTAGTACGGCACCAGATTGAACTGTAAAATAGTTCAAGTTTTTACCAATCCCATCACCATAAAACCGTGCTAGGTTCATGTGTGTCATGTGCTTATATATTTTTTTCTGTAAATTTGCTTGGGCCAATAATCCGCCCTTGGACATGATAAGAGATTTTGCATATGTAAATGTCCCTTTGGCACCAAATGCGATTATAACTTGGATCCCCAGAAAATATATAGCAGCCATGCTTTTATTTATAAAAGCTTGGTCAACAACTTTTTGTACCAAGGTGATCGTATATGCTTCGGCGGCGGCGGCCAGAATTGTTGATATTACCCCTGCAATTAGCCATTTTGCATATGGACGGCCAATTTCGCGCCATACACGTCCATATAGTGACCATTTTATGCGACCGTTTTCAGAATCCCCGCGAATAAAGGATTTTATTTTTTTGAATGTATTTTTTTTCTTTGTCATAGTGATCTTATTATAAGTTGTGTAAAAAAATCTGTCCAGAATTATTTGTTGTGTGATTTACGAATGCGCTGACTTTGAATCAGTTTAATAATTGATTGGTAATCTGTATGCTGGTCTATAAATGAGTGTTTGCTGTTTGGAAATTCTACGAATTTAAATAGGTGACCGTTTGTATAGCTGGATAACGTTTTGTGAATATTGCGCAACATATCCACAGGTGACTTTTTATCGCGACCACCACCAACAAATGTTATTGGAATATTGTATTGTGACATTATATCTGGATTAAAACGATCAAATTCTAGCGAATTGTAAAAGTCTGGAAATACTGTTACATGACGCAGTTGTCCAGTTGTGCTGAGATCGTGTGGACTGATGTGTCCCATTGGGGTTTGGGCAAATTCTGTGTCAGTAATGCCTTGTGGGCAGTGACGTAATTTATATATGCTTTTTATATAATTTGTCCATTGCGGGGTCAGATATGGTGCGAATAGTATCGCAGCAGATAATCTGGGTTGTTTTTTTTCTGTGATTCGGCGATTAAATATCTCAATGGCACCTGTTGCGCCTGCTGAATGCCCAATTAAGCAAGTCCATTGGCCAAGGCACTGTTGTTCAATTAAATCTATGCCCATTTCCATTAAGGTTATAAATTCAGAAAATGTATTTTGTTTGGCCAGTTCAGTGGTTACTTCTTCTTTGAAGTCGCCTAAAAATGTCGTTATTGTGTATACGTTAAAGCGCTTGGTTAATGCCCAATATGTAATAGATTGCATTAATGGTTCTATGTCTGCGTTGCTGGCCAGTCCTGGGGCTAGAATTATGTTGCCTGTTTCTTTTTTGTCAGATGGCATAATTGGACAATAGTGTGTTATGTAGCCAATAGTGGCCAGTTCTGTTCGAGAACTGTATTCAAAACGCCATTTAAAGGTTTTTTCCTTTAGTTCTGGTAATTGTTTTTGAAAATCTATCGGGATTCCGCTGAAGCGTTTCATAGTGTTGGGATTTTAGTGTACAAAAAAATCTTTGTCAAGTTGTTAAATAATTTTTTCTGTTGACATTTATCTTTATAATGTGTAAAATTCGTTCGCTTTCAAAAAGAAAGTGCAAAGTTTTGGGGTTGTAGCTCAGTTGGTAGAGCACCTGCTTTGCAAGCAGGGGGTCGTCAGTTCGAGCCTGATCAGCTCCACCAAAACAAAAGGAAAGGGGGATGAAAATCCCCTTTTTCGATAAAATAACAGATAAATTGCGCTAAAGGGGGTGAATACATATGGTTAAAGTTCTGGTTCGCGATAATAACGTTGAACAGGCGCTGCGCGTTGCAAAACGTAAATCGCAGAAGGAAGGTCTGTACCGCGAAATGAAAGAACGTCAGCGTTATGAAAAACCAACTACAAAACGCAAACGTTTAAAAGAAGAAGCCGTTCGCAACGAAAAAAAACGTCAGTCGAAACAGCGTATGGTTTTCGGATTCTAATTCATGTCCCCCGTTTGGGGGATTTTTGTTTGTTATATGGATGGCAAAAATGAAAAAGTATAAAATGACTCAAGAAGAGTATAATTTGTTGAAAAAAGAATTTAATAAATTGAAAAAATTGCTTGATAATGTGGAAATTGTTAGGTCGGATAAAAGAGGGACAGCAAAACAATTAAATTCGTGTGACTTGTTGGATGATAATGTAATGCAAGTATTGTTTGGAATTAATTACAAGAATATTTTGTTTTATAATTTTCAGACTAATACATGGAATACAAAAGAGTTTTTAGGATATAAATATGGATTCCATGAACGTTATGTGACTGCAAATGTTAAAGAATTTAAGCGTGCTTTTGATGAATTATTTTGTAAATCTGGATTAGAGCTGCTGGCGTGTGTTGTAATGCCGGTTAGTTTACAGAAATATCCATGCTTGTCTGGGTGTGTTATAAATAAACCTGTGTTTAAACCAAATGGGCGTGGGGTTGTCGGAACAGTTGTTTGTCGTGATAAAGTATCTGGTAAATTGTTATCTTTGGGGGACAGATGGATTGGTGTTGCGGGTTATAAATCTGTACCTGAATTGGTTCAGGCTGGAATGTCAAGATTCGCGGTAGAAGGGGTGCGAAATTATCCATTCTTAGAGACACTGATGGGGCATTATAGATAAAAAGTTATAGGAATAGTTGCATGGTTGATGTATAATTTAATCTGTTCTAGTAAAAGAGGTTTGTTATGGCTATGATTTATTGTCGTGAGTGTGGTGCGAAACATTCGGATAAAGCAAAGGCGTGTCCAAAATGTGGATATCAATGTTTTAACCTAGAAAAATCAATGGTTGTTTATGTTTTGTTGGTTTTTTTCCTTGGTATGTGGGGCGTTCACAAGTTTTATGCAGGTCGTACCACGGAAGGTGTTGTGATGCTGTTAATGGGAACGATTGGTTGGTTGCTGATTATTCCTGGACTAATTGCATGCTTTTGGGCTTTTGTTGATTTTATTGTTGGTATAGTTAATATTAATAATCCAAAAAAGATTTTTAAATAGAAGTACCGCCCGTATGGGCGGTGTTTTTTTTTGTAAAAAAACATCCTGTAACAGGATGTTTTTCATATCTGGTGGCCCTGGTCGGACTCGAACCGACACTCCTTGCAGAACTTGATTTTGAGTCAAGCGCGTCTACCAATTCCGCCACGGGGCCATTGGCATCAAAAGTTGCACTTTAGGCAGCTTTTTTTGCTTCAACCTTTTTTACCAAACGTGCACTGCGATTCGCTTTGTGTGCAGGTTTCTTGGCTGGTTTTTCTGCTTTCCCAATTTTCTTTTCAATGGCTTTTTTTATTGCTGCCATTTCTTCGGTCAAGCGAGAAACAGGTTTAGACATTACATAACCATCCAAACCGCCATGTTTTGTCAATGTGCGCAAACCAGCAGTTGAGATGCGCAATGAAAAATCACGACCCAGAATTTCACTGTGAAATTTTAATTTTTGCAGATTTGGCAAGAATGTACGTTTTGTGTGACGTTCAGAATGGGAAACATTCATCCCAACTTCTGTTTTCTTACCTGTAACTTTACATATACGTGGCATAATACTTTACCTTTGATTATTAGCGTGCCTAAATTTATAACAAAAATACAGAAAAGTCAAGTGTTGTTTTTACTTTTTTCTTATTTTGCTAAATGATCTGGGCTAATAAGGTCTATAATTGTCTTGGCTGGTGTAAATGTTGTGCTGGGGGTAATTACAAATATTGTGTTCCATTTTGCCATTGCGCCATTCCAAAGACCTGGTCTTTCCATAGCACGCAGTTCTTGTCCGTTCTTGGATTTAGTACTGATGAAACCAGCGGTTTCATCAACATATTCTAATAAATTAAATTTATTGCCAATATAATCATGTGTGCTACATACTATATCTGTTGGACTAAAAAATTCCCCGTCGTGCAGAATTGATATTTTTTCTGGCGCAATTTGACCAGGTTCTACAATTTGTGGGCTTATAGTGTTTTCTGTGTCGCGAACTAAAAATGGACCGCCACCTGGAGCGCCTGCATTTTTTATAATTCCACATATGCGAATTGGTCGGTTTAAGATGGTTCGTATTGTTTCTGCTGTGGGGGTGGCTGGTAATGTGATGTTAAGTGTTTGATTTATAAAATTAGAAATTTCACTTATATTGGCATTGCCAGAATCTAGCATGTGCAGATATTGGAATATTTTGTTTTGTATTTCAATGAGTAGACCGCCGATAAGTTTTTTGTATTTTACGGTATCGTTACGCATGTGATCTGTGCATACATTGTCAATGTTCTTTATGAATATGATGTCGCTGTCAATATCGTTCAAGTTTTCAATTAACGCACCATGACCAGCTGGGCGGAACAACAGTGTTCCATCAGTATTTCGAAATGGGATGTTGTTTGTATCTATGGCAATTGTGTCTGTCTGTTGTTTTTGAACAGACATTGAAATGTCGTACTTGATTCCGAATTTTTGTTCGTATACAGGTACGATTTTCCGCAGCAACTCGTTAAAACCATTTATGTGTTCGGGCGATACTGTAAAATGCAAGCGTACGGTATTGTTTGTACAGGCGTATAGCGCACCTTCTATCAAGTGTTCCGCAACAGCTGTTCTGCATTCGCTTTTATACTTGTGGAATTGTAATAACCCCTTTGGCAGATTGCCATAATTTAGGCCGCATTCGGTAACCAGGTATTTTATTTTGTCTGTGTCACTGGAATTACTGGGTAATATGGGTTCTAATTCCTGCCAAAAAGCAAATTCTTTTATATTATCTAGTACGGTTTGTGTCGTTTTATTCATTGAACCTGTGGATAAGAATTCAAACAAATCTTTAAACATTCGTGTGGCAGCACCTGATGCAGGTACAAATTTTACAATTTTATATTTGCTACACATGGAATTGTATAAATCGATGTATTTATCTATATTTGCATCAAAATTAAATGTGCCGTTATTTGTTGTGCAGGCCGATACAATATTAGAATATGGAAATCCTTTTTGAAAGTCAGCGATTTGTTTTGTAACCATGTCTATTGTCAAGCCGTGTGATTTGATTTGCTGAATATCAGAATCTGAGAATTTGTACATATTCACCCCCATATAATGTAAGCATAGTATATTTTTTTATGTCGTGCAAGCAGGGTGGGGGGGATTCGTTCCTGTGTCTTGAAAGGTTTTTTTTTGGCACTATATATTGGGCAAATGAAAAAAATAAAAGGATATACATATGAATCCAGATGAAATGCAGGAAACACCACAACAGGCAATAGAACGATATACAACTGATTTTACAAAATTGGCGGCAGATGGAAAGCTGGACCCTGTTATCGGGCGTGAAGAGGAAATACGTCGTACGGTTCAGGTATTAACACGTCGTACAAAAAATAATCCTGTTTTAATTGGTAATCCAGGTGTCGGTAAAACAGCAATAATTGAAGGGTTGGCGAATCGTATAATATCTGGAGATGTGCCTGAAAATCTGCAAAAAAAGAAGTTGCTGTCATTGGATATGGGGGCGTTGATGGCTGGGGCGATGTATCGTGGCCAGTTTGAGGGGAGATTGAAAGCCATTTTAAAAGCAGTCAAAGAATCAAATGGCGAAATAATTTTGTTTATAGATGAGTTACATACATTAGTTGGGGCAGGTAAAGGTGAAGGTAGTATGGATGCTGGTAATCTGCTAAAACCAATGTTGGCACGTGGCGAACTGCATTGTTTGGGGGCGACGACACTGGATGAATACCGTCAGTATATTGAAAAAGATCCTGCGTTGGCACGTCGTTTCCAGCCAGTTTATGTTGATGAGCCAACAGTTGATGATACGATTTCTATATTGCGTGGATTGAAAGAAAAGTATGAAGGGCATCATGGTGTACGAATCGCAGATGCGGCGTTGGTGTCAGCCGTGAAATTATCGAATCGGTATATTACAGATCGTTTTTTGCCAGACAAGGCAATTGATTTGATTGATGAAGCTGCAGCTCGTGTGCGAATCGAAATAGCTTCAAAACCAGAACGCTTAGATGAAGTTGATAGACATTTGATGCAATTGAAAATAGAACAACAAGCATTGAAAAAAGAAAAAGATGACGAATCGAAAAAACGTTTAAAAGATCTGGAAAAACTTATTTCTGATTTGGAAAACGAATCGGCTGTTCAAACTGCTGCATGGCAAGATGAACAGAAAAAAATGCGTGGAATGTCTGATGCAATGGCTGCATTAGATTCAGCAAAGGCCGAAGTTGCCACTGCTATGCGAAATGGTGATTATGAAAAAGCATCTGCACTGCAATATGGTAAGATCCCAGAACTGGAAGAACAAATTGCTAAAATGAATGCAGATGCAAAAGAATATAAAACTGTATTACCGGAGCATATTGAGGCTGTTGTTAGTAAATGGACAGGGGTTCCAGCAGATCGTTTGAGTGTTGAAGAACAATCTAAGCTTTTAAATATTGAAGATGAGTTGAGAAAGCGTGTTGTCGGACAGGATCATGCGTTGGGTGTTGTGTCACGTGCGATTCGACGTAGCCGTGCGGGGTTGTCTGATCCGCGCAGACCATCAGGTAGTTTTATGTTCTTGGGGCCGACAGGTGTTGGAAAAACAGAGGTTGCTAAGGCGTTAGCAGAGTATTTGTTTAATGATGATACTGCAATGACTCGAATTGATATGAGTGAATATATGGAACCGCATTCTGTTTCAAGATTGATTGGCAGTCCTCCTGGATACGTTGGTTATGAACAGGGTGGGGTGTTGACAGAAAGTGTACGACGTCGTCCGTATCAGGTATTGTTGTTTGACGAAATTGAAAAGGCAAACCCAGATGTGTTTAATGTATTTTTGCAGATTTTGGATGATGGGCGTTTAACAGATGGACAGGGACACGTTGTAAACTTTACAAATACCATTATTATTATGACCAGTAATTTGCCAGATATGGAAGCTGTGAAGCGGAATTTCCGTCCTGAGTTTATAAATCGAATCGATGAAATCGTATTCTTTAATCCATTGGGTAAAGATGTTATGGCTGGAATTGTAAAGATTCAATTGCGTGGCCTTGAAAAAAGACTGGCGGAACGTCGGATTGGATTAAATGTAACAGACAAGGCGATTAAGTGGCTGGGTGATAATGGGTATGATGCTGTATTTGGTGCCCGTCCATTAAAGCGTTTGATTACAACTGCTGTTGAAGATAAGGTTGCTGATTTAATATTAAATGGAACCATCGGGGAAGGTGCAACTGTATACGTAGATGTAAAAGGTAAAGAACTGACTGTTGGTTAATAAAAATCCCAGCAACGCTGGGATTTTTTACTTGCCCCATGTATTGTCTATGACATATTCAGCAACTAATGGAACAGATATTTTTGTTATGTTTTCCATGGCTGATTTAATTTGATTGGCAAAGTCTTTTGCATAATCGTCGTCACATTCAAATATAATCTCATCGTGAACCTGCATTATCATACGGATTTTATCTGATTGAGGTTGGATTATTTTTTTGTCTATTTCGATCATTGCACGTCGCATTAAGTCGGCTTCATATCCCTGGATTGGGGCGTTGATTGCAGCACGTAATGCATAGGCACGCATTCGCGGGTTCTTTATTTCTGGCAATTCTATTCTGCGACCCCACGGGGTGTAAACACATGCGTTGTCTAAAGCGAATTGTTTAATGTTTTCAATGTATTCTCTTATTTCTGGCAGACCTGCCATGTATGAATTTATTATATTTTGGGCGTCACTGCGTGTCGTGTTCAGTTGACCCGATAACCCAAAAGGCGATATTCCGTATATTATTGAAAAATTTACTGTTTTAGCAGCGCGACGTAATTCTTTTGGAACTTTCGAATCGCTGGGGATGTTGAATATTTTTCGAGCAGTTTGTTCGTGGATGTCCAGACCTTTGTTGAAGGTATCACAAAATGTTTTAACATTTGCAACTTCGGCTAATAAGCGTAATTGAATTTGAGAATAGTCAACAGATATTAATTTGCGACCCGTTGGTGCAACAAAACATTTGCGTATCTCTTCACCAAGTTGTGTTTTTATTGGAATGTTTTGCAAGTTTGGATCGCGACTAGACAAGCGTCCTGTGTTGGTGCTGGTTTGCAGATATGTTGTATGAATGCGATTGTCGGATGCAATTTGATGCGGCAATGCGTCTGTGTAAGTGCCTGCTAGCTTTGCAATAGAACGCCAATTTAGTATTTTTTCAATTATTGGATGTGATTCTATTAATTCATTTAAAGAATTTGCGTCTGTAGAACGTTTTTTATTTTGTGGCAGGTGCAGTTCATCAAATAAAACGCTTCCTAATTGTTTTGGGCTGGCAATATTAAATTCATGACCCGCTAAATCCCAAATTTCTTGCTGTAATGTATTAAGTTGTTCATGAAAAACGTTGGATAATTTTTGTAACTTGGTTTTGTCGACCATTACGCCATTGCGCTCCATCTGTAGCAATACTGGCATTAATGGTAAATCACATGTTTCATATAGCTTGCGCAGTTTGTTGTCGGAATCTAACTGGGGACGCAGACGCTTGTATAAAGACATACATATAACCGCATCTTCGGCGGCGTATGGTGTGGCCGTATCAATAGCCAGTGTGTCAAAGTGCATGTCTGTGTCACGTGTTTTTGGAGCAAAAAGTGATGCAAATTTTATGTTTTCGTGATTAAGATATTTGTATGCTAATTCGTCTAGACTGTGACCATGAAGTGTTCCATATAGAACGTATGATAACAACATTGTATCGTCATATGGATGAATTTGTTTCGTAGACCAGCCCTCGTTTTCCATGATATGAAAATCAAATTTAAGGTTATGACCAATTTTTGTAATGTTGGGGTTAGTAAATATCGGCCATAATTTTTTATACACTGTATCGATGGATAACTGGTTTGGGGCAGCGGTGTTGTCACCAAACAAGTCTTTTGATGGTGTGCGGTGACGAATTGGAATGTACACACCATATGAATCGCTTGCTGCTAAAGAAATCCCAACTATTTTGTCTGTGTTTATATCTAGACCCGTTGTTTCTGTGTCAATCGCAATGATGTTTGTGATATGTGACAAGAATTTATCTAGTGCATCAACGGTTGTGATGGCTTCGTATGTTATGTCTGGTTGAAGTGACGGCAATACAGAATTGGATTCTGTGGGGGTGTCACACTTTGAAGCCGTATATGAAAATATGTCGGATTTGTTCGCAGAATCATATTTTGCGATTGGAAATAATTTTTCTATTTTGGTGGCTAAAGAATTGCTTTCTAGTTCCGTTTTTACAAACTTTAAGGCGGCTGGTGTATTGAATATAAATGGTTTTATAATTAAATCAGATAAATTAACATCTGTTTTTAGTGTTACCAGTTGACGTGATATATATGCCATTTCGCGATTGTCTTGTAACAGTTTGCGTGTACGCTCGTTTTGTACCTGATCAAGGTTCGCATATAGGTTGTCAAGATTGTCAAATTTGTTTATTAATTCAGAGGCTTTTTTGGGGCCTATTCCTGGGACACCTGGCACATTATCAGTAGAATCACCCATTAATGATTGCACATCAATAACTTGATCAGGTCTAACGCCAAATTTATCAAAGACTTGCGGGGTATGTATTTCGGTGTTTTTCATACCGTCGTATAGAAATGTGCATTCTGATACCAGTTGCATCAGGTCTTTGTCGCTGGTTATGATACGGGTAGAGCGCTGTGCTTTACAATTTTTGTGTGCCAGTGTGGCAATTACGTCGTCTGCTTCAACCCCAGGAATGCACAATACGGGCATGCCTAGTGCTGCTAAACCACTGCGTATCAGTAACGACTGTGATATTAAATCTTCGGGCGTGTCTGTGCGGTTTGCTTTGTATGCGGGGTATATATCCTGACGGAATGTAATGCGTGATGCATCAAATACGCATATAAATTTATCTTCTGGTTTTGCTGCGGCCAAGATAGGCAGTATCATATTTAAAAAGCCGTACACTGCGCCAGTGGGCGTTCCATCAGTACGTGTAAGACGACTGTGTACGCCGTAATATGCACGAAACAGTAATGAATTTCCATCAATTAATGTCAGCATATATTACCCCGTTGGTATTTTGTTAGAATGTATAGCGCAATTTTAGACGTGCGTCATAATGCATAATATCAACCATTTTAGTGGCGATTTCATATGCATTGTTTGCATATAAAACACGTGCTTCAATGTCAAATTTTACAGGAGTTAAAGGCAAATCTAAGGTTAGCCCCAGCATGCCTTGGTACGTGATGGATTTATCCATGTTAATGTGTGGTGCAAAATCTGGGTTGTATGTAGATTCAAAGGTTGTACCTAATCCTGCCCCAAAATATGGTTTGAATACTGGGGTTGGAATTTTGAAATAACCGTTAATCATAGCCAGGTTTATGGTTGTATCATATCCTGTTAGGTAATTGTATTCGGCCTCGATTCTGAACAAAGGAATGTCAATTCCGATTACTGCACCATAACTTTGCGCACTGTGATCGTTGAAGTGTTTGTCGATGATTTGTGATGATGCGCCAAAGCCTGCGGTGCCCCCAGCGTAAATATCAAATAATAAATTCGCATTTGCTGTACCTGTGCTGAATATAATTGCAGCAGTGGTTAAAAAAACGATGGAATTTAATTTCATTTTTTACTCCTTTGTGTGATATTATAATAAAAAAAAGAGTATGGAATATGCAAGAAAATAAACCTGTGTTGGTTGTTGGTTTGGGAAATCCTGGACCAGAATATATAAATACACGTCATAATATAGGCTTTATGGCGTTGGATAGATTTGCTGGTATTAATCCAACGTGGAAGAAAGAAAAAAATGCGCTTACATGTTCTGTCGATATAAATGGTCGGCGATGCATTTTGGTTAAACCACAAACGTATATGAATAACAGTGGTGTGGCTGTTTTAGCGTTAATGACATTTTATAAAGTGCCACTTGATAACCTTATTGTGATTCATGATGATATGGATGTTAAGGTTGGGGATATAAAAGAAAAAATTGGTGGTGGCAGTGCTGGACATAATGGAATTAAGTCGATTGATGCACATGTTGGACGGGATTATAGGCGTATACGGATTGGTGTTGGTCATCCAAGAGATTATGGTTTTTTAATTGATCCATCTGATTGGGTGCTGGGTCGGTTCGCTCCTGAACAAATTGCCGCAATAAATACGGTGTTAGATGATGTTAAATTGTTTTAAAAAATCCCGTTTTCGGGATTTTTTTACCATTTAATTTTATGGGCATTATTGCTACTTTGGTCTTCTTTACCAGGTAGGATCCCATTGCAAGCTGCGGTGACACTAGAAATCCAGTCCCAGCTTTTATTTGTTGTATTGTATTGAAGTTTACATTCTTGGTCGCCGTTTGCGCGATGATAATATTGCATCGGATACAGTTCGCCTGTATTTGTAGGTGTGTAATATACCCCAGTATCTCTATTTACTACCATGTATGTACCGTCTTTGCATTCAAATGTAGCATCGGTTGTTTTGCTGATAACAGTTCCGTCCAAGCAAATTAGCAAATATGTCCCAGAATCTGTGTAGTATTCATTTGTTCTGCCTTCGTCAAACGAGAAAGTCATGACTAATTCTGCTGATTTTGTACCTTCGGGTAAGCATATTTGTAATGAATTGCTTGTTATATCTGTTGTTTTTCCATTACCGTCTTTGATCAAGTCTGACATTATAACATAATCTGTGTTAGTTGTATTATCGTATTGCTTGATCTTTATATCAACAGTGCCGTTCGTGCAACAGTTAAACCAGCTGTCTGTTGTGTCTGCTGTGCAGCAGTTCTTTTCAAGTGCTGTCGGGGTGTCAAATGCGGTTATGCTGCAGCGACCACCGTCCGCGGTAAATTGTGATTCTGGGTAACATAAACCATTGCTGGGATCCATAAGGTAGCCAGGACCACAAGATGTGTCACGACAAGAATCGGCCATTTGGTCTGTTCCTGTATTTAAGGCAAACCAATATAACAGTGTGCTATCTTCTTCATTAACTGGTTTTTTGATTCGGTTATGTGTCATTGTGCCTAGTGGTGTTGATGGAACAACTTCGCAGTTGCCCCAGATTTTTTCGGCAATTCGACATGTTTTGCATGCTAATGATGTATCGTTTAAGTCATAGCACTTTTCTGATGCTATACATATGTCATATATACAATTGTGACGCTGGTTACCTGTTTTGGCGATGGTTTTGTTGCCATCTTCGTCGTGTTCCCATTTTTCATCTTCAGGTGTGTCTGTAGGCCAATCATCAATGCACACTTCGGCATGTGAGCCTTGGTTTCCTGAATTAAGTATTTCTGTAAAATCATAAATTTCTTTGTTGTTTGTATAGTATAGCGTTTTATAGAAAGAGTACGCAGGTACTTCGCCAAGGCTAGTGTTTTGTGTCGCTGTAATTGTTCCACGCTTTACCAGCTGATCCATGATGTTGTTAATAGAATCATCGCCAGCATCAGCAATACAGTCAACAACGTCTTGCCAACATGCCGTTCTGTTAATAATAGATTTTCGATTAACAGACGTTTCTATGTTTTCGCACAAACCAAAGTTACCAGAAATAGATTTGCAGGATTGTATAATGCATGCACGCCCAACTTCTCGGCAGGTTTTTAAAATAGTATCATAGGTTTTATCTGTTGCAATCTCTGTCATACCACTAATCCAGTCAACATCACCATCTGTTGCCTGAAGTAAGGCTGTACATGCAGTTTTTACATCTGTACACATGGCATTTACGGTGACATCTGCAACAACACCAAATGTAGATAATGCACGTGCGTCAAAATCTTCAAGAGTTTTAGCTGTATCGGATAAACACTGTGTGGTTAATGTTGTGCAACTTTGGCGTACTTCTTCCAATTTAGCATCTTGGGCCAGTTTAATTTGAGATAACGCATCTTCAATGAAGTCGTTCCAAACGTAGTCAGATATGTCTTGGCAATGTTCTGTAGCAGGTGCCAGGTATTGTCTTTTTGAATTCAAATAAGAAACAAATTTTTCATTGCCAGGCATTCCAACCCATGTTTGATTTGCGCTGGGGCGTGTGATTAAGTAATTCAAATTAGCTAGGTTCGTTGTCAGGAATGCTTCGCCTGTAGTAGGGTCAATGTATTGACCAGTTGTGTCTAAGCATTTTATTAAATTTGTACCACACACAGATGAATTTGTTAACATGTCTAACATTTTCTTTTTACATGTTAATATGTCGTCAGAATTTTTGTCTTGATAGACGTTCAGGCGTGACATGTCTAATAAGGCGCTACTTTCACGAATTTTCTCACGTGCTTGGTCTGCTTGTGATTGATACGATTTCTTTACAGTGTTGCAATCTTGTTCAATCATCATTTGGTAGCCACTTTCTGCGATTGATAACTGGTCAGGTGTACATACTTCTGCGGCCATTTCACGGCATACAGGTAGTGCTGCAGCATATAATTCTGTACCTGTTTTTAATGTTGTTGATGCGCCCATCATAGAATCAACGTTATCGAAGGCGGCGTCCTCGTTTAATGATAATGATATCGCTGTCATGTTTCGATCAAAAGATTCATTATCAAATGTTTTGTTTAATTTTTTCGAAATTTCATTCAGTATGTTTTGCGAATCGGATTTGTCCTTTGCGTTAAATGCCAGCTCGCCTTCGGTAGCTACATTAAGTGCTGCCGCATCCTTTGCGTCCATGCTGACCGTTAACAAGCGTTGGCTAAAGTTGAGCATCTTTTCTTCAGCATTAGCAAGTTGTTTCTTTGCATTATCAAATTCGTGCAGGCGTGATGAACAGGCGCAGCGTTTAAGTTGGCTATCTTTGTTCGCGCAAAATTCGTCCATGCACTTATAGTATATGTCGCGACATTCTTTTGTGTTTGAATTCATTATTTGATTACGCAGCTCAAGTGTTTCTTGGGGCATTGTTGCGCTGCGTGCGGAAGATGTACGTTTGACGCCAGTCTGGCGGGCAGGTGTACGTACTGGTTGGGTGGTGTTTTGAACAGTTCTGCCCAATAATTTTGTATTCGTTCCTGTGCGAGATACACTTGTAACTGGTGTCGTGGCAATTTTTTTTGTTGCTGTGGCACGACTGGCGATATTAGAGCTGGTGTTGCGTGCACTAACGTTTTCTGTTGAAGTGTTGCGTGATGTAGATCCACGTGATACGTTTGGGCCAGATGTTGTTGTCCGTTGCTTTTGAGCCCGTTCGCGCACATTGGGTGTGGTTTCTTCAGGAATATTTGTTTGACGTGAAATACTTGTTTTCTTTGTTAAATCAACGGCTGTATTCGTTTTTTGTCGATTGGAGTTTTGGGTAGAGGTTGTTACACCACGACGTATAGCGGCGCGTGCAGCGTCGTAGTCTTCTGTTGCAAATGTGCCACCAAACGTAAGTAGCACAAGGCATACAGCAAAAATAGCCTTGGTTCCCTTCATCCTTATATGGGTAAGTGTAGCAAATTTAAGAAAAATCGGGCAAGTAAAATATGTGAATATAATAATGAAAAATATTGGTGCGGCCAGGGGGAATCGAACCCCCAAGGATTTTGTCCACAGCATCCTTAGTGCTGCGCGTCTACCAGTTCCGCCATGGCCGCATTAATTTTGTGTATTTTGACAAGAAGATGTTTTTTTTTCAACCTTTTTATGATATTATTATTCTGATAAATAAGAAAGTAAGGAAAAAATATGAAAGTTTTATCTAAAATTATATCTAGTTGTTCTATGCTGATGCTAGTTCCAGCGGCACTGAATGCGGCAGGGACTTATTATACAGGTAATACATATCAGTCCCCACAGGTTTCAAGATATAACTCTTCAACATATTCTAAGACGACTACACGTGGTAATGTTGCTAATTCTGCTTATAATCAGGGACGGTATTCATCTTATACAAATCGCTATGGGCAAAATAATCAGGCTTATCGTACGGCAGCACAAACGCGTGGTGGCGTATCGCAGCAAGCTGCGACAGTTGCGTCAACAAAGTCAAGTTCAGCGGGCGGTTTTAAATTAGATGCAGGTTTGTCTTATAAGACAGGTATGTGGCAATTTGATATGAAAACAGCAGGTTCGCGTTTACACTATGATAATCTGGGGTGGGCTGTGTTTGATGTAAATGCTGGTTATGATTTTAATGCTGGTAAAACACCGATTGCTCTGAAAGCTGGATTAGAATATGGAATGCAGATTGGCGAATCGACCATGATTGACGACGATATTTCTAACGGTGGTTATGAGGTGCAACGTTGGTATAACGATAATGGTGGGCTGGAACAGATTCAGTTGGGGCATGCGCTGTCTATCGGAAGTACCAAGGGCGGTGATATGCTGGGGTTAAATGCCAGTGTTGGCCTAAAAGATTTCTTTACATGGGGCAAGGTTAAAGTTACGCCGTCAATTGGTTGGCGTCATTTTAAATATACCCTGGAAACCAAGGGGAATTATGGGCTTAAAATAGATACACTGAATAATAACAATTCTTGTACTGATTATGAGGGGATGGAGCAGTGCTGGCCAGCAATTGCGTTTTATCAGGTGCTAAGCAATAATGAAGTTCAGTATCAGTTTAAAGATTTTGTTTATGTTGATATTGATGGTGACGATTTTGCCGATTTGGCGGGTATTCCTTTAGAAGGTTTATCTGGGTACGTTGATACAATGGATTCCTTTTATTTTCATCAGTCTAATATGAGTCATTCATATGAAGTTACCTGGTCTGGACCTTTCTTGGCGTTGGATATGTTGTATGATATCAACGAAAATAATTTTGTGACGGCGCATTTGGAATTGGGGTTGCCAGGTTATAATGCAACTGCAGATCAGCCGTATCGTACGGAATGGCAGCATCCAAAGTCGATTGAAGATGAGGGTGGGATTGGGTCTGCGTTCCATTTTGGACTGGGGGCAAATTGGACCACAGCTTTGACGGACAGGGTGGCGTTGTCAGTGGGACTTACCTATGATTATTATAATGTAAGTGGTGCAGATGCAAATACATATCTGGATCCGACTTATTGGCAGGCTATATACGATGGAATCCTGGATGCTTATGAAAACGATCCAGAATTGACATTTGCTGACAGGGCAGAAGCAGAGCAGGCGATGCTGAACGGGTTTATCTATGGTGACTATGAATATGGTCCAGATGCTACGGCTGTGTATATCAATAATGTGCGTGCAAATGGTTGGAAAGATACAGTTTCAGATGAAATTGATTCATTCTTTAAATCTTTGGGCGTTCGTGTTGGCTTGACAGCGCGCTTTTAATAGATAGAATGTGCAGGCATGAAAAGATATTTGGTTGCTTTATTGTGTTTTTTTGCTGTATCGGTAGCAAACGCTGCGGGTTTGTCTGGGATGGCCAGTGTTAATGTAACCAGTGATACAGCTGCTTCTGCTAAGAATATGGCGATGGCTGAGGCCAGACGACAGATTATAGCAGATGTTTTAAGTCAGTATTCTGACCGTGGAATGTTGGCTGTGGCAATGGAGCAAGCAGTTGATTCTGCGTTGACAGCGATGATTGCAACAACAGCAATTGATAATGAAAAGACTTCAGATACGACGTATTCGGCGAATATTACGATGACTTTGGATTTGGATACAGTGCGTAATTGGTTGCAAGAAAAAGAAGTTCAAAATTGGTTGCCAAATACAGCAGATAGCAGTCGTTTTTCAGTCTTAATAACACTGAAAAATCCAATTTCAGATTGGGCGCAGCTAAATAAAATTGCCCGAGAAGATCAAATAGATATGCAGACAGCGTTTATCAATGGTTCGTCTGTAACAGTTTTGGTGCCTGTTGGTCAGCGTGGCGATTTTACAATAGCTGTACGTGAAAATGGTTGGCATTTTTCAAATGTTGATAATGGTTTGCGTATCTGGAAGTAATTTATTTTTTATTGGGGGTAATTGTGAAAAAGATTTATAGTACTTTTTTATTAGGACTGGTGCCTTTTGGTGCCTTTGCAGAAACTGGTAATACAAGTTTAGTTTTATCTGTGCGTCGTGTTGGGTTGGAATTGTCACAAACCCAGGTGCGTAATGCTGCAGAATACAAAGATTCTCCAGTATCTGTTTTAGGGGCGGATAGTCAGGAATTTATTAAGGGGGTTTTTGATACCGCGCTGGAATATAAAAAAAATCGTTTTCAGTGGGATAATTCGTTGTTTATGGAATATGGTGAAACGAAGTTGAAGCCTGAAAATGGTGTGGTTACGTCCAGTGAAAATGCAGATGATATATTGCTGTCCAGTAATTTAGAATATGAATGCTGGGAATTTGGTGGGTTTAAATTTGGTCCAACGGTTCGTGCAGCCTATGACACAGAATTTGTTGCATCAAATGATGCGCCACGTCAGAATCTGATTCGTGCAAATGCTGGTTTATCATTGTTTGATAATAAGGTTATAAAAAGCTTATATCTAACTGGGGTTTATGAATACGATTTTACATATGCAGATAATAAAATTTCAAAAACAGCGGCTGAAGTTGGCTGGCGTTTGGAGTATGAGGTTCGCGACGGTGTTAAATTGTCTTCTAATGGTTATTATCGTGAATATTTGGGCTATTCCAGCTATGAACGCACAGATTTGGAACGTGATTTAAGTGCAGTTGCACGTTTGGATGCGAATTTATGGGGGGATTTAACGATGGGGCCGTATGTTCAGTATCGTCGTGCACGTGCACGTGGTGTAGACGTATACGGCAGTAATTTTATTGTCGGAATATCTTTTAATTATATAACAAAATTTGGTTTGATAGATTAAAAAAATTGCCCCAAAAGGGGCTGTTTTTTATTGTTTATGATGCGATGGCGTAACAATTTCCTGTAAATTGATACGTCCCGATAGAGTCTGTTAAATTGCTGTTTGAGGGTAAATAACAATCTGTTACCTTGGTTTTTCCAGTGCCAGATGTTGTTGCTGTTAATCCATTCAAGCTACCACATGCATTGCATGAGATCATCCCAGAGTTGCCTTGGTATGTCCCTTTTGGACAAGCCGTACTGCCCCCCGCTGCATATGTATACTGAACCATGGTCGCTTTTGAACAATAATAGCCTGCTGTACAAGGCGTACAACCATTTGTAATCGCATAATACCCAGGGGTACATGTACAAGACGCCTTGTATGCACCACAGCTAATATGCTGGTCTCCAGTTGAATTACGGCCCGCAAGCAAAATATGCATCGTCGTACCAGTGGCCCCAGCACCACAACTGCCATAATTAGCATTACAACTTTGTATTTTTGCCAACTCTGATTTCGTAAAACAAATACAAATCCCAGAAGAATTTGCTGTGTTTTCTTGAGTATACCATTGATACAAATCTTGATTATTACTTAAAATAACTAATCCAGAGTTTCCAACATTTTTAAGGAACATACCAAGTGAATAACCAGTACAGGCAGCAGATGCATAGCTGGCAGTAGTGGTATCACATGCATATGAAGGGTATGAACCATTTTGTTTATAAGCCTGCATCAAAACATATGCATTCACCTTTAAGTCATACGAGTAGCCAACAAAAACGCATAGCAACATTAATAAAATTCTTTTAAACGGTGTTAACTTAATTTGTCTCATGTTCTCTTTTCCTTATATGCCAATCTAAGACTCTCTTATGTTACAAAAGAAGACAATATTTTGCAAGCCAGAATTACTAAATTACATAAATCTATTCTTTTATTAAGTAAAAATCCCCCTAATCGGGGGATGGTCATAATTGTATAAATAAACTTGGGTTCTTTTTTAAATCTTCAATGGCGTCATCCATTATTTCGCGATATTCAATAAATTTCTTTTTATCTGTTTTGTTAAGGTTACTTATCGCTGGCAGCTTTACCGTCATTGGATTTACGTGCTTGCCGTCTTTGATGATTTCATAATGCAAATGTGGTCCTGTGGACATACCAGTTGAACCAGCATATCCAATAATTTGCCCCTGACGTACGTTGGTGCCAACTTTTACGTTCTTAACAAATTTAGACAGGTGTGCATACAGTGTTTCGTATGAGCCATTATGTCTTAACTTTATATAGTTACCATGGCCACGGTTATATCCACGTGCAACAACACGTCCAGCCCCAGCTGCAGGTATTGGTGTGCCTGTGGCAGCGCGAAAGTCGACCCCTTTATGGGCACGTGTGTACCCCAGCACAGGATGTTTACGTTTGTTGGAAAAATTGCTGGTAACCTTGGCATTGTTGATAGGGGTGCGCTTCAAGGATTTTATAGCGCCGTTACCATCTGCATCATAATAGCCAGTGGTGCCATCTGATTTGCGATAGCGATACATTTTTACATTACCACGCAGGGCATCAAATGATACGGCTAATACACGTCCATTATCAACCTTTTTGCCTTCTGAAAAGTTTTCTTCGTATACAACCCAGAATTTTTGACCAGCACGAACGTCGCGCTCAAAATCCATTTCAAATGCTAGCAAATCATATACATCTGCCAGTATTCCTGCTGGAATACCTGCACGATTACCAGCCAGATAGAAGCTGTCGCCATCAAGTATCTCGCCTGAACGGTAAACTGCCCGTGTGTCACGTTCTATATCAATTGTTTTGCAATTCCATGCGCCTGATTCGTTGCAGGTTAATTCAACTTGACGCCAAGGTGATGGAATAACGACAATTTTTGATATGGGATCATTATCTGATGGACGGGTAAATTCTATTTTGTCATTGTCCGCACGAAGTGTAGCAATGCCTGCGTCTTTTTTTAATGTGCTGGCTATTGCGGCAACGTCATTGTGGGTCATACCTTGTTCTAATAATATTTTAGACAACGTGTCGCCAGATGTTACAACAACCATTGAAGTACAACCATTGTCAGAATGTGAATGGGCAAGCTGTGATGGTGTGCGACGTGTTACAACCAAGAATATTGCAACCAGTGTTAATAATGTGGCCAATGCAATCACCATGCGGGTCAGATTGGCTGTCGTGATAATATTTTTTGCTTTTTTCATGGCACAGATTATAATGGTTTTATGACAATAAATCAAGCGTTCACAATCTTAGCAAATGCTGGTGGTTTGCGTGCCGCCAGAATCCTTACTGAAAATACCAGTAAGTTAACCAGATTTCGGGTGTGGTATATGGCACGTATGTTGCGTCGTGGTGTGCCTGTGGCTAAGATTGTAGGAAATAAATGGTTTTATGGATTACGTTTTTATACAAATAAATATACATTAGATCCGCGACCAGATACTGAAACACTGGTTGAAGCGATATTAATGGATTGGGCAAATTGCGGAAAAACACCAAAAATTTTGGATTTAGGTACAGGAACAGGGTGTGTGCTGGTTAGTTTGGTTAAAAATATAGATGGTGCGTCTGGTGTGGGACTGGATGTTTCAAGAAGGGTATTGAAAGTAGCAAAAAAAAATGTAATGTATCATAACTTGTTGGGGCGCATTTGTTTGAAGCGTAATTCATTTTATAATTCCAGACTTAGGTTTGGGGAACTGTTTGACGTTATAGTTTCTAATCCACCATATATTGCGAATGGGGATTTGCGTGTAGATGTTGGGGCTAAGCATGATCCTGAATTGGCACTGTATGCCGATGATGGTGGGTTTGCGGCGTATTATGCAATTGCAGAACATGCTAAGAATTGGATTCGTGATGGCGGAAAGATATATTTAGAAATCGGTATAGGTATGGGCCAGCAGGTTAAAAAAATTTTTCAGGATATGGGTTGGGAATATGTGCGTTCCGAAAAAGACTTAGGAGAGGTAGAGCGGGTTCTTGTTTTTGCTAAGCTATGATTATTTGAAGTCTATTTCTAGGTTCGGAAAACGGTCGTGTTTTGCGTTGGGTATCATGAAAATGTTTGACTTTGACGCCCACTTGTAGCTTAGCTTATTTGGAACAACTTTGTCATCCTTTGCAATATAGTGAATTTGCGATACTTTTGGCAGTGTTGTTAAGTTCAATGATTTTTTTAAGGGATTATCTTTAAAATGATTGGTCCAGTCCGTATGATTTAATACACCAGCAATCGTTATCCATTTTTTTATTTTTAAGTCTGGATATCTGTTTATTAGTAATCCAGATATCATTGCACCACCAGAATATCCAATCAGGATTATGGGGCGGCCCTTGGCTACGCTTTTTACGGCTGTATACATGGCGTCTAAAACGTCTTTTGAAAATCTGCCATCTGTCCAGTCAGATACATCACAATTATCAGATTGAATATACTGACATGGGCGTGCCATGTATACTACGTTTGGAGAATTATCTTTGGATGCTAAGTTCCTTACCAAAAATTTCCGTGGAGTTGGGTTTTTTGTCGGGTGCCCCTTTTTATTGAATGCGTATCCGTCTCCTTCGATATATATATGAATCGGTGATGATGCATTGGTTATGTGTTGCCAGGTGGCAATTTCAAATGTTTTTGTTTGAATTGGGGTATATGTAAAACTGTAGGGCCCAACCAGTGTGCTGGTGCATGCGGTTAATAATACTAATCCACATAATATGTAATATCTAGAATTCAAAACGTAGCCCCAACATCAAATTGATATATATCAAATTTTCTGCGCTTATCCAATCACGATGGCGAGTATTGTCTTCGTTGGTTAATTGCCATTTGACTTTGGGAATGTATGCAAGTCTTGCACCAAAGTCAAGGTACATGTTTTCTGTTAATCCATAGGATATACCACCAGCAGCAAGCAACGCAATATTAGCTGTATTGGTTTCTGATTTGTAGAATGATATAACATCATAGGTTTCTGAATTAACTGTTCCAAAATTACGTAAATCTAAATCCGCAGATAGATCACCGTATGGGTCGGTTAAATTCATAACAGTGGTGGTATCTGAATAGCCAATTCCTAAGCCGATATATGGGATGGTTGTGCGGAGTGGTTTTTGTAACCCTGTATAAAAATCATAAAACGCCATCGCACTAATTATATCTGTTTGGACAGTCGACTGAATCGCACTGCTGGGGGTTTCAATTGCTGACACAGTGCCACCATTTAGTGTCAATTCGCCTTCAAACAGTGGAGATGCGTTATAGTCGCTTTTCATTATATGGTCCCAACCTGCTTCAAAACGCCATTGGGGACGTCCTGGCAGGGTCCAACCAACACTGGCGCCCGCCGCAAATGCAAAAGCTTGGAAGTCTTTGGTTGCTGGCAGAGAGGATATATCGCCATAGCCCGCCAATTCATAGCCACTGCAGTCACCGCCATTTGCACGACAAACCGTTTCTGGAACAATAGCGCCAGCATCATCAACATAATAATATGCGCTTAATGCACCAACATTATTTTTTATGCCAGCAAAGCCAATTGACGCGCCACCACGTACAGATAATACAAATCTGGAACCGTCATCTTCGTACCAGCCGTCGCCAACGTATATTCCTTCATATTCCCAATTTGCCATTGCTGGCATTGCGGATATACAAAATAAAACAGGTAAAATCGTAAAAAATCTTTTTCTCATACCTGTTATTATATCATAAAAGTATTGCTTATAAAAATAGAATTTATTGTTTCTGAATTATTTCACGAAAGATTTCCGCAGGTATTGTGCCACCTGTTATTTTTGGGTCCATGGGGGAAAAGTCGTCGTTGCCCATCCATACACCTATGACTAAATTTTTCCCAGCACCAATAAACCATGCGTCACGATTGCCATTGCTGGTACCTGTTTTGCCACCCAATGCATCTGGTGTTCTGGCGCGACCACCTGTGCCACCTGGGGCAATAACATCAGCCAGTAATTTTGACATGTAATTAACTGTTTGAATGCTTAAAATACTCATAGGTTCTGATGGGTTGCGTTCATATATCGTGTTCCCGTTTGCGTCTGTGATTTTTGTTATAGAATATGGGTGTACAGAATTGCCATTATTCCAAATGACTGCGTAAATATTAGTTAAATCAAGTAAAGACATCTCTGATGCGCCTAAAACAGTTGAATATTCTTTGCGTAACCGTGTTCCGACCCCCAGGCGTCCAGCCATTGATAATATGCTGTCAAGACCGTATAATTCGGTTAATTTTAAGGGTACTGAATTTACACTTTTTGCAAATGCGGTTGCCAGTGTTATATCACCGTAATATTTTTCATTGTAGTTCTTGGGGGTGTAATCGCCAATTGCAAAAGGCGAATCGTTAACATAAGTGTCAGGTGTCAAGCCATTTTCCAGTGCAACTAGATATACTACAGGTTTAAAACTGCTGCCAGGTTGACGTGGTGCGGTGGTGCGATTGAATTGACTGGTTTGATAATCTGTGCCGCCAGACATTGCGCGTATCGCACCATCTGTTTCCATTGCGATGGCAGCCCCTTGATAAGGTGGAGTTTTTTTTGAAATTGTGTTGGCAATACGTTCTTGTAATTGCATGTCCATAGTAGTGTATATGTATAAATCTGATTCAATCATGCCAATTCTGGATTTTACTTCATCAATAACAAAGTCTGTCCAATATCTGTATAAATTAGTGTCAGGTGCTGCAACAGCGGGGGCCAGTTGTTTGGCTGCAATTCGGGCCTGGTTCAATGTGATGTAGCCTTGTCGTACCATTTCTTGCAGGATTACACGTGCGCGCTGGATGTTTTTTTCAGGGTTTCGTATGGGGCTGTATGTAGTGGGGGCTTTTAGCATGGCTGCAATTTGTGCAGCTTGGGCAATTGATAGATTTGTTGCAGGTGTTTGAAATATTGTGCGGGCCGCAGCGTCAATGCCACGCATGCCTCCGACCAGTGATACGCGATTCATATATAAATCTAGAATCTGATTTTTAGTGAATCTGTTTTCTAGCCAGTGAGCCAGTATAAATTCTTGGACTTTTCTGGATATTTTTTTTTCGCGACTAAGAAAAATGTTTTTTGCAGTTTGTTGTGTAATTGTTGAACCGCCAGCAGCAATACGACCAGATAATAGATTTGAAAAGACTGCACGTGAAATTCCCCGAATGTCGATAGGACCATGATTAAAAAAACGTTTGTCTTCAATTGCAACAATTGCTTGCCAAACATGTGGCGGCAGCGTTTCTGTAGATACAGGGGTGCCCATTGTTCGACCAGATGCACGAATTTCTTTCCCGTTTTTGTCCATGAATACCAATGCAGCGGGTCTGGTTTCGTGTAATATAGAATCTAAAGAAGGCATTCGCATGTATATGTATGCGATGTATCCACCAACAAGTAGGCCAAATATCAGTACCGTGTTAAAAAAACATGCTAAGATGTGTCGCTTAATAGATGGGCGATTTTCTGTTGGTGTATTTTTTTGGGTGGAACGAGCCACGGTTAAAACTCCTTGCCTTTATGAATACTTTACCAGTATAATCGTTGCATAAAAAAAAGGAAAGGGATATATGAAAAAAATTGCAGTTATGTTGTCGTGTTTTTGTGTCGTGCCTGCTGTGGCTGAAGAATTTTATTATAATGAATATGTTGCACCTGATGTGGAATATGCTGAAACAAATATGGTACGTCGTGATAATTATGTTGGTATTCGTTTGCATAAAAATGAACGGATTTCGTTTGCGTTTGATATGCGATCGGGTGGTGATACAACACTGAAAAATGATGGGGTCGGTTTAGGTGGATATGTGGGTAATCGTCTGACTGATTTTTTAAAGCTAGAATTTGAGACGATATATACTGGCGTAAATGATGTCAAAAGTGATGTAGACTTTGATTTTGATATATGGGCAAATATGGTAAATGTGTATTTGTTTAAAACATACGGTGAGGCAGTTGAACCATATGCTGGGGTTGGCGTGGGGTTTTCTACGATATGGTCTGATGTTGGTGGGCGTGTAGCAGATGCAAATGATACTGTTTTTGATTTTTCTTATGCTGTAATGGTTGGTGTGAACTTTGCATTGAATGACCGCGTAGATTTAAATCTGGGCTTTAAGTATCAAAAGTATGGCGATGTTGATCACAAAAGTTCTGGTGGTGTATTTGCAACCACAGATATTGATGCAACAGAATTTTATCTGGGGGCGGCATATAAATTTGCTTTGAGGTAGAAAAAAAGCCCCAAAAAAGGGGCTTTTTTATTTCTTTTTGCTAGATGATTGGCGTTTAGGCTGTGTTTTTGTTGGGGCCTTTTTATATTCACGTGCTAGCGCAACGATACATGTGTACGCCAACAATGCAGACAGTGCAGTAATTAAACCAGACAGTAAACCATCAGAAAAGATTGTAAATAAAATAATTGCAACGAATAATACAATCGTATACCCAAGGTTTTGCGCCAAAACGTTCAGTAATTTTTCAAAAGTTTTCATTTTTATCCCTTTGTTTGTGTGCAGTAATTATAGCACGTTTTTGCCTTTGATTCTATGAAAAAAGACCGCATGGGTTATTGCGATCTTTTATTTCAGGAGAAAGACATGTTTTGGTTTTACAATATTATATATCCGCCCAGACGTGCTGTCGATGGAATGGAACCAAATGAAGAACGTGGACTGACATAAATGTTGCCTGTAACGGTAAATTCACCGCAAAACTGTAGTGTATTAACGTCGCGTAAGAATAAGTTACCATTAATACGGACACCGCATGGCAATGTATACTTGCGCATGTTTTGCAAATATACGTTACCATTAATTTTTGTGTTGTGTTCAATGACTGTTGCACTGCCACGACTGTCGATTACGACATCACCCATAATTTTGTTTTGCTTTTCAATTTTTGCAATTTGTTTTATTTCAGTCTGGCATGGTTTTGCTGGGGCAACGACAATGGGTTCGTTAACTAGTTCATTGGTATTTTCGTTGCGAGGCAAAGGTAGTGTGTTCTTAATCGGTTTTACAGGACGTGCAACGACGTGACGTTGTTCTGTGTTCGCCTCAGATGGAAGTACTGTTGTTTTAACAACATCATCACGCACAATTATAACGTTGTCTTGGTGGCGACAACTTTTGAAATCTATTATTAGCATTGAAAACAATACGATTATTGCAACCAATAATGTTAGATTAACGATACCAATTACGTTTATGTTGCATAGCCAGTTCCATATACGTTTGCACAGGCGTTTTGTCGCTTTAAAAGGTATGCAGATTATTTTCCAAATACGCTTGAAAAAGTTTGTTTTCTTAGATGTTTTTTTACTGCTTTTTATGCGATTGTTTGCGTTTTGTATTTTTTGTTTTTTTGGCATTTATAACCCCTTTGAGTTAAAATTTTTTGTGATTATAATCCAAAAAAACATTTTGTCAACAAAATTGTTAGGCTTGTTAATTAAAAAAATCCCCATATTTTGGGGATTTTTTTATTTTATTAACTTGCCCATTGCGACAGCGGTATCGTTCATTCGATTTGAAAAACCCCATTCGTTATCATACCATGCTGTTACATGAACCAGTTTGTCACCAAGAACCTTGGTTTGACCTGCGTCAAATACAGAGCTGTGTGCGTCATGTGTAAAGTCTATGGATACCAAGGGCAGGTCGTTATAACCAAATGTTTTGGATTCTGCAGATTTCATTGCGGAATTAATGGATTCTACAGTGGCTGGTTTCTCTAAGTTTGCGACCAGTTCTACTACAGAAACATCAGGCGTAGGAACACGAATGGCCATGCCATCTAATTTTCCTGCTAGTTCTGGCAGAACCAGGCCAATCGCTTTGGCTGCGCCAGTACTGGTTGGTATCATAGATAGATTAGCAGCACGTGCGCGACGAAAATCTTTGTGGTTTTTATCTAATAGTTGTTGGTCGCCTGTGTATGCGTGTACAGTTGTCATCCAACCTGATAATAATCCAAATGTATCATTTAATACTTTGGCAACTGGGGCCAGACAGTTTGTTGTGCAGGATGCGTTTGATACAATTAAGTCGTTAGATGTTAACGTGTCTTGATTGACGCCATATACAATTGTTTTGTCCGCACCAGCAGATGGTGCAGAAACTAATACGCGTTTTGCCCCAGCTTCCAGATGTACACGAGCCTTGTCAGCGGCTGTAAAAATGCCAGTACATTCCATAACAATGTCAATATTCATTTCACCCCAAGGTAAGTTTAAGGGGTCACGTTCTGCCAGGCACTTAATACGTTGGTTGCCAACAACGATACAATCGCCATCTAATTTTACGTCCATTGGCAGGTTCCCATGAACTGAATCGTATTTCAATAAATATGCATTTTGTTCAGCTGGTGCTAAATCATTGACAGCAATAAATTCAATGTCGTCACGTCCTGATTCCAGCGCAGCACGTAATACCAAGCGACCGATGCGACCAAAACCGTTGATTGCAACTCTAATTTTTGACATATATGTTCCTTTCGTTTTTTTATTGGACAAGTCTATATTAGCACCATATTTTTTATATTTACAATATTTTATTTACATGAACGAAATCTTAGCTATAATTTCTCAAAATGACAACGAAGGCGTATATTATTACTGGACCAACTGCATCGGGTAAATCTGATTTTGCTCATCGTTTAGCGTGTCGTATAAATGGTATGGTTATTAATTGTGACAGTGTGCAGATATATCGCGGCATTGAAAATATTTCTGCCAGTCCTTTTGCTGGAAAAGTAATGACCGATAATATAGATGGGATTCCATATAGATTGTTTTCTGTTTTGCCTTTGACAGATCAAATAAGCGTGTCAGATTATTTGATTATGGCGCGCCAAGTGTTTAATAATGCGGTAGATGCGGGATATACGCCAATATTTGTTGGTGGTACAGGGTATTATATAAATGCGTTGATTAATGGGATTTCGCCGATGCCAGATATCAGTGAAAAATCGCGACAGCAGGCACGTGAACTTGTTGCGTCAGATATTGATAAAGCACGACAAATGTTGCCAGAAGATTTTGTAGCAACGGATCCGCAGCGAGTCGCCAGGGCGTTGGAAGTTTTTTTCGAAACAGGGCGCCATTTGGCAGATTTTCAGAGTTTGCCAAGAAGTGGCGCTGTTGTTCCAGATGCATTACGGGTTCTGATTAATCCAGACGTTGATGTTTTGCGCAGTCGTATAGCTAAACGTGTGCCAGAAATGTTGGCAGGTGGTGCATTGAAAGAAGCGCAAGATATTATTGATTCTGGTTGGGATGAGCGGCGTGCAATCGGGGCAACACAATTGTGTGCGTATGTACGCGGTGAAAAAAGTATGGATGAATGTATAACTGATTGGATTAATAAAACAAATCAGTATGCAAAACGTCAGCGGACCTGGTTTCGGACACAATATAAACCAGATGTCGTGATATCTAAGACTGTGACGGAAAAAGATTTACTTCAATTAATTAAGTAAAAAAACCGCTAAATAGCGGTTTTTTACTTTTGTATAAAATGTACGCTGTACTGTGGTTTTTTATCTGCACCCAGTGAAGCACGAACAACACGATTTGAAGCAACCTGAACAGCGCGGACCAGATTGTCTCTATCTTTGCGCTCCGCTTTGCTTAGACCGTCAATGGCTTTGGTTATTTCAATTTGAATTTGACGTTTCATAAAGCCTGTTGTGTCAGATTCAAAAATGCCTGCGCTGGAAACTTCTGGAACACCCTTTAAAAAGCCGCGTTTATCAATTGGTAATGTAACAAAAACGGCGCCGTTTGATGCAATTTTTCGACGATTTTTATATACTTGGTCGTCGGCGCTACGTTCTGTTTCACCTTCCATAACGACATATGATGTTTCAATAGTTTCTGCAACATATGGCTCTTCGCCGTCGCGAAGTGCAATCATTTCACCGTTGTGTACAACCATCATATGTTTTGCACCACCACGTTCCATTGCCATTTTCCCATTAAGCATTTCATTTATATAATCGCCATGCATTGGTACAGAAACTTGTGGATGAACCATGTCGTAGAACTTTTCCAGTTCTGGTCGACCAGCGTGTCCACTGGCATGTATGTTATCTGTATCAAATATAGTATGTGTTTTAATTCCCATGCGTGCCAGCCTGTTATACAAGAAAGATACATCTTGTTCACGACCAGGAATAATAATAGAACTGAAAACAACAGTGTCTGTTGGCATCAATTTCATTTCTTTTACTTGGCCACGACATAAACGGGTAAGCATTGCGAATTTTTCGCCTTGGGATCCTGTTAAGAAAATGGCTTGTTTTTCTGCTGGTAAATCTTTAATTTCGCCGTGTGTATATATTTCTTCCTTGCTTAAATAGCCAAATTCTATACCCATTTCACGAAATTCTGGTAAACCAACGTATGGTACTGGATTTGGATTAGTACGTTCTTTGATTGCTGCAATTCTGCCAGCAGCACGTGCTGCTTCGGCGAACATTTTTATACGAGCTAAGCTGCGTGAGTATCCAGTAACAATGACGCGTCCAGGCGCATTTTTCATAATCTCAGTTAATGTGTCACGAACTTGTGTTTCTGTAACCTGTTTTGTTTGTCGTGAAGAATTTGTCGAATCACACATACATGCTAACAGTTTTGGATCCGAACCAATTTCACGCAGACGTGCGAAATCTGTAGGTGCCTCAATAGGAATATCATCGTTAAATGTCCAATCGCCTGTATGTAGAATTTTTCCAGATTCTGTACTGATAATTAGCATCTGGGCTTCTGGGACAGAATGTGTGACATGGAATGTTTCAACTTGGAATGGAGCTAAGTCCAGGGTTGCACCATTGTGATCAAATTCAATAATATCTGTTTTTTCATTGAAGTCCATTTCAATGCCGCGAAAAGTGCGACGCAGAATTTCGGCTGGAAAACGTGTACAATAGATTGGTTTTCGGAATTTTGGCCAAATATATTTTAATGCACCAATATGATCTTCGTGACCATGTGTTATAACAAAACCAACAACGTCTTTCTTCCGTTTTTCTAGCCACGTTGTATCACAATACTGAACATCACCAGCACCAATTTCTTCTTCAAGGAAGCCCATACCACAATCAATGACTAAGTATTTTCCTTGATATTTGTATACGTACATGTTTTGGCCGATGTGTTCTAATCCCCCTAGGGCCATAAAGTACATTTTGTCGTCATTCTTATCGCTTTCATGTTTGGTTTTTCCAGAAATTTTTTCTGGTATGTTTTTCTTTTCTTTGACTTTTACCATTTATAAATAATCCTTTGTAATAGTTTTACTTATGCATGACCATTGAATTCATTGCTAATAAAGAAATGGTCTTTATTTGTAGTGAATCTAGTGGCCATGCCCCATATATACCCATGGTATTTTATACAACAAAGACATGGGAATAAATGCAGGCGATGCACGCCCTTTACGCTTTATATGCTACAATATTATTTTAAAACATGCAAGAATTATAAATAATTGTTGACAAAAAAATATTTTGCACTATATTTAGACAGTCGATAACAAGGGATTTATTAAACATGGTAACAAAAAATCAAAATATAGCGATTGAACAGTTGACACCAGGGGTGTTCGAAAGGGAATTGTTGGTAAAAACATCGAACTTGTATCTGGCTGAGGTGTTTGGTTTGTTGGCTGAAAATCCAGAGGTTTTAGATAAGCTGCTGTCAAATAAAAATACGGCTCTGTTATTTTTTATGTGGATTTCATATGGGGGATTTGCCAATCGTAAATTACCAAATCAGATAAAAAATATGCCAGATATGTTGTGGGAATCATTGGTTAAGCATCAATGGATTGAACTTTATGCTTCTGGGGATATGGATTGTGTTTTATCCCAAGATTACGGGATGCATTTATCAGTACCTGGTCACAGATTGTGTACAGCAATTAGTCTTGAGCAGTTTAGTAAGTTTTTTCAAAGTTATTTGCATAGAATGTACAGACTGTTAAATGACAAAAATCGTTCCGATTTTCAGAATATAGTTCCTGTATCTGATGCGGTGGAATTTTTTAACAACAATTATGATGGGTATTTTAGTGTTAATGAATATATACCTATTATAAATAGATTAAATCGCAAAATGGATATAAGTTCGGTTTTATCTGGTTTGTTTAATAGAATTTCTGTATCATCATCAATGCGCGAGATGGTGCAGGATTTTGAAAAGAAAAAGGATCCTGCAAAATTCCCCATCTTATGGGAACGTTTGGCAGGACATCCAGATTATGGTACTTTGATGCTGGATTTGTCACGTACACTAGATGTTTGGTTTAAGGTACACTATTTTAAAGAAAAAAGCGCCAAGCATGATAGCGATTTGTTGCATAAACAGAAATAAAAATACCCCCAGATGGGGGTGTTTTTTTATTCTGCCATTTCTGGTCGTGGTGCGCGATGCATACGACGTTCGCGACGCATTTCTTTCTTGAATGCTTTGAATTCAGCTTTGTCGATGCACCCGTCTGAGTTTACATCGATTTGTGGTAATTTTTCTGCCATTTTTGGACATCTTACAACCAAGCAACCATTATTAAATTCAGGTTTTGGCATTTTGCCACGTTTTGGACATGGTACCATTTTTGCTGCTGCAAAACCCAATGCAAAGAATATTAATGCAACAATCAATTTTTTCCAGAAACTGCAGTGGTGTTTTGTGCACTGACAATTGCCACCGCATGGACAATGTTTGTCACAACCACATGGGTGCATTTCAACAACTGGAGTTTCTGCTTTTTTTGCAGGAGTTTTCTTTGTAGATGTTGTTTTTACAGTCGTTTTTTTAGAGACGGCTTTTTTTGTTGTTGTTTTTTTTGCTTTTTCTGCCATGGGTCCTTTCCTTTTTTTTGTTGACGATTTGATTGTATTCAATATTTTTTTTTATGTAAAGTATTTTTTGAGGGTATATGTGATAAAAAAAAATCCCGCGATGCGGGATTTTTTAACGACGACGGTTATGATTGCTAAAACTGCCGTGTTGTGCACTGTTGCTGGAACGTTTTGATAAATAACGTGCTGCAATCAAAACCAGCCATTCCAGTGACAAAATCGCTAATCCAGCCACTTTATTTTGAATTGGGTTAATATATCCTAAAACATAAACTAATTGTGCCACGAATGACAGGTACATAATACCAAAGATTCCTGTAAAGAATACTTTCTTAATTTTTCCAAACATTTTTTGTCCTTATGTTCCGTTTTAATCATAAATTGAAATGCCGGGTTTCTGGTGCCATGTACCCGGCAAACACCGCAATTGCTTAAACGAATACGGTCAACAATCGCCAACCATACTCAACGCCATAATTAGGCAGCCATTGCAAGGCGAACATTGTCGTTCGCAGCGATTCTATCGCCATTCAGTTTTTATTTGGTTTTTTACGACACCACGTCGGATTCACCCAGCTTGTCTTTCATCACCTGTCGAATCTATGTCAGCCCCATAATTAAATGTGACAATAAATCACATTGAATAATGGTGGAGCTGTGGGGTACCGCCCCCCAGTCCAAAATGACTATTTCACAACGGATTCAGAATCATCATTGCTTGCGCAACCCCAAGATTATAGTCTTTTGCACTGGAAATTGCAAGTTTTTAGATTATAATGACTGTAAAAGGTATAAAAAATGAAATTTTTAGATAGGGCAAAGATACATATCAAAGCAGGAGATGGTGGCAACGGAAGTGCCAGTTTTCGTCGTGAAAAATATATTGAATATGGTGGCCCCAATGGGGGAGACGGCGGTCGTGGTGGTGATGTAGTTTTTGTCGCAGTTCCAAATGTGAATACACTGATTGATTATCGTTATAAAATGCACTTTGCGGCTCAACGTGGTGAAAATGGTATGGGAAAAATGCGTACAGGTGCATCGGGTGAAACCTTATATTTGCCTGTTCCAACTGGTACGGTTATTTTGTCTGAAAATGAAGAAATAGAATATGCTGATTTGAATACAGATGGAATGGAATATCGTGCAGCACGTGGTGGTAATGGTGGCTGGGGAAATTTGCATTTTAAAAGTCCGACGAATCGTGCGCCAAAACAGGCAAATGATGGTTTGCCAGGAGAGGAAAGAACGGTTGTGTTGCGATTGAAGCTGATTGCAGATATTGGATTGGTGGGATTCCCAAATGCTGGCAAATCAACCTTGCTGGCTGCGGTAACGGCGGCACGACCTAAAATTGCAAACTATCCATTTACAACATTGAATCCACAGCTTGGTGTTATGTATGCCCATGATCGTGAATTTGTACTGGTTGATTTGCCTGGACTGATCGAGGGGGCGCATACTGGTGTTGGACTGGGGGATAGGTTTTTAGGACATGCAGAACGAACCAAAATGATTTTACATGTAATTGACGGAACGGAACCTGATTGGGTTGCACGGTATGCGGCAATTCGTCATGAAATGGATTCTTATGGTGGTGGTTTGTTGAATAAGCCAGAGATGGTAATAATTAACAAAATAGATGCAATTGAAGAAGATGAATTAGCCGAAAAAATGACCATGTTTAAAAAATCTTTTGGTCGTAAAAAGAAACCTGAAATATTAACCATCAGTGCCGCAGGGAGATTGGGGATAACGGAACTGGTCGCAGCAATTGAAAAGAAATTCTTGGGACTGGCCGAAAATGATATACAAAAATAGCTTCGCAGAACATAAAAACAATGCCGAAAAATCAAAAGATTTTGTAATTGCGCGCCAAGATGGCGGTGTAGCAATTAGTGAAGATGGCAAGAAAGTTCCGTTGACAGATGTAAGTTTTGAACGCGTTGAATTTGTTTGTGGTATGTGGCGAATTCAAAATCCGTTTCCACATAAAATTCAGCAAGTGCGAGATAGAGAATTAGTGTTGGCAGAAAAATTGACACATGTTGAACGAATCCCATTTGAGTATTGGCGTGCATACAGTGTGTCGGAAAATTGCTATGGCAGATATTTGTCTGCTAAACCAGACGTGATTGTTGCAAAATATGCCACAGATGATGGGGTTTACTGGGGGTATGGTTCAACTATTGAACAGGCGCGGGCATTCTTAGGAATTAGGTTGTTTGATGAATATATGGACTTAATCCATGCGGCGGCATGTCGAAGCGCTAGAAACAAACTGAAAAAATAATTTTTTGATTTTTTTTACTTCGTCTGTTAATATTTTTTTACGAACAAAAACAAACAGAAGGAGAAGTATACTATGGTATCATTAAAAGGTACACAAACAGAAAAAAATCTGTTAATTGCATTTGCTGGTGAATCTCAGGCACGTAATCGTTATACTTTTTTTGCTAATGTAGCTAAAAAAGAGGGATTTCAGGCAATCTCTAAAATCTTTTTAGAAACTGCAGACCAGGAAAAAGAACATGCGTCACGTTTGTTTAAATTCTTGGAAGGTGGTGATTTGGAAATTACAGCTTCTTTCCCTGCTGGTAAAATTGGTACAACATTGGAAAATTTGCAAGCAGCTGCATATGGTGAACATGAAGAAAATACAGATATGTATCCAAAGTTTGCACAAATTGCTGCACAAGAAGGTTTTCCTGCAATCGCAGAAATATTGAAAAATATTGGTTATGCAGAACGCTATCACGAATCTAGGTTTCGTGCATTAATCGAAGCAATCGAAAATGGCACATTGTTTAAACAAGATAATATTGTAATGTGGCGCTGTACAAATTGCGGAATGTGGCACATTGGAACAGATGCACCAAATGTTTGCCCAGCATGTTTGCATGAACAGGGATATTTTATTAGTGAAGGCACCACGTCACGTTGTGACACTAATGAAGGGTTCTGTGAATATAGTATAATTGATGACTAATTAAATAAATCCTCGTGTAAATCTTGTGTTCAAATAATTTTTGGATCAAGTTTTTGCGGGGGTTTTTTATTTTATAATTGAAAAATTGGCGGTTGTTCCTGTGCCGTCGTCCGTAGATATTCTTACGGTGTGGTGTCCGATTGTAACAGGTATTACGAATGCTTCGCCAGATTTAGTTGTTCCAATAGTTTTATCGTTTAAAAACCAGAATATTTTGGCTTTTGGGTTATGACTGATAGCCATAAATGATATTTGGGCAGTGTCTGTATCAGAAACAATGACATGAGTTGTGCCGTCTGTTGGTGATACTAAAACAGGCGGTGGTGAATTTGTAGAAATTTCATCTAAAATACAACCAGAAATAAATGGTGGTGGGGTTTTGCGCTCAACTCCAGCACGTCGAAATAAATCTAAATATTCTGCATCCCAAAATTCAAAGACTTCTAGGTGTGTGGTCTTTGGGTCGTTGGTACATGCACGACGGCCTGTAGCATTATCAATTGGAATTGCGCGATATACAGGTGATATGTCAATTGGTGACAGGCCTGGAATAAAATATGTTGGTGTTTTTTTAGGGCAATATGTACCAGCAATTCCGCCAACATCTGCGCACATATCGATTGTTTCAACGTTTAAATCGTCGCGCATGAAATTGTTGTTAGTAATTGGGGTTTGATGTGTCGAGTTGTAAGATATTATGCTGTTGGCTAGTGCAAAGTATATTGGTGCAGCCGTTTTGGCACCACTGAATGCGTTGTTTGAGGCGCCATCAAAGTTGCCAATCCAAACAATTAAAACATAGTCTCCGAATATACCTGCTGTCCAGGCATCACGGTATGATGATGATGTACCAGTTTTCCAATAATGTACAATCGTTTGGTCTGTGGTTTTTGTAAAAGGGATTTTTTTGTTTGGGCTATATTGGCGGCCCAGCATGTCAAGGGTTAGAAAAAAAGCTTCGGGGGATAATATGGATGCCAGCGTTTCGGTTTTGTCTGATAGGCGCGTTTTTATTTTGCGTCGTTGCCCAAGATTTGCCATTGTGGCGTAAATGTCAGAAAGTTCAAACATCGAAACCTCTGCCCCGCCAAGGGCGATAGATATCCCATAATGTGATGCGGGTTTCAGGTGTGTTACCCCAGAATCAGATAAGATTTTATAGAAGTTATTTACTCCGATTTGTCGAACTAGATTGATTGCAGGTATGTTTCTAGAATGTGTCAGTGCATCGCGAGCTAAAACTGGACCATAAAATTCGCCGTCTGAATTTTCTGGTGCATATACTCCGAAGCTTATTTGGGTATCTTTTAATAAACTCATTGAGTGGATATAGCCGTAATTAATAGCAGATGCGTATATCAAGGGTTTTAAAGTTGAACCAGGACTGCGACGTGCATTTACGCCGTCGTTCTGCCCCAGAATTGATTTATCAAAATAGTCAGCAGAACCAATATATGATAAAATATCCATTGTTTTATAATTTAGTAAGATTGCTGCCGCATTTTTTACGCCGATATTTTGGCGTGAAGCAAGTTGGGTTGATAAAACTTGTTCTAATGTTTTTTGTAATCTGGTGTCTAGTGTCGTTGTAATTATTGATTTGTGTTCTGGGGATTCTTTGTCTTGTTTTATTTGCTGATTTATAAAGTGGGGGGCATGAAAAGGCAGATCGGATATTCCATATACCGTCAGTGGCATGCGTGCCATGGTTTCTAGATCCGTATTAGTGTGATATTTATCATGCCAGCGGTTTACTAAATCTTTTCGCATTTGTGACATCTTTGACAAGCCTTGTGGTGTATTTAATCCGCGCTTTAATGGATTTTGGGGGATTGTTGATAATGTGATAGATTCGATGGTTGATAATTTAGATGCGGGACGTTGAAAGTATATTAGCGATGCGGCACCTATGCCTTCAATATTGCCGCCGTATGGCGCCAAGTTTAAATATGCTTCTAATATATCGTGTTTTGAATAAAATGCGTCTAAATAAATCGCTGTGGCAATTTGTTCCAGTTTTCCACGTAATGTCTTGGTGTTTATGTTGTTTTTTAAGCGGGCTAGTTGCATTGTAATTGTTGATGCGCCTGCTGTGTCAGAATTGCCGCTGATGTAATTTCTGGCAGAACGAAATAGGGCGATTGGGTTTATCCCAGGATGAATGTAGAAATATTGGTCTTCATATAAGATTGTTGCACGTATTACATCAGGAGATATTTCTTCTAAAGGGGTATATATACGATATTTATCGTCAGAAGACAAAGTTAGACGCATTAATACGCCATTACGATCGTAATAGGCAGTAGAAAAATATGTGTCAGATAGTAAGCGGGGGGAAAAAAACAAACGTATGATTATATATAGCAAAATGATTATGGTGGCAATTGTGCTGAATATAGGGTGACGTTTGTAAAAAGATATAAAATGATTAAGAATTTTATTCATCTGTTTGGTTCATGACACTGAAATTTTTCGCGGTTGGCAATGTTGTTGCAGATATATCTGGATTATACATTGATGTAGCATATATTGGTGATATAGCAAATGTTCCTGCAGATGATATTTGGGCACGATAAGTAAATTCTGATACAGAACGGGTTAGGTCGGTGTATATTATTACACGATCTTCACGAATTTCTGAAAAGGTTTGATTCCCGATAACCTCTTCGGCAATAAAACCGCCTGGCAATAGGTCAATAATGGCAACATTTGGCAAAATGTCTGTACCGCGTGCGCGAGCGCTTATTTTTACTGTTACAATATCTCCAAGGCTAGCAGATGTAATACGATTGTTATATGCGTCATAATATGTTCTGGTAATTTCAATCCCGTTAGATTCATTTTTCGGATTTTTTTCAAACCCTTGCTGAATCAGTGCGTAATATAAAGTATTTTCACTGCATGATGGGCAATCAATTCGTATTTCTTGGGTGGTTAATGGTATATTGGCAATAATTGTATTTGATATGGAATCAGATGGGATTTGCGTATCATCACAAAAAATTGTTACTGGTGATGATTGCGCAGATTGAATAGAAAATCCATTTAATCCCATTATTATTTTAGCTGATGTATATGTATCGTAATTACCACGGTTTATGTAAGCGCTGATGGCATTGCCTGTATTTGTCGCTGGACTGTTAAATATACTGCTGGATATATACAGGTATGTCGCATCATTGGATACGTTGTTATCGTATGTAGAAAGGTATTTAAAACTGCCTGATTTAGATAGTTTATACTTGCTGATTAGTTCGATTGCTTTGTCGGCCTGATGCATCAAGTTATAGCTGGCAGCGATATAAACACCAGAAATTTCAGAATCCCAGTTCTTTAAATACTGGTTTGAGTATTCTTGGAACTTATCAATGTAGCTGGTAGTGACGTATCCGTTCGCAGTTATGACATATATGGCGTATGCCATGGCACGGGCGTGTTCGGGACTGGTAATGGTTGATGCCGCATAATTGCGCAGAAAATCGATTGCGCGACCTAACATTGTGTCGGGAACGTTAAAGCCATTTTTGCGTGCCATGGACAAAAATTGTACAACATATGTGGTCAGCTCTGCAGATTCTATGGCGGTTGGTTGGTTTGTGGAAGATGTGTCCCATAAATCAAAAGAACCATCTGTCTTTTGGCGATTTTTTAGTGTGTTTATGGTGTCGTTAATTTTTGTTGCGGATATATTGTAATCTGTTCCCAGTATTGGACTGTCTGACAATAATACGTATGGAATTGTTTGTGATACTAGCTGTTCTGTACATGTAAATTCATATTTTGATAAGTATTCAAATAGTGGCTTAATTAATACTGCTGGTGTATTTGATATATACAGCTTTTGTACTGCATTTTCTGGATACATATCTGTATGAAGACGTTTTATCGTAGCGGTTTCGTGATCAATTAATGCTGTTTTTACTTGAGTTTTTATTGTTGTTGTTGGGCGTATGGATATTGTCGATGAAGAAGATCTATTAATTAATGCTAATCCGTTATCATTGGTAGCGCTGGCGTTTACTGTTATGTTTGATATACCTGGTGTGTTTTGAGATTGTGCTTTAAATATGAACAAGTGTTCGTCGCCGTTTTTTATGTTAGATTCCATGTATGCCCCAGATGTTATTGCGATATTATCAGAAGCCACTGTATCTGTTTGAATGTTAATGTTGGAACCAATGTCTGTCATGTTGCCAACCAGCGCATTAATTTCAAATTTATCTCCTGGTGCAATAAATGTTGGGGCGGAAACAGAAATAACAAGTGGGTTTTGAATCGTTGTTTCTGTTTGGGCAGCCCCCACAGCGTTATCATTGGTAATAACTGCAAAAATACGAATTGAACCATTAAAGTTGTCAGGAATATCAAAGCTGATGCTGCCCGTTGTATTTGCAGTTACATCAAGAATGCCAGAATAAAATGCAACAGGAACAGATGTGCGACGTGAAAATGGGTTAGATAACGGTGACAATAATTCGCTGTCGCTGGATTCAAAATCGCCACCACCTGTTTTTGCAAATTCGCGTAATATTTTGTATTCGGGTAATATTAAAGAAAGTATTTGAAATGTTTCAACCTGAAGAGCAGATTTTGCAAAAAAGTATTCTAGAGGAGATGGGGTCTTGAAACGGGAAACTTGTAATATACCTTCGTCAATTGCAAACAGCATCATGCGACCTGTTTGGTTGGATTTATATTCAATGTTAAGCTTATGATCACGAATAATTTTTGGTGTGTCTAATGCTATAGCAATAGTTCTGTTTTGCATATTGGTGCTGAATGGAGCAACTGAATATGTATAAGGAGATGTGAATATGTCGTGGGAATCAATGGCACGAATGAATGATACATTGATATAGCCTGTGCCTTCAAAGTCAGATGGGATTTGTATTGTTTGCGTAGATGACGTATTGGACATGTTGAACCATTTGTGTGCATATATGCGATCTCGTTCAATGGTTATCAGACCATAACCTGCATATGGGGCGGTTATGTTAACTTGTATATTATCTCCAGGAAGATATGTTGATGAGTTTAATTTTATTTCTAGTTCTGCACTTTGTGTTGCAGTTAAATCTATGTTTTCATCTGATATAACGATATATTCGGTAGTAGATAAGGTTTTTTCGTTTTCATCTAAAATTTGAATAAAATAAGTTCCAGGATTATTAGTGACAAGATCTACAGAAGTTCCTTTTGTAGTGATTTCAAGTTTATCTTGTAATGCAATAACATCACGTGTAGTTGTTTGATATTTGTAATAATTGTTATAATCTTTGACCAAACTAGTTAATTTTTCACGACGAATAAAGCGAACAGTTAAATTTTCAACCGTAGTTGGCTGGGCGGTATTGTCTAGTGCAATAAAATCAATGCTATGTGTACTATTGCGATTAATGTAAGACAAATTTGCAGTGGTGTGACGGCCAACTAAATATTGGGCATTAGATGTGCGTGCAGTCAAAGTTGTTTGAACGGATTTGCCAGAATTAGGTTCATATCCATTAATTGTAGTTGTTAATAAATATGTTCCATTGGGAATAGGGGTATCAAATTTCACATCGGTGTGAACAAATCCATTGGAATCTGTATATAAATTGTCAATTGTTTTTGTGTATTTGTTTGTTTTTATTGGACTGGTTTGAGACATGGCGTTGCTGGTGACGCTGTTGAGAGTGAAATCATATTGAGAATAATCGTCAAATTTAAATTCCATTGGAATTAAGGTCGCTTGTAATTTTATGCGCCGTTCCGCTGCTGGTGTACCGAATAAATTACGAAGGTTTATATCCGTACTGATTGAATCAGGTTTTATCCAACCTTGTGGTGTTGTGTTATTTATTGTTGCTGTTATTTTCATTGTGTCTGGAACAAATTCTGCAACCTGAAAAGTTGTTGTACCCAGTAAGTCTTGTGGTTTTGATCGAACGTTCAGGGAATACACATTAACGGTATATTCGCCAATTGTTGCGGCTGCAGAAAGTTGTACGCTTGTATCAAGCATCCCATCAGCGTGTAAGGATATATTTTTTTCTGTTATTGTGCGCCCCCTGGGGTCAAGAATACTGATGCGTACAGGAATTCCATCCAAGGATTTAAAAGATTTGTTCTTTATAATTGTGCCGATAATAGCTGTTTCCCCAGGGCGATAAATCCCACGATCTGTAAATATGAATGCATTAAGTGGTACACTGGTGTAAGAATATACGCCATCTATGTCAAACTTAGAATATTCGACATGCTGTGAATGTGCCGCATCATAGGGAATAAAAGAGATGTCGTTTTGAAGTCTTGCTATAATTGCAACAGGGGCACGGGCGTTTTTGTATTCTTTCCATGGCAGTGCAGGAATGTTGGCATAGCCGTTAGTGTCTGTGCGACCAGCCCATACAGAATTTCCATTTCTGCCCAAAATATTTATTTCAACGTCAGCAGCAGGTTTTCCATCGGATATGTTTGAAATAAACAGCGAAGATGTTCCGTCTGTGTTAACCTTTCTAATAATTCCTAAATTAGTTACTATTATTAAGCGTTGGTCATTGAAGTTTGCATCGTTTTCAGATGTACCTGCTTGAATAATAAAAACACCTGTTTTGTCGTTTGAAACCCTGTCCATGTAATCCCCAAGGTCTAGAGAGGCATAATTTGTTTCAATGGCGTTTGATACGTTTAAAGGAATACGCTTTTCAAATACAACTGACATATCGTATGTGCCAAAAGACCAGGATTTGAATTCAATATCAGATGAAAATACGTTATACGTTTGTGAAATCAGATGGTTAATCTCGGTGGATTTAATTTTGTATAGTTTGACATATGCGTTGTGTACACCGCCACGCGTCATTATTCCCAACTTTTTGTCGCCAGACATCGATAGAATAGCGCCTGAGCCAGCAATTTTTACGGATTGTACGGGATATGCTACTGGTAAAACATCAGTTAAACCATTGGTCATTGTAAAATCACCATTGGATTTTGCCCCAGGGGTTATTTCTATGTAAATATATCGTGGGCCCGCATCTGGAACATTATATGCGAATGCATACTGATTTATGCCCGCTGGATTTACAAATTCAGAAGGAATTAGTTTTAATCTTTTTGAGTTTAATAATATATCTGGTGTTACTTCATCGTTCTGCCAGTTATGGTTGCTTTCTGTGTTTTTACTATCTTTATATTGCGGCAACAGGTATACGTTTATATGTTGAGACCAATTAGTTGCTTTAGATGCTGGTGCGCTGGTGCGTAATAATAGTAACTGTTTAGAATTATTATCTGAATCATCTGCGATAATGGATTCAACTGAAGTTATGCGAAAAAAGTTGTCACGTGCATCAATAGTAGAGACACCTGTTATTTTTTCTGTGCTGGAATCACCATACATTGCTGGTACACGATTAAGTTTAAATCTTATGTTCTGAGGAGTGTTAATTACAGCAATAGGTTCTGATATTATAAATGCTGTTCTATGGAATTTATCAAATTTCACGGAAAAATTTATTTTTTTATCGTCTAGGCGCATTGATACTTTGTCTGAAAAATGGTCTGTGTCTATGGGATAATTAAATGAAATAATTGCTACACCAATCATGTTATTGGGATCAGATGGTGCAGGATATACATTAAAAGAGTCTATTGTTGCATTAATTGCTTTGGTTGTAAATGTGGCCGAATAATGGTCTGGATTAACATCGTTCGCAAATAAGCGTTTAGACATGCGTACGGTGAATTTCATGCCTGCGGGCCATGGGGTTTCAGGGGTAAATGTAATCGTGTATGGATTCTTGATGGTAAATTTGCCATGAATCAGTGGAGAAATACTTATATATTTGCTGATGTTATTATCATTAATATTCATATCAAAGGCAGGATTATATGGCCCAGATAACCAGTTATAGGCAATATCAATGCTGGCAGTGCTATTTAGATTTCTATTGTTGTTTACATCTGGTATCCCATCTGATGAGATAAACGTTAGATTGTTTTCATCTGTAAAGTTTTGTGTGGTTGGCGGAGTTATATGCAGGCGAAGATTGGTTTTTTCTTGCTTGTCTATGGAAAGTATAAAAAACAAGATGGCAAAAACGATGCATACAAATGATAATATACTTATAAAAGACCATATGTGTCGACGAAAAATAGACTTTTTCTGTGTCTTTTTGCTTTTTTGTCTCATCAGTTCCTTCCCAACATACGGGTATATATTTTAAATGCATATTTTAAAAAGACAAGTTTTTTATTTAATTTTTGCTTGTATGAATTGGTTGACAATGGGTGAATCAGTATATGTTAAAAGCGAAACTTGCTTTTTGCTAATACGTAAATTTCATCTGTGCCGTATGGATTGTCAACAAATGCTGCTGTAATGTTTTTATAACCAATTGAATATTCAATTGCAGGGCGTGATGTCAGATTGATTTTGTAATCATTGTACAACAGTGTGCCACTTGAATTACGACCAGCTGGTAGACGCATATTCATTGTTCCGCTGATTATTGTGTCGTTTGTTGCAACAGACAGTGTCCAGTTGCCAACATTGGCCCCCAGTGTAACTGATGCGGTATATATGTTTGAAAAATTTGTTACAACAGAGGTGTTTTCATTAACATGTGGGTTGCTGATGCCGAATTCTGTGCGTTGAAATAGTTGCATGAAACCTGTGTCTATGCCGCTATTTGTGGCAATATATGTTATAGATGTTTTGTCAGTAGTGCTTAAAAATCCGTCAGCCCCCAGAAAATCACTGGTGCGCATACCAAATTCAAAATTGCCGATTTGGGCGCTGTGGTGTTTTTCTTGGCGCAAGTGTGTAAAACCGCGTCCTTGGTTTTGTATCTGGATTTTGTCATTTAGTTTTGTTGTAAAGGTGCGACCAAAGTCGTCGACAAAGGCCAGTTGCAAATTTTCTGATTTAATTTGATGAGCTATTGTGCTTGATACGCGCGCGGTTTCTAATGGGCGTGCTATGTTTTCTGTTATTGGAATTAATTCTGTTCCAACAGGACGGGTTGCACGTTCCAAATCTAACATGCCATGACCATATATTGCATCAACGCCGTCTTCGCCCAGATCACGTGCGGTGGCAAATAATAATTCTGTTATTTGGGTTGATTTCATATATGGGAATGCTTCGCGGATAACGGCGACTGCGGCGCTGACAATTGGGGCCGCAAAGCTGGTGCCGTCAAGGCGTGTAGAATATCCAGCAGATAAATTCGTTCCTGGGGCAGTTATACAATAATTCATTGTAACACCACATGCGTTACTAAAATCGGCCAAAGCACCTGTTTGTTCGTCCCATGCAACAACATTTATAAAATGCCCATTTAAGTCAGATGAAATATTTGGCAATGCGGACAGGGCGTTTGCTTGATTTGCGCCATTGTTACCTGCTGCCCATACGAATATAGCGTCGCGTTCACGTGCTGCTGTTTCAATTGCACTGATAAATGTTTCATCCGTCAATCTAACTAGATCTTTACGATTTTTGATTGTGTCTGCGTATCTATTGCTTATAACCCAACTGGCGTTATAGATATTTGCATCGTCAATTGTGTTGATAATATTACCGATTTGTTTAAATGGTAAGAAATTGTTGTTATCGTCATAAACTTTATAGCTGTTCACTGTTGCATCTGGTGCAACTGAATTTGATGCTAGTTGTGCTACTTTTTGACCATGGAATAGGTCGTCGCCAGTGTCTAATATTGCTATAGTTGAGTTTTTGCCTGTGAAACCACGTGCCAATGAATATGCAGCACGTATTTCGTTGTATTGATTGTAGTTTTTAGTGTATTCACGTGTTTCCATTGCCGCAGCAAGTTGTGTTTTTGTGACGTCGTTTCCAACGTGATTGTATACAGGCAAGGTTGGGGAGTGTGTTGCAATTACCCCACGGTCTGTATTGGTAGTGGCTGGGGCACTGGATGCGGTATTGCTGGATGATGATGTGCCGATTAGAGCCAGGCTGGCGCCGATTGCAGCTAATGCGCCACCAGCAACTGCTGTGCTGGTTGCAAAAGAAAATGTATTCTTTGTGTAATTTTTACATTGGTCTGGGTTGTATCTGCGAAACGTTGGATTTGAACAGTTTTCTGAATTAATTGTAACGCCATGAACAGGCACAACCATCAGTGCGCCAGATAAGACAATCGACAAAAATACGTTCTTTCTCATCATTTCTTTACGTCCCTCCGTGGACACTGTGCCCACACAATGTAAATATAGTACAAAAAATGCACTTGTCAATGATTTGGTGCGTAAAATCATTTGTTGAACTTGTATATTTTTACTTGATTTTTTATATTGTTTATTCTATTATCAGGGCACGCACTTTGGTGCGAAGAACACAGCCGTTATGCTTGTTTGTGTCCAGATTTTGAAAATTTGGGTTTTGCATACGGTGAGGATAACAACACAAAAAAGGATAAAATCATGGCATTGCCAACATTTACAATGAAACAGTTGATGGAAGCTGGTGTGCATTTTGGTCACCATACACGTCGCTGGAATCCATTGATGACACCATATGTTTATGGCGTTAAAGATAAAATTCACATTATCAATTTGAATAAGACTGCACCATTGTTACATCGCTCGTTGGTTGCATTGGAAGCAATCGCAGCAGCTGGTGGTAAGGTACTGTTTGTTGCAACAAAGCATCAGGCAAAAGATATTGTTAAAGATGCTGCAGAACGTTGTGGACAATATTATGTTAACAATCGCTGGTTAGGTGGTATGTTGACAAACTGGACAACGGTTTCACAGTCTATTCGTCGTTTGAAGAAAATGGAACATGATATTGAAAATGCTGAAAAATTGGGCTTGACCAAGAAAGAAGTAGGTGTTATGACCAAGGAAGTTGAAAAACTGCGCGATATTTTTGGCGGTATCTTGGAAATGCACGGTGTTCCACAGGCGATGGTTGTAATTGATGTTCCACGTGAAATGAATGCTGTACGTGAAGCGAAGAATTTGGATATTCCAACAATCGCGATTTGTGATACTAATGCAAATCCAGAAATGGTTGATTATCCAGTGCCAGGTAATGACGATGCGGCACGTGCAACACAGTTGTACTGCGATTTGTTCGTAGATGCTATTTTGTCTGGTATTGAAAAACGTCTGGGTGGCGTTGCAGGCAAGAAAGTTGAATCTGATATGAAAGCAGATGCGGCTGATGAATTGGAAGATGAAATCAAAGAAAAAGAAGCTAAGATGAAATCCAAAACATCAGAAGCGCGCGCTGAACGTCGTGGTAAATTAGCAGACAAAGCTGATAAATAACAGGTAGATGCATAGGGGCTGGTTATGGAACTGGATAGAAATCTGCATCGATATGTCACGACAAATGATGGGCGCTTATACAATGGTGTGTTGGCGTCTGATTTTAGTGACGATGTATGTGTGTGGTCTTGCTCTACATTGGGCACTGGCGAACACGTCGGATTTGTTGGACAGGAAAAGTATGGTTTGACCAGCGCCCTGTGCGAAACGTGTGAGGCAGCACGTGCGCAAATGATTGCGATGCTGCAAGGCTGTAAGGTTTCAAAGAAAGTAAAATAAAAAATTGGGAGAAAACACATGGCAGAAATTACAACAAAACTGATTCAAGAACTGCGTGAAAAAACATCTGCAGGTATGATGGATTGTAAAAAGGCCCTGATGGAAAATGACGGTGATGTTCAAGCTGCTGCTGATTGGTTGCGTCAAAAGGGTATTGTAAAGGCTGCGTCTAAGGCTGGTCGTGTTGCAGCGTCAGGCTTGGTAACGGTTGTTAAATGTGACGGTATGGGGTGCGTTGTTGAATTAAACGCAGAAACAGACTTCGTTGCAAAAAATGAAATGTTCCAGAAGTTGGTCGCAAATGTTGCAGACAAGGCTTTGGAATTGTCTGGTGATTTTGAAGCAACAATGAACGCAGTTAAAGATGATATCGCAGCAACTATTGCAACAATTGGTGAAAATATGAATTTGCGCCGCATTTCAACAGTTAAAGGTGATAAAATCTTTACATATATTCACAATGCGTTGGTTCCAGGTATGGGACAAATTGGCGTTGTTGTTGCAATCAATGGCGATGATGCCAAAATTGATGAAATTGGTTCTAAGATTGCGATGCACATCGCGGCAAATAAACCTGAATTTATGACAATTGCTGATGTTGACCCAGTTGCGGTTGAACGCGAAAAGAAAGTGTTTGTTGAATCAGGTGCAACAGCTGGTAAACCAGAAAATATCGTTGAAAAGATGGTAGAAGGCCGTATTAAGAAGTATTATGGCGAATCTGTTTTAGAAGAACAGCCATTCGTTATGGATCCTTCTAAGACAGTTAAAGAAGTTATTGGCGATGCTAATGGTAAATTGTCTGGTTTCGCATACTTTGTGCTGGGTGAAGGTATTGAAAAGCGTGAAGACAATTTGGCAGATGAAGTTGCAAAGATGTTGGATTAATTTTCAATATATACAATTAAAAAATCCTCCAAAAAGGGGGATTTTTTATTTTTTTGTTCCGACGAATAGTGCATAAAACCATCCGATTATGGACCAGCCAAACAACCACGAGCTTGTTCGTACTGCACACATATCTTGTTTGCCTTTGTCGGCTTGGCGTGCAATCCATGCAGGTGCGCATATTATCACAAATGTTAGCGCAATGGCCGCAACATATTTGATGCTTAAAATTATTGTTGATGTTGATATCATAGTTCTTGTTTAAAATATAAGGGGCATGTACTGCCCCCCTTTGTTTGTTCTCTGATGCATTATATACCATATTTTGCGGATTTGTCCAGTTCTTCTTCGATGCGAATTAATTGATTGTATTTTGCCATGCGGTCTGTGCGAGACATTGAACCTGTTTTGATTTGACCTGCATTTGTTGCGACGGCTAAATCTGCAATGGTTGTGTCTTCGGTTTCGCCACTGCGATGAGATATTACAACACCATAGTTTGCATCTTGGGCCATTTTTATCGCACGCAGTGTTTCTGTTAAGGTTCCGATTTGGTTGACCTTTATCAAAATAGCGTTTGCAACACCGTTTTCTATGCCACGTGCTAGACGCTCAGGATTAGTTACAAATAAGTCGTCACCGACCAATTGACATTTGTTGCCGATCCGTTCTGTAAGGGTTTTCCATGCGGTCCAATCTTCTTCTGCCAGCGCATCTTCGATTGAAATTACTGGGTAGTCATTTATTAGTGTTTCATAAAAAGCAATCATTTCATTAGATGTTAATCTTTTGCCTTCAAAATGATACAAGTTGTCGTGATAAAATTCAGAAGACGCGACGTCCAAACCAATGGAAATTTGTTCGCCAGGAATGTATCCTGCGCTGCGTATGGCAGCGACGATTTTTTCTAAAGCTTCGTTACAAGAGTTTAAATTTGGGGCAAAACCACCTTCGTCACCGACGTTTGTTGACATGCCGTCTTGCTTTAAAATTTGCTTAAGATGATGAAATACCTCTGCGCCCATGCGAACTGCTTCAAATTCATCGTGTGCGCCATTTGGAATTATCATGAATTCTTGGGCGTCCAGACCGTTGTCAGCGTGTGCGCCACCGTTAATAATATTCATCATTGGACGTGGTAAAACACATGGGCATGAATTGCCGTATAAATTAGCAATATATTTATATAATGGTATTTTTTCTTGGTTCGCAACAGCGTGTGCTGCTGCTAATGATACAGCAAGAATGGCATTCGCACCCAATTTACTTTTATTTTTTGTGCTGTCTAGGGCTAACATACATTCGTCAAGGTTTGTTTGGTTTGAGGCATCCGTATTTATAATTGCAGGGGCTATAATTTCATTTATGTTTTTTACAGCTGTTAAAACGCCTTTGCCCATGTACGCATTGCCGCCATCACGCAGTTCATGTGCCTCAAATGTACCTGTGGAAGCGCCACTGGGAACAGATGCCCGACCAAATGCACCACCTGATAAGTAAATGTCGCATTCAACGGTTGGGTTGCCACGACTGTCCATTATTTGTCGTGCATGAACTGATTTGATTATATGCATACTTTTTTCTCCTTTGTTTAGTTTGATGTTGCCTTAGATTCCAAATTTGTGCAATAATATAATCATAATTTTATGAGAAAAAGAAATAAAAAATAATATGTTAAAGAAATTACTTGCTTTTATTTGCGGTGTGGTGCCTTTTGGTGCCAGGGCTGCCGATGTGATTGAACCAATTCCAGTAACAATAATTACATCGCCGTATAGTGGTACGTTGAATGTGACGCCAGATAAAATTTATGCGGTAGAGTCTGGAAATGGTCTGGTTATCACAGGAACACTAACAAATGGGGTGGCGCTTGATATTTCTGGAGATGCCGAAACACCAGGTGATTTTCGTGTTTTTGAAGATATACTAGATCAAAATACTGGTGGTGTTCTGTATATTGGTAATGGTGATGAGATTGCCGATACTTTTTCATTGCAGGTTGATGGTAATATTAATGTCTCAAACAGTTTGACTGTAAATGCTGGTCGAACTTTTTCTGTTTCTGGGTATACAACATCAAAGACGTTTGACGCAAAGTTTGGTAATATTACAGCAGATGGAGCGTTGAAGCTTTCAGATATTAATGCGTTAACTGTAACAGAAAGTATTATTTCTGCCAATGGACTGACGATAGATGCGGGGACTGTTGATGTAGGCTTGATTAATATCAATAGTGGTGGGGCAACATTGGATGTTGCTGGAATGATGACTGTTGGGCAATTTTTGAATAACGGGTCGGGAAATGTGGATATTACAGCTGGATCAATTGATGCAACGGATATTCAGAATAATCAGAAATTTTCTGAAGGTAATGGTCAGATGACTATTACTGTTAATGGTGCATCGTTGAAAACAACTGGGAATATAGAAAATCATGGGGAATCGTTGCAGGTGTTTGCATCTGGTGCGGATGTACAAATTGGTGGCGCTTTGGTTAACACCGCAGGTGAATTGACTTTGAATGCCAAAAGCTTAAAAATTACAGGTATTAATGCGACAAATCCGTCAATTGTCAATAGCGGAAAGTTAACATTGAATGTAGAAGGTGAAACGAATCTGGCATATGGATTTGATTTGAATATGTTGGATAATGATTTTAAAAATGATTTTAGCTTAACAACGGGCAGTCTTGTTATTGGTTCTAATGCCAATATGTCACAATTGTTTTCAAATGATTTGAATAACTATAGTATTGTTGTTGAAGATGCTGTCTTTGATACTAAAAGTGATGTTATTAATGGTGTTAATAATCAAAAAGCCACTATGTATTTGGCTGCTCAAAGTTTGACTGTTCAAGATGTTCAAAACAAAAACGGGACGGTGAAATTAGTCGCCAGCGTTGGCGATTTGAAAGCCGATTCTGTACAAGATAATCAAGAGGCAGTGTTAACAAGTTTGACTGCAGAAGGGACAGTAACTGTGTCAGGGGCTGTTACTGCAGCTGGTAATATTTATATTGCTGGGCAGGGGATTAATTTAGGAAGTGTTCTTGCCAGTAAAGGTGTGTTGAATGTTGTGGCACAGGACAGTGTAGATGGTTTTGTGCAGATTGCTGGTGGTGTGGAAAATAATGGTGGTAATATTTTGGTTTCTGGACGTCAAATGACGGTGCAGGGAACAGTAAAGAATACTTCTGGGGATTTGGCATTGAATGCGTCAGATTTGAATGGAGGTTTGATTTCTTTGGGGGGGATTAGTGTTTCTGATGGAAGTGTGTTTTTAGATGCAAAACAGGGCATTAATGTTGCGCAAACTGATGCTGGCAGCCAAGGAAGCTTGGGGACAGGTACCGTAGTTGTAAATGATGGTGCTTTAAATATTGGCAGTCAGACCAGTTCATTGAATGTATATGGTACTGGTCGTGATGGGGAAACAACAGTTAGTATCGCAGGTGACGTAACAGTTGGTGCAATAGAAGCAGATGATAATGGTGATGTTAATTTTGCATTAGATGGGCAAAATTTCTTGTTGCAGGGTAGTGAAACAATCAGTGTAAAAGGGGATATATCTGCGACAGATACGACAAAAGTAGATGGGCAAAGTGTAGCGCGTGGAATTACGTTTGCTGCGAAAAATTTTGATTTTGGAAGTATTGATGCAAATGATGTCGTGGTTGGTGGAAATATAACGGCATCTGGTGAAAAAAATAGCTTGGTTTTTCAAGGAATAGGGATCACAGGCAATGTTATAAATACTGCAAATTTAACAACTGCAGGAACAGTGTCTGTTTCAGACGGTGCTGAAATTGAAGTTCATACTATGAATATGACAACAGGGGCACTGAATGAAAACGGTGGGGCGATTACATTGTATGGTGATGCTTCGTCAGACAAAATGAGTTTGGTAACAAAAACGGGTGGAATATCTATTAATAATGGAATTTTATTTAATTCTTCTAGTGCAACGGTTGGTTTGAATCTGTTGCAGACAAGTGATGTTTTGTTGGATTCTAAAGAGACTATCTTGGTAAAAGGCGGAATTTCTATGTCACCAACAGTTCGCCTGACCATGGAATCTGAGCAAGATATTAATCTGTATGGGGATGTTGTTCCGAATGGTGTTTTGGATTTGAATGCAATTAATAATGTTATGCTTCAAAATGATTTGAACGTTGGTGGTGCTTTTAGTGTCTCTGGTAAAAGTATAGCATTGGCTGATTTAACTAATAATGGCTTTGTTGATATCGATGGCAACAGTATTTTGTTGGGAAATGTTACGCAAAATTTATCGACTAATCCGTTACCAGATGGATTGGATTATTCTATGAATTTAGATGCTGGTAATAATCTTTTTGCTCAGGCAGTTACTGTATATGGTGGTACGGTTAATATTACGGCACAAAAATTCAGTACAACGGGTGATTTGACAGTAAAAGATGGGATTATTAATTTGGATGTAGGTAATGTTTCAGAAACAGAAGCAGATATTTTTATTGGCGGTGATGTCGTGGTTTCTGGGGATTTGAATCAGGGAACTGCTGGAACAGGAATGTTGAATTTATTGAAAGATGATATAACTTTTAAGGCAGATTCTTTAGATGTGAATGGTTTTATCGCGGATTCAGGAAATTTGGATTATGAAATTACAGGTGACGTTAGTGTTAGTGATGGTTTTAATGTAGCAGACGGTGCTGTTGTAAATATGAATTCTGGTGATTTCGAGGTTGGTGGAAGCTTAGTTAATTCTGGATCATTTGATTTGGTAGCAGCAAATGTTGATTTGGGCAGTGTTGATAATTTTGGTCATATGGATTTAAGTACCCAAGGGGGAATTAAGCTGGGCGCGACGGTGAATACGGGTAATATGACACTGGATACGTCAGCTGATGCGTTTGTTAATATGCAGTCTTTGTCTATGGATACAGGTGTTTTGAATATTGGTGGTGCAGGCTGGATTTTGAATAGTGATTTAATTTCAGATGCTGTGTTGTATCAGAATACTGATGTGCAGACAGGATTTGGTATTTTTATTGATTCTGATGATTTTATCTTAAATGCCAAGAATTTTAAAACAGCGGGAATTCAGCAAGATTCTGGGGCAATGAAGATAGTAACGGGTGAGGTGGTTGTGACAGGTGATGTCGATGTTAGTGATTTAACAATTGCTGGTGATTTGGTGACGGATTGGTTGTCTGTGGATGTTCTGGGAAGTGTTTCTGGCGGGACAAAAATTTTGGGATTAGAGCAGATGACAATTGGTGGAAACTATATGTTTGATAAAAACAGTCAGTTGCTGGCAACTATATTAGCACCCGATGCGACGAAACGAAATTATTGGTCTTCTGTTAGCTTAAATGATGATGATACTTTGGGAAAAATTACCAATGCGACTGGTGGTCAGGCCTTGGTTCAAGTTGGTGGAACATTTACATCTGGGATGCGTTATGATCCAAATTTTGAATTAAATAGTAATGAGGTTTCATTATCGGATTCTCAGATTGGTATCATGTTAAATAGTGCTGTAGATCAAGGAACTGCGATTTGGTTGTTGAAAGCAGACGGAGATGAGGGACTTAAGGAATTTAGCAATTTAGAAAAAATCCGTAATTTGAATGTATTGTTTTGTAATGCAGATGGTACAAGATGTGTTAGTTATTTAGATTCCTTGGAAGATGGTGGGGCATATATATCTGTGCGTGATACCGATGATGACGGTGTGTCAGATAGTTTGTATGTTGTTTTTGATCCACGGTTTGGTGGGCCTGTTTTGATTGAAAAGACAAAATTGCAACCTATTGTAGAACGTCAATTGGATCATACTGTTGGTGAATATGTTGCTGCAGGTGCGCTGGATAATATGATTGCAGGGCAATTATTAAATACTGGGTACTTTAATCGTACACCAATAGAATTGATTCCTTATATTTTTGAGGGCACAAATGTAGAACGCTTGATGGTAGAGTTATATAATCGTATGGAATATTTTGTTGAAACTGCAGATGGGACGTCTTTGGCGCGATTTAGTCGTCTGGTTCAACCCCGAGAAGTAGAACAGATGGTTGGTGCAATCGTACTGAACGAACATACTTCTTATCGTAGTTTCGAAGATCGCATGTTTGATGAATTTATTTGGAACCGTAATCGTAATCTGAAGAAAGTGTGGGCTGATTTTGATTTTGGAATGTTTAGTCAAAATGTTACAGATGATAAACGCGTTTATGGAAACAGATTTAGTTTGTCTGCGGGCTTTGATTGGCAGGCGTCAGAAGGTCTTATTATGGGATTGACAGGGCGTATTTCGCATATGTCTTCTGATAATTCAGATTTTATTGATTTGAGTTATTTGCCAGAACAAACAGTCAGTGGCAGTGTTTTTGTTGATGTTGCGGATACAAATATTGGTGTAGGGGCATATTTAATGAAAACATTAGGAGAAAAGTTCCGACTGTATGGAAATGCTTTTCTGGATATGCATGTTTTGGACGTGACGCGAAATCAGACGTTTGTTGATACAATTGAAGGTTGGGGAACAGCGTTTGCTTTGGGGACAGAATGGGGATTGATGCATGATTGGTTGAATCAATATATTGTTGGAAATTTGTATGCGCGTGCTGGGTATAATACTGGTTTTGATTTGACACAGGAAGCTGGCTCAAAGGATTATATGGATATGGAGTATGATGGGTATTTAACTCTGACACCTGGATATTCTTTGATTGCACAAAAACGGATTTATCCATCTGCATGGTTCCAGATACGTCCATATGCAACAATTGGGGTTGAATATGACGTTTTGGGGGCGACAGATAACGTGAGATATAAATTTGCATCCGCTTATGCCTTTAGTAAGTATGATGTTGATTTAAAGCCGTTATGGGCGAACATTGGCGGTGGGGTTGAATTGCTGTCTGCTAATGGCCTTCAATTCGGTCTAGATTATAGATATCAGTACAATAATGTTATGCAGTTGCATAATATTCGAGTTTCTGGTTCGTATCGGTTTTAAAAATCCCCCAACGGGGGATTTTTAATAAATTTTTGAATCATGTAAGTGTTTTATAATGGATTCTTGTGTGCGTAATTGGCATTTTGCCATATATTCTGTGTATGCGCGACGATTTCCGTTCGCACGATCGTTGATTGCTTTGATGTATAGTTTTTTGTCTTCGCGTTTGTTAAATGCGATTGGTCTGTATCCATTTTGTAATAGTACCCAATTCATAATTAGGCGTGCTGTGCGTTTATTAAAATCTGCAAATGGTTGCAGCATTACTATCTCGTAGTGAACGTCATATGCACGTGTGAATACATCATGCTTTGAATGATTTAAATTATATATAATTTGACGCAAATTATATTCAATAAAATAACTGTCTGGTGCATGGTATGGTATCCCGTTAACTTTCATTTGCAGTTTTGCCGCTGTTGTGCGAAACTTCGAACCTTCCATGTGTGTATTTTGACAAAGTATTTTGTGGATAGATTGAATTTCTTCTATTGTTATTTCCTTGTGAACATTTTCCATAATATAGTCATATGCAATGGCAATGTTTGCCATGTTCGTATCATCAAGACTTTTTTCAGAATCAGGATTTAATGTTCTTGGTTCTTCGACGGCAATTTGACGGCGTAACCAATACAAATTGTTGGTGCGCTTGGTAGAAGAAAAACTGGTAAACGCTTCATCTAGTTCTGTGCGTTTTTGTTTAATCTGCTGTTTTATTGTTTGTTTTGGTTTGTGTGGTGACATTTTGTGTCTCCTTAGTATAATTTTATATAAATATAGCCCTTAAAAATAATTTGTCAATATTTTTTGGGGTTTTTTTATAAAATCGGGTTGAATGGGAAAAAAAATTGTTTTATGCTGAGTCTCAGAAATAAAGAAAGGATTTGTCTGATGTTGAAAAAACTGCTGATTTTGTTCATGGTAATTACGCCTTTTTTGGCGGATGCGACACCAAAAAACAAAAAGAAGGAAGAACCCGTCGTTCATCTTACTGATGAACAGATTTATCAAGAATTGAAAAAACTAGCTATGGTCTTTGAAGTGGCTCGTGAAAACTTTGTTGAAGAAGCAGATGAAAAAAAGATGTTGGAAGCTGCTATGAATGGCATGCTGGGGGCACTGGATCCACATTCTTCGTATTTGTCGGCAGATGATTTCAAAGAATTTAATGATAAATCACATGGTGAATTTGGTGGTTTGGGAATTCAAATCACCAGTGATCGGGGCGCTGTACGGGTTATTTCACCAATTGATGATACGCCAGCGGATAAAGCTGGAATTAAGGCAGGGGACTATATAACGCATATAGATGGCGAACAGGTGTTTGATTTAACCTTGAATCAGGCGGTAAAAAAGATGAAAGGTCGTCCTGGGACCAAAGTTAAGTTGACAATTATTTCTGATGGAGAAGAAAAGACCCTGACGCTGAAACGTGCCATTATTAAGGTGGAATCTGTTAAACATGATGTAAAAACAATGGCAGAAGCGGATTCAGAAGATGAAGATACACCAAAGGTTGGTTATATCAGAATTTCTGATTTTGGGGCAACAACTGCACGTGATCTGAAGAAAGCGTTGGCAGAGTTGGAAAAGAAGGATGTTGTTGGCTATGTTTTAGACGTTCGTAATAATCCAGGTGGGTATTTAACGGCGGCTATTGATGTGTCAGATGCGTTCTTGGATAGTGGAGAAATTGTTTCAACGCGCGGCAAGTCGAAATTGGATATTGAGCGTACGTTTGCTAAACCTGGGGATTTGGCAAATGGAAAACCTGTTGTTGTTCTGATTAATCATGGCTCGGCGTCGGCGTCTGAAATTGTTGCTGGGGCATTACAGGATAATGGGCGTGGTCTGGTTATGGGGTCACAATCATTTGGTAAAGGTAGTGTTCAACAGCAAAAGCCATTGGGTGATGGTACGGCAATTCATATAACTATTGCGCGTTATTATACACCATCGGGACGCTCTATTCAGAACGAAGGTATTACCCCAGATGTAGAGGTTTTACATAGTAAGGTTGAGGTTTTGGAAAAAAGAGAAAGTAAATATTCAGAGGCTTCCTTTAAAAACTCATTAAAGAATGACCAAGCTAAGAAAAAAGACAAAAAGAAGGTCTCAGAGAATGATAGTGATAATTCCGATAAAGAACTGACAGATGAAGAGAAAGATGCACAGGATTATCAGTTGCAGCGTGGTATGGATATGGTTATTGCAATGTCCAAAATACAAAAGCGTTCAGGTGTTGCACCAACAGATGTAACTGCAGAAGTTAAAAAATAGTTCGGGAGAAGAAAATATGTCTAAATTGATTGTTGATGGGAACTGGGCGGCGGCTGATGTCGCATACAGATGTGTGGATTTTGCAGCAATTTATCCAATTACCCCCAGTAGTACTATGGGGGAGTTAGCTGATGAATGGTCGTTCCAGCACAAGAAGAATATCTGGGGGGCAATCCCACAGATAATTGAAATGCAATCCGAAGCAGGGGCCGCTGGTGCAATGCATGGTGCGTTACAAATGGGTAGCTTGGCGACAACATTTACGGCATCCCAAGGGTTGCTGTTGATGATTCCAAATATGTATAAAATTGCTGGTGAACAGACACCGTTTGTTATGCATGTGGCGGCACGTGCGCTGGCGACACATGCGTTGTCAATTTTTGGTGATCACAGTGATGTTATGTCGGTGCGTTCAACGGGTTTTGCAATGCTGTCGTCGCATAATGTTCAGCAAGCGCATGATATGGCGGCGATTGCACATGCGTCAACATTGCGCTCTCGTGTACCATTTTTACATTTCTTTGATGGTTTCAGAACCAGTCATGAAGAATCACGATTGACGCGTATCGAAGACGATGTGTTAAAAGAATTAATCCCAGATGCCTTGGTCTTGGAAAATCGTGCGCGTGGTATGAGCCCAGATAAACCAACAATTCGTGGTACGGCCCAGAATCCAGATGTGTATTTCCAGGGACGAGAGGCAGTAAACCCATTGTATGATAATACGCCTGAGGTGGTTCAAACTGTTATGGATAAATTCGGTGAATTGACTGGACGTAAATATAATTTAGTTGAATATGTTGGTGATGAAAAAGCACAACATGTAATTGTTGCAATGGGCAGTGCGTGTGAAACAATTGAGGAAACATTAGCGCATTTGCCAGCTGGGGTTGGATTGATTAAGGTGCGTTTGTATCGGCCATTCCCAGTAGATGCATTCAAAAATGTTTTGCCAAAAACTGTTAAGAACATAGCTGTCCTGGATAGAACTAAAGAACCAGGAAGTATCGGAGAACCGTTATATTTGGATGTTAAATCGGTGGTTGGTGATACGGCAAATGTTTTTGGTGGACGGTATGGTTTAGGATCTAAGGAATTTAAACCACGTGATGTTAAGGCAATTTATGAATACATGATGCGTGGTGAATTGAAGCATAATTTTACCGTTGGAATTGATGATGATTTGACTGGATTGTCGCTGAAAACAGATGCGGCTTTTTCAGTTGAAGATCCGAATTTTAAAACAGCTATCTTGTACGGTATTGGCAGTGACGGTACTGTTGGTGCAGTTAAGAATATTGTGAAAATTGTTGGTGAAAATTCTGATTTATATCCGCAATCTTATGCGGTCTATGATTCAAAGAAATCTGGTGGTTTGACTGCGTCTCATATTCGTTTTTCAGATGCGCCGATTAAAAGTCAATATTTGGTAGAGGTTGCAGATTTTATCAGTGTTTCAAACTTTATGATTGCTCAGCGTTTCGACGTGTTTCGTGGTTTGCGTGCTGGTGGAACTGTTATGATTAACACGTCAATGGCGCCAGATGTGGCATTTGCGAACTTGCCACGTGATACCCAGGAACATCTGATGCGGATTCGTGCGCGTGTGTTCTTTTTAGATGCCAATACCGCTGCTTCAGAGTTGGGATTGGGAAATCGTATTAATACGTTTATAATGCTGAACTTCTTTAATTTGACAAATGTTATTGACCCAACAGTCGCTGCGCAAAGTGCAAAGGTCGCAATAGAAAAAACCTATAAGAAAAAAGGTATGGAAATTGTTCAAGCAAACTGGGCGGCGGTGGATAAGGCTTCCGAATATTTACACGAATATAATTTGCCGTCATCAATTTCTAATTTTGCACCTGATTTTGTGCCAGCGATGACATTGGATACGCCAGCAGAAATCGCAGGTACACTGGGAGAAATGGCGGCGCAGCGTGGTGATATGATACCAGTATCTCGTTTTCGTGTTGATGGACAGTTTGGTGCTGGGCAATATCCTGTTGGTACTTCTAAATATGAAAAACGTGCGGTTTCATCGCGTGTGGCTACGGTTGATCTGGAAAAGTGTATTCAGTGTGGCAAGTGTTCTATGTTGTGTCCGCATGCGGCAATTCGTATAAAGGTTATGACAGAACAGCAGGCAGAGCAAGCTAGAAAAGATGGAATTATTGTTGTGCCGATGAAGACGCCCGAACTGGGGGCAAATATGTATTATACACTGAATATTTCGCCAGCAGATTGCACAGGCTGTAATGTTTGTGTTAAAAATTGTCCTGTTAAAGCATTGACGCTGGTTGATGCTGCAGATGTTATGGAAAAAAATCAGATTGCATTTAATGCAGCTGAAAAATTGCCAGACATTGAACGGAACAAGTTAAATTTAAATATTCCAAAACATGTTGAATTATTGCCTCATTATTTCGAATTCCCTGGTGCTTGTGCAGGATGTGGCGAAACACCATATGTGAAAATGTTGGCTCATTTGTTTGGTGACAGAATGGTTGTTGCAAATGCAACGGGGTGTTCTTCTATTTATGGTGCGAATTTGCCAACAACACCATGGACAAAAGATAGTGCAGGGCGTGGACCTGCATGGTCTAATTCGTTGTTTGAGGATAATGCAGAATATGGTTTGGGAATGCGTTTGGCGTTAAATCAAAAACGAGAAAATTTAAAGTCTTTGTTGTTTGAAGTTGGAATCAAAGATGTTGAAAATTTATTTGATGAAACCGATTCGCAAAAACAGCGTGAGATAGAGGCGGATTTACGTGTTCAACTGTCTAAAATAGACGGAGAGCGTGCTCGTCTGGCAGAAAGCTTGGTTGGCGAAATTGTTGATAAATCCGTTTGGATTATTGGCGGTGATGGTTGGGCGTATGATATTGGATATGGTGGTGTTGATCATATTTTACATAGTGGAGAAAATGTAAATATTTTGGTCTTGGATACCGAAGGATATTCAAATACAGGTGGTCAGCAATCTAAATCGACTCCTTTTGGAGCGAGTATGAAGTTCGCAATCGGTGGAAAAGAGCATGCAAAGAAAGATTTGGGAATGATTGCCATGATGAGTGGTGCATATGTCGCACAAATCGCAATGGGGGCAAATCAAGCCCAGGCAATACGCGCATTTCGTGAGGCCGAGTCCTTTAATGGTCCATCAATTATCTTGGCGTATGCACCGTGTATAGCGCATGGGTTCGCGTTGCAAAATGGATCAGAACATCAGATGCAAATGGTTCAAACGGGCGCATGGCCATTGTTCAGATTTGATCCGCGGTTGATTGCTGATGGACATAATCCGTTAACAATGGATTCTTCGGTGGATAATCCAATGCCGTTGGAAGAGTTTTTGAAAACGGAATCTCGTTTTGCGGCAGCTCGGGCAGCGAATCCACAATTTAATAAGTTGGTGGATATGGCAAAGGCAAATAATGCATACAAAAGTGAACTGAAAAAGCACTTGGCACATTTTGCAATGAAGAATAATCCAGAAGTTAAAGAAAACGGAGAGGGGTAATAAAAAAACTGGCAATTTGCCAGTTTTTATTTCGTTTTTTGTTGTTTGTATATTGACAGAAATTGATTGTTTGCATCTGTGTATTCTGATGTGCCTGCCAAGTATAATGATGTTTTTATTAAATCGTGACGATTAAGTACATCGCGGGCATATGAAGCGGATACACGTTGGGTGCGTTCGCTTAAATGTTGGCGCATTTCACTGAATGCTTGGTTGGGTGAAAAGTAGTTTAACATTGGTTGCATTTTAAATACACCAGTTTTTGTGTTGCCCAGCCAATACATTGGCACACCAACAGGTTCACTTTTGCCATTAGTAATTAAGTTAGCATAATTGTTAATACGTATTATTTCATAAAAACGTAAATCAGAACCATATGGCGCAGAAATTTCTGCTAAATCTTTTCTTACTAGACAGGGTTGGCCCATTGTTTTTACGATAGTAATCGGTTGATTGTTATCAGTGATTGCCTTGTCGATGCGACTGATGTTCAATTCAATACCAATTTTGTGTGCCATTTCAATACGTTCTATAAATTTTGCCATTATAAAATTCCTTAGGTTTATGTTAGGACTGTTGACTGTATTGTGAAATAGTGTGCTTGTCAATCTGATAATGTTTTTTTATTGCGTTTATAGAATGATTTGTTGTAAATTGTAGACTATGAAAAAGTTGATTTTATTTTTTATGTTGTTGTTAGGTGCATGTACGTTCCAGACCAAGCATCGGGGTTATGTTTTTCCATCTGATTTGGAAACCGTTATTGCAGATATAAAGACGACAGATAGGTTGATAGATGAAATCGGGGCACCGCAGGTGAAAACAATCTATGGTGATACTGTTTGGATTTATTTTGGCGCAGATGAAAATTATCGCGGGCCATTGGCGCCGACGTATACTGATGAAACCGTATTGTTGGTTTGGGTAAAAGGTAAACGGATTGTTAAAACAGTCATTTTGCATGATGAAGATTTGCCTGATGTTGTTGTTGCAGAAGGTGAAACAAAGATGCCTGCCGCAATCGAACTAAATGCGATTGAAGAATTGTTTAATAATATTGGTCGTTTTAGTCCAGCAGGATTGGGACAGTAAATTATATATTTGTAAAATATGATAAAAAAGTGTAATATAAGGCATATGAGATATTTTTTATTTGCTTTTTTTGTTTGCTTTGTTGGTGTTGCACGGGCGGAGTTTACGTGTGGCCCAGGATATGTACTGGTCAGTCATGCAAAAATAGATGGTGTAAGCGCGGCAGAATGTCAGAAGTTATGGTGTATGGATTTAGAAACTGGTAAAATGATGGGGCGCGCAGGTTCAGCTTATAGTGGGTATAAGGATACAAATGCAGCTTGGACATTGGAAGTGCCTGGAGAAAAATCAGTTTTATGTTGGGGGGAACGCAAATGGTGTACAGGGCAACCTGCGGGCAGATGGGATGGCGTTGTGGGACGTTATGTTCGTGGTGGTTCTGAGGATGCCTATGAATCATATCAGAATGGATCTTGTTTTTCTTGGCGCCTGAAAGAGAATCCGTGTAAGGCTGGTCAAGATGCGAAATTGGTAGATGGTACCTGGAAGTGCATGGAAAAAGAAAATTCCGAAGCGCAGGTTCGTGGGTCTGTAATACGTAGAACCAGTGTGCCACGTCGAATTTTGCGTTAAGAAAAAGCTGATTTGTGTGGCTGCTTTAATTTTTTTGGTTGATTTGTTTGTTTTTTAGCTTTTTTATGCTATAATACATCGGTAAGAGAGAATGGCAACGCGAAAGAGTGTGATATAATGCCAAGTAAAAAATTAGATTTCAAAACTGGACAGTATGTTGTTTATCCTACCCAGGGGGTTGGTAAGTTGTTGCGTATAGAAGAGCAAACAGTCGCTGGACAGAAAATAAAAATGATGGTTATTGATTTTGAACGTAATCATATGACATTGCGCGTTCCATTGGAACGAGCAGAGATTTCTGGTTTGCGTCCATTGTCGACAGCTAAGAAGATGGATGAAGCGATCGCATCAGCAAAAGGTAAGGCTGGTGCAAAGCGTATGATTTGGGCACGTCGTGCTGCACAATATGAAGAAAATATTAATTCAGGCGATCCGATGAAGTTGGCAGAAGTGGTTCGTGATCTGCAACGCCGTAGTGCGTCTGATACCATGACTTTTTCTGCACGTCAGTTGTATTTGCGTGCTTTAGAGCGTATGGCTCAGGAATTTGCAGTGCTGCATAAAATGGATTTGGATTCAGCGTCTGATAAAATCGAAGATATTTTGGGCGTTCCGAAAGAAATAGATTTGAATGCGGTTGAGGTAGATGAAGACGATGTAGAAGAAGATAGTTAAGAAATCCCCCTGTGTGGGGGATTTTTGATGTCAAGATTGCTTTTCGTGTTCTTGTATTGGGTATGCTGTGTTAAAAATATTGGTTAAACTAATATCTTGTAGTAAAAAAATACCGCCTGTGGCGGTTTTTACATTGTGAAATCTTCACCAAGATATACTTTTTTTACCATTTCGTCTTGGACAATTTCCTCGGTTGTGCCATGTTTTAAAATTTTTCCGTCGTGCAAAACATAACTGCGATCTGTAATTCCAAGGGTTTCACGTACGTTGTGGTCAGTAATTATTACGCCTAAACCTCGATTTTTTAATTGCGATACCAGACCACGAATATCGTTTACCGCAATTGGGTCGATTCCAGCAAAAGGTTCGTCCAGTAAGATAAATTTTGGATCGTTGGCTAATGCGCGTGCAATTTCAACACGACGACGTTCGCCGCCAGACAGAGCTGTAGCAGGACTGCGGCGCAGAGATGTAATAGAAAATTCATCCAGTAGAGAATCTAGTTTTTTTTGCCGTTTCTTTTTATCTGGTTCAACAACTTCTAATATTGCCATTATATTCTGTTCGACAGTTAACCCACGAAAAACACTGTTTTCCTGAGGTAAGTATCCAATATGCAATCTGGCGCGTTGATAAAAAGGTAAATGGGTTATGTTTTGTGAATTTAGAAATATTTGTCCGCCTGTTGCTGCAAGCTGTCCAGTTATGCAATAAAAGGCAGTCGTTTTACCTGCGCCATTGGGTCCCAGCAGGCCAACCGATTCGCCCTGGCGGGCAATTAGTGATACGTCTTTGATTACCATACGCTTGCCGTATGTTTTTGATAAATGTTCAACACGTAGTACGGATTGTTTCATAATTTTATCACCATTTCGTCTGTAAATATTTTGTCGCCATTACTAATAAATATTTTTACATTGCCTATTAGTCGAATGTTTTTTTGTTTTCGATTATATTCACCCTGGTTTGCGGTAAAGTCGTATTTTACACGTTGGCCGTCTTGGGTTCTGATTGCGCTTCCAGATACAGAATCCATATATATAATGTCTGGCGTGTCGTATTCTTGTCGTCCTGTTACGGCTTTTAACTTGAATGGTTCGCCGTTTTGATCGATTCCTGCAAATGATGCGTTGGACATCTTAAACTGGTTAGTAACAATATCAGCCATATTTATTGCAGATATGGGGGTCCATAAAAGCTCTCGTGTAAATAATGTGCCTGCGATTAACGCAACCAGCATTACCAGGCCCCAGCCAGTAAAGAAAAACTGCCACAGGCGTTTTAAGCGTCTATGTTTAAAGAATATAATAAAATTTCTTTTATCTTTGTGCACGAGTGTCAGTTTACAGCGCATAAAACAAAAAAGCAATTTTTATATTTATCTAAATTGATTTTTGTGTTATAATTCATTTCAAGAGAGATGAAAAGAATTCAGTTGTTGTTTGTAGGGTTGTTTGGTTTGGTTGCGATGCCAGCCATGTCTGCAGTGTCTATAAAAAAAGCAGCGCCAGTTGCAACACAACAGGCGTCAGCAATGGATAGTGCAGGAAGTTTGGTTGGTACGGTGTTGACTTTGGCTAGTGGGGTTAAGGCCTTAAATCAACAGGTTGACGCATTGACTGCAGAATGTCAACCGACGTCTGCAGAGATTTCTTTCGTTAATGATGCGGTTAAGGAATGGGCTAAAACAGGGGCTGCCAGTGCGGAAGATGTACAAAGAATGTTAAGACGTAAGCCATGTGCAGTGTCTAGTGGGGTGGGGGGGTACCAGGCTTCAGTAGAAATTGCGGCAATGATGGGTGATGGCGATATTTGCTATGATTCTTTTCAAGGTACGGGGAATGACGGTATGGTTTGGGAAGGTTTTCCGCGGGTAGGTATGGCAACGTATTGTGATGATGGTTCGCGTTCTTGTGGAAAAAAACAAAAATCTGCTTCAGATATATATGATATATTTAACTTGGTTGATTTTTCAGAAGCGGATTATACTAGGGCTGAAGCTACAATGGCGGGTAAATTGATTGCTAAGATTGAAAAATGTTCGGGTGCTAAATTGAGTCAACAGAAGAGGGCTTTGTGGGGTAACTTTTTGCTGGAGTCTGTTGGAAATTTAGGACAAAAGACAAATACGGCTTCTATTATGGATACTGTTAGTGGGGTCGTTGGTGGTGGTGCTGGCTTAGGGGGATTGCAATCACTGGGCAGCTTTATTACATCGTCAATGGATAAATAAAAAATAAAGCCCATGTGGGCTTTTTTTGTGCTTTACTAATATATGAAAAAATCGTATAATAATTAGGATTATAAAAAGGATTCAGGGATGAGAAATAAATTATCTACATGGGTTATTGTGCGTTTGTTGTCACTGGGGGCTGTGGTGTCATTGGTGGCGTGCGCAAATATGAATAATAACGTAGATGAATGGGGTGACATGTCAACGCCGACGGTTGATTATGTTGAAACTTTGGATGTTTATTCTGCCCCACATAAGGATTCGTTCTTGAATCAGTTGGCAATGAATTATCGCTCTTATGCTATTTATAATGCTCGTACAAGTGGGTATATGGATATGGGGGAATTGTTCGCAAATAAAGCAATAGCAGCTTTTTCAGGAGAAGTTCCCTTCCCAGAATCATTAAACAATTGGCCTGTGGAAGATGAACAAACAGCCTTTGAATTGTATTCGGCTTATAACGATTTGATGGAACAGTTGAAAAGTGACGCTGCGGATAATAATCCACAATTGGCAGCGGAAGCACAGGCAAAATTTGATTGCTGGTTATCTGCAACAGCTAGTGGACAGGTGAAAACTGCAAATCAATGTCGTGAACGTTTCATAAAAACGATAGATACGTTGGCTTCATGTGAAGGTGGCAAGGTTGTAAATCTGGTTCAAAATATGGGGGGGCAGACAACAGTAACAGAATCAGAGACAGAAACGATTGTAGAAACGTGTTCTGATGGTGGTTGTGCTGCAAAAAGGGTGAAGCCAGCAACCGAGAAACACACTTATTATCCAGATACGCGTAATATGTCTGCTATGGCAAATAGTGCGCGTACACGTGAGGGGGTAATTATAGTTAATAATGTTAATGTCCCAGAACACTTGATTAATCCTGTGCCAGTTCAACCGTTGGTGTTTAATCAAAATATCTATGGAGGCGATAAAACTGTTAATAAGTCCGCAACAGATAATAGCGTACGTAATAGTAATAATTCTGTTTCAGAAAGAGATTGTCCACATGGTGATGCAGAATGTATGAATGCGGTTATTGCGCCAGTTGTTGTAGTTGAAGAACAGCAACAGTGCCCAGAAGGAACATCTTGTTCGTCGTGTGATGGTTGTACTAATCAGATTCCAATGGTTAGTGAAGAATTGGTGACACGTGAAGAATTTATTAATATGATGTTGGCAATGCGTTCAGAACTGGCCGCTATTAATGCGCGCTTGGATCAGTTGCAAGCTGCTGCAGGCGAAAAAACAATGATAAAAGTTCAACAGATTCCATTGACGCCGCAACAGCATGTTATGGAAGAGGTTTTTGAAATTCGTTTTGATTTTAATAAAGCGACAATTAAGCCAGAGTATAAAGAGCTAATTAAAAAGTTAGCGTCTGCTACGCAGGAGAATAAGAATATCAAGGTTTCTGTTGTTGGACATACAGATACTGCGGGGTCCAGTAATTATAATTATGCTTTGGGTGGACGTCGTGCAGAAGCTGTTCAAAAAATGTTGATTCAGTATGGTATTCCTGCTAGTCAAATAGTTGCAGTGTCTGCGGGTGAAGAAGATTTGGCTGTTCCGACACCTGATAATACACCAAATGCGGATAATCGCCGTGTACGTGTTGTAAAAGAGGTTCATTATGAAGAACCTGCGCAGCCGTCACCAGTTGCGATAGAGGTGCAAGAATACTCTGCGCCGATGTGCGGTGAATATGGGTGTGATAAGTAGTGGACAAAATACTTGACAAAAACTTTTTTGTATTGTATGTTTTTGTCCATGTCAGAGAGATGTTGTGTAAAAAGGACATTGAATATGACCACAAATATAAACGCTTTTAATAAAGCAACCCAAGGTATACAGGCTCAGGCACAGAAAGGGGCTTTGAATCGTGGTAAAGGGGTTGTTGATATTATGGCCAGACTTGCGTGTTGCGGATTAAGTCGCGATGACATTCATAATGGCTTGTAAGGATTAGTTAGATACTGTCTGATGCTTGATTTTAATACCAAGGGGTTTTTTGGCCCCTTTTTATTTTGATTGACAAAAATAATGCCTGTGGTATATTTTTTGTCCATCTTAATTAAGGGGAATTGAATATGACGCAGGTTTTAAAAAGTAAAGAATTGCTTACTGATAATAAAATGAAATCTTTGTTTGGGGCAGAATATAAGAATATTGTTTATTTTAATTTTGATTTGGGCAAATGGAATCGTAATAATTATTTGGGGTTTTCAATGGGTAATCAAAATATTGATACAAATAATGCAATAGAAATGCGTCGTGTTTTGGAACTTGATGGGCGTTTAGCGTCATTTGAAGTAGTCGCAGCTGTTACAATGTCTGTACCAGATACGGTTTATCCTGGTAATCAGAATGTTGTTAGAGAAGTAAAATATAAGCGCGCTAGGAATATTGTTGCTACGGTTGTATTGCGTGATAAAAATACAGGTAAAATTATTAATAATAAACGTATATGGTTTGGTGTTGATCAGTATCAGAAAATATCTATTGCTGCATTTTATGGTGCAGATGCTTTTGTTTATCAGATTGCACAGAATGCCAAAGTACGTGACATGTTTATATCAAATGTTGTATTAAACTATCAGAGATAAAAAATCCCCCGAATGGGGGATTTTTCCTTCCTTATTTGATCGTATGGTATGTGGTACCATCCAGATTTACATTAATTGCATTCGTACCTGAGCCGCTTGCCAAACTGGCGTAACACATCGCACCAGATGCACTCTTTATA
>JAZRJE010000021.1:0-36224 GCA_045645645.1 Candidatus Enterousia sp.
AGCAGTTGTAGTACCATAACAGTCGGCAGCAGCGTCTGAACCAGCAGCTGATGTAGTATAGAAGCTACCTAAATTTGTACATGCGGTTCTATTTGCACCACCAGTACAATAATAGTTAGCAGTACATGTTGAACAAGACGTGTTTCCAGCACCAGACTTATATGTACCTGCGGAACATAGTGTACATGTGCCACCGCTTGTTCCAGCATTACCACCATATCCATCCTTACATGAGCAGTCACTTATTGCATCGGAACCTGCTGCACTGGACGAGTTTGCTGTACATGCGGTTGCTGCAGACACACCAGCTACACAATAACTGTCAGCTGGACAATTTGTGCGTCCACCAGTATTACCATAGTAAACATTTACAGAACCTGGACAATAGCCACCAGCGACACATGATTCTTGCCCAGATTTAGCTGTTTTTACATAGTTTTTAGCAGTTGTAGTTCCATAACAGTCGGCAGCAGCGTCTGAACCAGCGGCTGATTTAGTATAGAAGCTACCTAATCCTGTACATGCGGTTGCTGCAGACACACCAGCTACACAATAACTGCCAGATGGACAACTTGTGCGTCCACCAGTATAACCATAGTAAACATTTACAGAACCTGGACAATAGCCACCAGCGACACATGATTCTTGCCCAGATTTAGATGTTTTTACATAGTTTTTAGCAGTTGTAGTACCATAACAGTCGGCAGCGGCGTCTGAACCAGCGGCTGATTTAGTATAGAAGCTACCTAAATTTGTACATGCGATTCCACCACCAGTATTACCATAGTAAACATTTACAGAACCTGGACAATAATAGTTAGCAGTACAGCTTGATTGTGTAGAAGTGTTCGCAGAGGCTATATATTTACCAGCAGTTGTAGTACCATAACAGTCGGCAGCGGCGTCTGAACCAGCGGCTGATTTAGTATAGAAGCTACCTAATCCTGTGCACGCATTTCTACCACCAGTACTACCATAATAGATATTAGTTGCTGGGCAATAATAGTTAGCAGTACAGCTTGATTGTGTAGAAGTGTTCGCAGTTTCTATATACTTACCGCCCGTTGTAGTACCATAACAGTCGGCAGCGGCGTCTGAACCAGCGGCTGATTTAGTATAGAAACTACCTAAAGTTGTACATCCGGTTGCTACAGACGCACCAGCTACACAATAATAGTTAGCTGGACAACTTGTGCGTCCACCAGTATTACCATAGTAAACATTTACAGAACCTGTACAATAGCCACCAGCGACACATGATTCTTGACCAGATTTAGCTGTTTTTACATAGTTTCCATAAGTTGTAGTACCATAACAGTCGGCAGCAGCGTCTGAACCAGCGGCTGATTTAGTATAGAAGCTACCTAATCCTGTGCACGCCTTACGTGTATTGTCACCAGGGCAATAGTATCCTGCTTCACATTGAGAACATGGGCCACTGCTGCTTTTATAGTATCCAGCGGTGGTGCAAGAATATGTCCAGCTGCCATATGACCAAGAACCACAGTTGCCAGATCCGGTACATGCCGATGATGATGTAGAACCCGCCGCACTGGTTGTACGATAACATGTGCGTGATTTAGAACGTGTACGTGTGCCACCCGTGACATTTTCTGTGTCAGAACCTGTTTCTACGAAAGAAACAGACGAACATGCAGTACACGAATTTCCTGCACTAGTACCATTCAAATAATAATTTGCAGCACATGACTTGTATCGTTTTGTACATGTATACCCCGCACCAAATGCATTAGTAACAAAAACAAAACTAAAAATTATTGCAAAAATACGCAGAAATCTAGACATCTTTCCCCACTTTCCTTTCTCATTCAAGACAATATTAGAAAAAAACATCTATATTGCACAAGTAAAAAATTCATTTTGTTAATTTTTTTTAGGAATTTATTTTATGTACCATACAAAAATAATTATGCGTTTTTTCCTGCTACATATCCGCTGGCCCATGCCCAGTGCAGATTAAACCCACCTAAATCACCAGCAATATCCAAAACTTCGCCTGCAAAGAATAAGCCAGAACATAATTTCGATTCCATCGTTTTGGACGATATTTGTTCTGTTGAAACGCCACCACGAACAATTTCTGCACTTTTCATGCTATGCAAAGTTATATCAGAATAATCTAAATGACAACATTGAATCATATCTACAATTTTACTTATAATGTCGTCACGTATATCTGCAATGTTTTTATCTAAATTACCAACAAAAAACTTTGCCATACGTGCAGGCATGTACAAAGATAATATATTTGAAATACTACGACGTCCATTCGTCTGTTTGGCTTTCTTTAATTCTTGAAACAAATCTATACCTGGGCACAGATTTATTGTCATCCCATGAGAAATATCTCGAACCGTTGCACGATAAACGGCTGGGCCACCAATGCCGAAATGAGTAAACAGCATATCATCTTGTATCTTGGTCCCGTCAACGGTAATTTCAACCGAGACAGAAATTCCAGACAATTGTGCATCAAAATATTTTGTTGCAACCGCACACAGAGCAGGGCGGACTGGCACAATCTTGTGACCAAAGTTTTGAGCTATTTTATATCCGATGTCTGAAGTCTCCAGTGACCCAAACGATGTGCCCCCAGTTGCTACAATTACAGATTCTGCTTTGAACTGTCCAAATTTAGTTTGAACAATAAAGGAATCCGCGTTCTTATGAACAGATTCAACCAAATGATTATACTTTATATCAGCACCATCGACGTCATCCAACAATGCCTTAACCACAGTACTGGCACCTTTAACGCAAAAATATCTACCAGGCGTTTTTTCATACAAATTTATATTATGAATATTACACCATTGCAAAACATCTTGGGGCGCTAATCGGCTTAATGCACCACGAACGAAGTTCTTGTTTTGTCCAAAATATCGTTCCACAGCAACAGCTGAATTCGTTATGTTACAATTTCCACCGCCAGACACAGAAACCTTTCGTGCGGGTTTTGCCCCCATATCTAAAACTAAAACAGATTTTGCGCGCCTTAACAGCACAGCCGCAGCGGTTAATCCCGCTGCACCTGCACCTATAACTATAACATCATACTGTTTCATTGATTAAATATTACCAAGCTGTATACCCAGGCTTACATTCTCGTATACATTTTTTTGCAGTATCATCCCAACGCATAGTGCCTGTTTCGTCTGGTTTGCGATTACAAATAATGACACACTTATTGTTTTCCAGATTATACAGTTCGCCTTGGTACATACATGCGGCAATTTCACAACCACTAATCCAGCTGCTGACGGCAACTTGACCATTCAATCCAAATGTGTTTTTACACGCACCACATTTCTTCGATGGATCAATTGGTTCATTAGATTCACGCGGATCGTTTGTATAACCAGGCTTACAAGATGTCACCTGACATTCGCCCCATTTTTTATTTACCCCATCCCATTCACGCATACCTGTACCATTTTTGATTTCACAAGTCTGGACATCTGGAACGCATGCATTTGATGCCACATGATAACCGTCTTCGCATTTTTTCACAATGCATGCACCATATGCATTCAATTTGTGATTCCACGTATGTTCTGCCAACGTAGAATTTGGTGCACTGCAAACGTTAGTGTCTTCTACACATTTATCTCCTTCTGGGTGATAGTTTTCGTGACACTTTGCAACCAAACAATTACCATTAGGTTTGTACGCTGTTGCATGATCTCTTTTGCATTCCTGACAACGACCATCAACCAGTTCAAAATCTGGATTACATGAAACTTCAACGCATGCCAAGCCTTTTTCTGTTTCTTGAATCTTACATGGATTACCAGAATCTGACATCGCTAAATATTCGCACACACCACTGCCATAGTGAACTATATTCTGTCTCGGATATGCACGTCCACCAATTAAATCAAATTCCTCACACTTAGCGTAACACTGTGTATCTTCCGTAGATCCAACTGGCGAATAAGGATGTATCCCACCAGAGATTTCTGAACATGTTTTAGGTGCAGCATCAGGCAATCCATCTTCATTGTCGTCAATTGACGTGTCTGGAGCACATATATGATTTTCAGGACAAATCAAACATGCACTTTTATTCGCTGTCAAATAATGAGCCGACTTACATTCACGTATTTCGCATGTATCAGGATCGTCATAATAATCACGACCAATCATTTCTACCACGTTTTCCAGCAATTCACATACCCCCCAACATTGTGCTGCTCTGGTTGAACCAGGATCAGCATATGGATGTTTGTTGCCAAACATTGTCTTGCACAACAGCGGTTTTCCATCCGGCATACCATTCCCATCTTTGTCCATGCGTGATAAATCATCACAAATATAATCTTCTGGACAGAATGTACATTCATTATTATCCAGATAGTAACTGCTGCTACATAGTGTAACTTGGCAAATACTGCAATTCTTGGAATATTCGGATTCAGACATATCATACCAGCACTGCTTTACACCTGTACCATCTGCAACCGCACAAGACAAACCTGTCATATAGCAAGCGCCTGCATTAGCACCAAATTCATTTGCAGTTGTTCCACGTCGTGTTGAAAATGCTGGACACGCCTGACGTCCTGTTAAATAACCGCCGTTATCGTCTGATACAACAGGGCCAAAATAACCAATTCCGACAGCCACACAATCTTCGTCACCATATTTTGCCCACCAATAACCGCCTTTGCACCACATAAAACGCTTTGTTTTACATGTTGTATAATCAAATGTTTCTGTGTCATAGTTACAGTATCTAACACCGCTTCCATTTGCAGTAGCAAACGGATAATCCGCAATATAACACGACGTTGCAGAATATGCAGTTTCTTCATCTGTTGTCCCATACTGATCACCACCACGCGGACATGGAATCTTATCGATTGTATTTTCAAAGCTATAAAAACCTTTGCCAACAGGAACACAATCAGTTGCTTCTTCTACGTCACGATAATAACCACCCACACAGCTAGTAATATTTATATCACGACAACTGTCAGCATACCCATACGTGTCGTCAATATAATTACACACTTGGTTACCCTTACCATATTTTGCAGTATAGTTTACCGTTTTATAGCACTGAGTCACCGTCCCAGAATTTAACGTATCTGTTAAGCCTTGAACTGGACATGGGGTACGCAACATATCTCCTTCCACACTATAATAATTTTTACCAACTTCACTGCAATCTGCTCCTGAAACATACCAATATCCTGCAGCACAAGCCTCAACAACTTTATTATAACAACTCAAATTATATTTATCTGTTTCTTCATTGTAAAAACACGACTGTGTACCCGTTGCATGTTTGGTGACCGATTCATAATTCAACAAGTTTTTATAACACACACCTGGATTATACGCAGCAATACCTCCCGATGACAAACCACCATCTGGACATGGATTCAAACCACCTACAACATTTGAATCTGTGTTATAATCACCCTCTGGACACCAATTATTTGCTTCACATAATGTACATTTATTTCCATAACCTTTATAATAATAACCATCTGGACAATGAGTTATTCCTGCATCCCATACAACAGACGCTGTTGTATCAGTCGTTGTAACCATTAAAGCATCGTCATCAATATTCATAATACCATCTGCATTAACAACTTTTACATTCTTGGTGCCATTAGACAACTGATATCCCGCAAAGACATAACCCGTTTTTTGTGGCAAGTCATTAATATTTATCAACTGATTTTTTGCACTACTATCAGAATACCATCCCACCGTATATTTCAAATAAACTATTTTTTCTTCAGCATTTGCAGTTGCGTCCGCTGCCAATAGTTTAACCTTGAATACATTTGGTTTCCACATCACATACAACTTCATATTGTTTGCCGTAGGGGACAAGTTATTTGTAACAATCGAACCTGCATCATAGCATTTTCCATCACCATTTGCCGTTTCACACAGTTTTCCAGTTACAACGTAACCTGGGTATAACAACGATGAAACCTGTGGCATTCTGCACTGACCGCTATCAAACACACATTTTACATTTTCTGTAATTTCACCGGTTGCTCCATTTTTATCAATTGTAATTGTATATTCATTAGGCGACCACTTCGCATAGAAACGCTTATCTCCAGTTGCAGATGTTGATATTGTACGTTCTGGGGCACACGAATTCAATGATGCATCAGAACACCATCCCAAGAATGTATAGCCTGTTCGTGTTGGCACACCATTAATCACAGCACCAACACCATATGTATATTCATCTGGTCCGCCAAGATAATTATCTCCACCATTGGTTTCATAGGTTATCTTATAATTACTAATTGGTTTACAAGATTCTGCATTTGTTGTATTTGGACCATTTGCTTCTTGGTTGGTTGTATGCCCAATAGAGCATGTACAATAAGTCGCAACATTATCAGCATCTACAAAACTATTTCTTGGACAAACGGTACAACTTATCGTTGATCCAGTCACAACTGGATTAAACGTATTTGGATCACACGTACCAGCATAAGTACATGTTCTAGCAATGTCATCTTGCACCAATGAACAAGACATTGCGTTTGCCCCATTTTGACATTCATCACATTTCCACGCACACGTATCTGTAAGCGCCGAGCTCGTCCATTTTGCATTATCTGGTAAATTTGTGCATGGACTACAATTTATCATATGTGATGTAATCTGCTTTAAATGATTAGCATTATAAAATCCAACGGAACATGTATGTGTATACCGACAAACATTTTCCGTTACACCATCTAATACTGATTTTGCAACACCATTTCCCATATTTGCTGCAGGGCAAGCATCCCACACTGCATACAACGTGATACTACCACCTGTTATAATTGTCCCAATATACTTATCAACAGGATATTCAACAAGTACACCATTCTTTTCGGTTGTCCAACCTTGATAAGTATAAAATTGCTTAAACATTTTACCTTGGGTTGTCGTGTAACAATCACTATCATTTTTATCATCATATCGACATTCAACAGACACTTTAGATGCATCACCTGTTGCACCATTACCGCCATTACTATAATTAATAGTAAATATATTCGCAGACCACTGGGCATATAATGTCGTTGTGCCACCATTTGTCGCATTCAATGTAGATATCGTAGCCTTATCAGAATAACTCTGACCTTTACCATCAGCAGACGTATTCCAACCTGTAAATGTCCAACCAGTTAAGGAATAGCCATTTGTTGTCAACTGACTTGGGGTATCATATACATGATTGTTATTCGCTGTTGTTCCTGTTACCTCTGACGATGCATTAGAAGGTTTATTCTTTGCATATGTAACAGTGTACTTGTTCGCAGACCACTGGGCATATAATGTCACCACCCCACCAGAAACAGAAGTCAAATTAATTACTTCCTGTGAATTATTATATTTTGTTCCCGAACCATTTTTTTTCGTATTCCAACCTGTAAATGTCCAACCATCCAAAGAATATTCGTTCGCACTCAAAACTACCGATTTATCATACGTTGCGATTGTATCCTGCATTTCAACTTTAAAATTGTCACTTGCATTATCAGGTTTATTAGAATCATATACAATTGTATAAGAAATTGGATTACATGTCGCAGTCGGTGTTGTATTATTTGCAATCAAATAACCTGTTCCAGCAACTACTGTATATGGAGTCTTTGGCCATGCAATGCCATCATACGTAACCTCAATCGTCGCTACTGAAGAGCAACCAGTAATTGACTTATCTGGTGCCATATATTTGCAAGCTTTATTTGTCGTAGATGCAACATCATCTGTGTAATACTCTCCGCCTGACACAGAAACACCCGACAAATTACTACACAATGAACAAGATGTATTCGCAACAGCAGACTTATAGGCTCCAATTGCACATGCAGTACATTTTCCGCCACTGGTTCCTGCATCACCACCAAAACCTGCATTACAATAACAATCAGTTATTGCATCTGATCCAGATTCACTAGATGAGTTAGCAGTGCATGCAGTATGTCCCGTTCCTCCTGTACAATAATAATTAGCAGTACAAATCGAGCATGACGCATTACCTGAATTTGTCTTGTATGTACCACCAGAACAATATGTACACTTTCCGCCACTGACCCCAGCGTTACCACCATAACCCGCATTACAATAACAATCACTTATATCATCTGATCCTGATAAACTGTCGGAATTTTCTATACATCCTGTACGTCCACCTGTACTACCATAATAAACACTTACAGAACCTGGGCAAAATCCTCCAGCTGTACATAATTCTTCACCAGATTTTGCTGTTTTTACATAGTTCTTAGCAGTTGTAGTTCCATAACAATCACTAGCTTCATCCGAATTAGCCAATGCCGTCGTATAAAAACTGCCTAAACTCAAACATGTTGCTGCTGCAGAAACACCAGCTGTACAATAACTATTCGCAGGGCATCCTGTACGTCCACCTGTTGTACTACGTCCTGATACACTTCCACCCTTATATATTATGCTACCACCTGCACAATATCCACCAGCCACACACGACACTTCGCCTTTTCCTGCTTCCGCAACATACTTAGTGGCAGTTGTTTTTAAATAACAGTCATTGACATCATCAGACCCAGACATACTGTTGCTATATGGTGCTGTACACGCCGTCTGTAAACATGCACCAGCTGCCGCATAGTAACCTGCAGATGCCTTAGTTTGCCCAGTGTTTCCCTCACCAGATGCATAATATCCATCGGATGTCTTAGTACAGCTGCTTGCACCAGTGCTGGATGCATAAGTACCACATGAACATTTTGAACAACTTGATGTAGAGTTATATGCAACTGTATGTGCGGCCTTATATGTACCTTTTTCACATGTACCACTGGCAGCGCTTTCTTTTGCTACAGCAATGTATTTACCACCATCAACACTGATTTTGCACTGTGTATTAGCTATCTTACCATTGCTTATATCTGCTGTATAACCCGTTGGACAGTCATATTTTACACCACCACTACAATATGTCGCACCAGTACATTGTGATTGACCTGTACGTGTTGTCGTCGTGCCACCAGTTGTGAAATAACCGCTGCTTACTGTTGAACAGCTTGCTGCACCAGCCGCACTATATTTGGTAACATCCCCACACGCCGTCTGTGAACATGCACCAGCTGCCGCATAGTAACCTGCAGTTGCCTCCGTTTGCCCAGTGTTTCCATCACCAGATGCATAATATCCAGCATCAGTATTCGTACACGATGTGGCATTACTGTTGACAGACTTGTATGTTCCACATGCACATGCAGAACATGCGGATTTATTCAAACGATATCCTGCAGCACATACACATGCATCTGTGCTGGTTGCTCCTGTTACACCATTAGTATTTGTGTTGGCTCGCCATGATGTACATGCAGCACGCACCCCCCCACTACAGTAATAATCAGATTCACACTTTGACTGACCTGTACATGCATTGCCACTGCTGTTACACCCAGTTGTGTAATAACCGCTGCTTACTGTTGAACAGCTTGATGCACCAGCCGCACTATATGCAGTACGTCCAGAACAGTTTGAACAACTTGATGTAGAGTTATATGCAACTGTATGTGCGGCCTTATATGTACCAGCTGCACATGTTCCACTGGCAGCGCTTTCTTTTGCTACAGCAATGTATTTACCATCAGCAACACTGATTTTGCACTGTGTATTAGCTGTCTTACCATTGCTTGTATCTGCTGTATAACCCGTTGGACAGTCATATTTTACACCACCACTACAATATGTCGCATCTTTACATTGTGATTGGCCTGTACGTGTTGTCGTCGTGCCACCAGTTGTGTAATAACCGCTGCTTACTGTCGAACAGCTTGCTGCACCAGCCGCACTATATGCAGTACGTCCAGAACAGTTTGAACAACTTGATGTAGAGTTATATGCAACTGTATGTGCGGCCTTATATGTACCAGCTGCACATGTTCCACTGGCAGAGCTTTCTTTTGCTACAGCAATGTATTTACCACCATCAACACTGATTTTGCACTGTGTATTATCTGTCTTACCATTGCTTGTATCTGCTGTATAACCCGTTGGACAGTCGTTTTGTATACCACCGCTACAATATGTCGCACCAGTACATTGTGATTGACCTGTACATACATTGCCATAGCTGTTACACCCAGTTGTGTAATAACCGTTGCTTACTGTTGAACAGGACCCAGACTTAGAAGCACTATATTGTGTTCTTCCGCTACATGGGGTTTTATTAGTAATAGAAGAGGCCCCTGATGCAGGAATAGTATACGTATTCTCAGGACACTGGTGTCCTGCCTCACAAGAACGACTACAAGTAGTGTCACCAACTCCCATATAATAACCAGCATTACACTTAACCGTTATTGTTGTCAGCTTCGGACAAGTAGTTCCTCCTTTACATTCATAACTAGATGACGGACACTGCAAACAAGTATTTCCGACAGAAAAACTAGAAATAGTTCGCCCATCTGTCGCCGATCCACAGTCCGACAAATAGCGTCCAGACACACAGGATGTATATTTTTTTATATCCGTACATGCATTAAAAGATACTGCAAAAGAATTGCATGCAAAAAACACTGCAAACAAAGTCGCTAAAAAGCCCAGGAAACTGCGGATTTTTCCCATATACTCCTCTCTTATGAGTATAATGGTAGTAAAAAAAGCACACCTCACGCAAGGCAAAAAAATAAAAATCAATAATATTTTTTTATATAAGAAATAAAATACAATTGACTTTCAAAAAAAAATAGATTTTTTAATAAAAAACCTGCCACATGGACAGGATACAACCTTGGTGGGTTAGGTAGGACTTGAACCCACGACCAAAGCGTTATGAGCGCTCCGCTCTAACCACTGAGCTACTAACCCACAGCGCCAATTATATATAATTTGAAAAATGTTGCAAGCGAAAAATCTTTTATTTCATATAATTATATTTCAAGACATTCAAAAAACAAAAAAATCCCCCAAACGGAGGATTTTTTTTAACAAGAAAATTATTATTTCTTGCCCGCTGCAGCGGCCACTTTTTTATCTTCTTCTGCTGGCATTTTACCACCAATTGTCGCAAAGGCCAATTCTGCCTGATGCAACCCCAGTTCAACACCAGATGGCAAAACCAAATCAGAACCATGAACCACATCACCAATTGTTAGTGAAGCTAAATCAATCGTAATCTTTTCAGGGATAACATCTACTAAGCCACGTAATGCAACCTTACGCACTGCAAAGTTTAATGTACCACCCAATTTCAAACCTTTTGAAATTTCAGCATTGATAACCTCAACAGGAACAACCACGTTAACAGGTTTTTTAACATCAATACGCTTAAAATCTGCATGAACAACTGCATCTGACACAGGATGATACTGGATGTCCATCAACATCGCGTCTTCCGTACCGTTTGAAGTTGCAATTTGGAATAATTTTGTCCGCAAACCTGGTTTTTTTACCAGCATTTCAAATTCACGACCATTCAATTCAATCGCGACAGGAGCTTTCTTTTCACCATAAATAACAGCCGGAATATTTTTGTTATTGCGGATGCTACGTGCGGCCCCCTTGCCAGCAACATTGCGAATTTCTGCATTAATATTAATTGCCATTTTTTATCCTTTTTATAGCATTTGTTTAAACTTACACAGCCTCCAAGGGTGCTGTGCGGCGTCAATTATGAACTAAACACACAAAAAAATCAAGTAATTTTATTATTTTTTTCTTAAAAACAAAAAACGCGCACGACCATATGTCTTATCTTTTAACACATCCCAAACCTGTTCGTTTGCGGACACGAAATTAGATTTTTCTTGTTCCCAAATCAAAATCGTTCCGTTTTTTACAATCTTTCCAATCTGTTCAACAAAAGATATCCCAAGTTCTGGTTTATCATATGGTGAATCTACAAATATTAAATCAGTATCACGCCCAAATTTATTTATACTTGTAATTGCATCAGCCTGTAAAACAACCGCACGTTCACCAACATTTAATTTTTTTAAATTATCACGCACAGTCCTTATTGACGAAACAGCAACATCTGTAAACAATACGCTTGTATTTAGATATCGTGATAAGCACTCCAACCCAAAAGCACCACTACCAGCAAAGACATCCCAAACACGCATAATATCATCTGTATCAACAATTCCTGAATCCAAGATATTAAACAACGCAATTCTTGCTCGATTTTGCGTTGGTCTGGCTTCTGGGGGCAGGTTAAGTTTACGTCCACGGAAAATTCCTGAAATAATTTGCAATTTTGAATTCATACGATAAAGTATAAAGCATGCAGTTTATGAATCAAGCATTACTTTTAGCAAAACGCGCCACAACCCATAACGATGTACCGATTGGTGCAGTTATCGTTCGTGATGGAAAAATTATTGCACGTGGCGAAAACCTGGTACAAAAGAAACAAAATCCTACATTACACGCAGAAATTGTGGCAATAAATAGGGCGTGTAAAAAACTGGGACAAAAATTCTTGGATGATTGCGATATTTATGTAACATTGGAACCCTGCGCTATGTGCGCCACCGCAATATCATTAGCGCGAATAAAAAACGTATATTTTGCTGCAACAGATGAAAAGGGTGGGGCAATAACATCAAATTCACGAATTTATGAAACAGACCAACACCTATGGAAACCAAATGTTTATCAAACAACAGATTTTGCGAACAAGTCTACCCAACTTCTAAAAGAATTTTTTGCGAATCTTCGCAAAAAACACCTTTCTAATTAGGTAATCTATTAACAATTACGCTGCGCACACATTCTTTGTACTGTATCGGCGAATCCGAAGACATCCAACAAGGGTTACCAGTAAAACCAACTGCTGTCATTTCCGCCTTGCTAACCTCAATTTTCGGTAAAACCTTCACAACTTCAACCGTATTTTGCACAGGTTCTGGCGTTACTACTGTTTCAGGTTCTGGATTTTTTACACACGACGTATTTCCTGAGTCCGATGAATACCCTGCATTACACGTCCATTTTGCATATAATGTTTTGTTACCTGTCGACCCCTTTGCAATCTGTGTTACTTTATTATTATAACCTGAATCACTATACCAGCCGCCAAACGTACTATTATCACGTGTTGGTGTAGCCAAGTTAATTGTAGCTGTTGTAACACTATACGCTGCTGGATTAGACCCGCTGTTCGTTCCACCGTTCATGTTATATGTAATCGTATAAGAGCCTGCGGACCATTTTGCAGTAAATGTTTTATTTTCCGTATAAGTCCATTTAAATGCTGTTCCCGCGGTCTTAACGTCACCAGCCCCACTAACTGTCCACCCTGCAAAAGAATAACCAGCAGGTGCAGTACATGTATTACTTGCTGGGGTAAAGTTAGTATCTTTTGTAGCAGTCCCATTACTTGGTTTTGTTCCACTGCCATCTCCACAGGAATAAGTCACTGTAAATTGCTTTGCTTTCTCTTCTGCTGCTTTATCATATGCTTTACATGCCGCAGTAGAAGTTGTCTTAACACCAGTTGATAAACCATTCAAAGAAAATCCATCTTTACACGTACAGGAAGTAGACGAATTATCTGCTACCGTCGTAGAGTTATCTGGACATTTAACACATTTTTGATTGCTTAAAAACCAATTTTCCGCACAAGCTATATACTGTATCTTTGTTGGACAATTATAGCCCACAGCAAACAGATTATGCGACACCAGACCGCACAAAACAAAAAACATAAAACAATTTGAATATGATCTCATACTTTCTCTCTACATGTGCTAATACATTATATCAAAAAAATGCTATTTACGTAAAGCATTATTTTATCAAACTATGTCCTGTCATATCTTTTGGTTTTTTTATACCTAAAATATCTAAGATTGTTGGCGCAATATCAGCCAGTCCACCATCATAAACCTGCTTAATAAAATTAGACACGACTATAAAGTTCACGGGATTAGTCGTATGAGATGTCATTTTTGTTTCATTGTTTTTATCCCACATTTGTTCTGCGTTTCCATGATCTGCGGTTATCAAAACCACACCATTCTTTTTTAAAACCTGAGGCACGAAGCGCTCCAACTGTAAATCCAGCGTCTCCAAAGCTTTAACCGTGGCATCCATATTTCCAGTATGTCCAACCATATCACCATTAGCATAATTTAATATTATCACATCAAAATTATCCAGATTTTCCAACAACACATCTGTTATCTCAACCGCTGCCATTTCTGGTTTCAAATCAAACGTTGCAACATCTGGTGACGGAATTAAAATTTTCTTTTCATGATCATAGTCAACATTTTTTTCTGCATCCATGAAATAAGTCACATGATTATATTTTTCTGTTTCTGCGATACGTAGCTGTGACAATCCATTGTGCGCCAACACCTCCCCTAAAGTGTTGTCAATCATAACATCATTGATCAGGGCAGGGCAAACTTCATTCAACCCCTCACCATATTGCGAAAAGCACAATACCTGGGCACCTGTCTTAAGAATTTCCCACATAATTTGTCTTGCACGATCGCTGCGATAATTAGCAAACAAAAAACCATCTGTATTTCTAACTGGAACCGCACCATTAATTACCGTTGGATAGATAAATTCATCTGTTTCACCACGCATATAAGCACTATCCAGTGCTGATTCAATCGTATTTTCCTGATACTTTGACCTATCTAACACAATCGCATCAACCGCTGCTTTTGTCCGATCTGCATTATTGTTTCTGTCCATTGCATAATATCGTCCAGACAAAGTTCCCCAAAACACACGCTTATCTTCGAAAAAAGATTTTAATTCCTTGTTTACCTGGTCGACATATTGTTTTGCAGATTTTGGTGGCGTATCACGACCATCTGCAATAAAGTGCAAACAAACACGTAGTCCTGCATGCAATATATATTTAACAATTACCAAAATATCATTTATATCAGAATGAACACGACCATCACTAAACAACCCGCCAACATGCACGATTCCGCCAGATTTCTTCACAGTCTCTATAAAGCTTTTCAACTGTTTATTTGCATCCCAATTTTCCAACTGAAATCTACGTAAAAACTGATTAACAACTCGGCCTGCACCGATTGTAATATGTCCAACCTCAGAATTCCCCATTGTCCCAGACGGCAAGCCAACGGCCTCACCGCTGGCATTCAATTTAGAATTCGGATATTTTTTTAACAAATCATCAAAAAAAGGCATTTTTGCAACAGCCACAGCATTATTGTCTGCTTCATTACTAACACCAACACCATCCAAGATACACAAAACAAGTGGTTTTTTCATAATTACCTCATTACATTTAATAGATTTTTACTCATTATACCTGTTTTTTGATTGCAAAATAACATAAATTTTATATTATTATAAAAACGGATAACTATCATAATCGGAGATAAAAATGTCAGGCGTTCCATTTACCCCAACACACGTAGATGAACACATTGGTCGTAGAATTCAGCTACGTCGTAACATGTTGGGCATGTCACAAAAGGATTTAGCAACTGCATGTGGAATAACGTTCCAACAAATCCAAAAGTATGAAGCCGCTGGCAATCGGGTTTCCGCATCACGTTTATTTGAAATAGGGCGTGTTATGGACACACCTGTTTCATTTTTTTTCACTGGCCTGCCAGGTAATTTACCTGATGAAACAAAAACGACCCGTTCGACCCCTCGTCGTGTATCCAGCCAATCGGCAGATGATCCATTGGGAAAAAATGAAACACTAGAATTAATTAAGTTGTACTGGAAATTATCTGATGACAGTAAACGTGAAACGATAATGAATTTATTAAAAACATTGAATAATATATAACAATAAAAAACACCCATAAAGGGTGTTTTTTTGATTCCCAACAAAATAGAATTAATATATATCAAACAAAACTTTGTACCACGTGAATTAGCCACACGCACAACCATAAATCCAATTTTCTAGCATCTACTGCATACACGCCAGTTGCACTCATCGAAAAGCCACCCGTCCAAAAACAGCACTGGCATTTTCACAATCTCTCTTACAGTTTCACTCTACCTGTCCGTCCCACAAACACATTCCCGTATCTGCCAGCCATTCACCATGCAACATATTTGCACAATAATATTCATACCAACCATCTTCAAATATACAGCTATCTGTTGCTGCATCATATCGTGCATATCCCAAACCACCAGTCATCGCATTTTGCTTCAAGCAATTATTCTGAACATTATTTATCAAACACACACCATGTGCACGTGAATCACCTTTAGAACAATCACCTAAGCCAAACACACTCTGATAAAAATCATCTTCACATGCAGAAACTGTATAAACATCTGTTTGTTCAGACCATATACCCATGTGTGCCACACACTGTTCTTGCAATTGAGTCGATATTTCCGCCTCTAAATCCGTCATCAGCTCTTTAATAACCATGGCTGTCTGATCGCCAGAATACGCCAGTGTATCAACCGCATCCTTTGTCTTTACAGGATTTTCAGCACCAAATTTATTTCCATCTATATCAACACAATATAATTGTGCACGTTGCGATATTTGCGACGCAATCTGATCATCCGTCAATTGTCTACAATTCCATGGATATCCATGTTCACCTGTTGTTGGCGTACACAAATCCGTTACAAATGAACGTAACGCTTCTTCACAACCAGCAGCTATACGAACAGTGTCAATCGTATCAACATACGCCAGCAATGCATCTAAGCCACAGCGTCCTTTACTATTAGCTGTATTACTACTGCTAAGCAGCTTTCCATTTCCATCGAACTGACAACCATCTGTATCACCATATAACGACGCACAAGCTATTACCTTATCCTGACACATTTCACGTGCTGCCTGCATACTAATCGCACCGACCATACCTGCAGTTTCATCATCAAAACTCTTTAACGAATTTGACTGCGTATCATAACAATCGCGCATTGTTTCAACACATGTAGCCTTAATTTCCTCAATTTTTTCATCTTGAGCTTGGGCAATCTCGATCAAAGCGGTGCGCTTGAATTCTTCCCACACAACTGACGATATATCACGACAAGAATCTAAAGCCGCCGTCGCAAACATTTTACGAGATTCTAAGAATTCATCAAATTTCTTATTTTGGCCTAAAATATCCATGTCACCACCAACACCACTCAACAATATCAAGTTTTGCAACTCAAACAAACGTTGACTGTAAACTGGTTCACCTGTCGACTGATTGATATAAGCCCCCGTATAATCCAAACAGCGTTTATAATTTTTTCCACATGCAGTATCAGCCAACATAGCTGAACGAACCGTGTCCAAGCATTCATTAACGTCCGCACTATTATGTGAGCGGTACTCTTCCAAACGCGCCTCTCTCAGTATTCTTTCAGCCTGACGAACAGTAGCTTGAACCTGTTCACGCTTTGTATCTACACTTTTCTCATAAGCATTACAATCCTGGGCAATCATAATACCATATGCACTTTTTGCCATATTAGCAACCGCACTGCTAGTACATGATTCCGAAACCATCGCTACACACTGTTTGTGAACTTGATTAAACAGTTCTTCCCCCTCAAGGGTGGCAAAATCTACACCACCATCGCCACCAAATATCGATCCACCTGCTGACGAAGAACCGCCCCAAATATCACCAATATCTGTTGAGAAGTCTAAATTTAGTGAATCCAAAGATAACGACATAGAAGTTTTTTTGTTTTCTGTCTTCTTTTTACCAGATATCAAATCACCAATTTCCGCTAACAAAGATGCTGCACCACTGGTATCATTTTTAATTGCAGCTTCACCAACCGTCGCCGAATACATTGCATTAACTTCTGCTGCAGTTTTATCAACAGCATTCAAATTATTATCTTCAAACTGTTGCAACAAAACCTTAGCCTGATCCAAGGCATCTTCAGTATCACGAAAGCTTGTAAAGCGTTCACTGCAAAAACAACGACGATATGTTTCATTAGCTTTTGCACAAAATTGATCCATACACGTCGCATAAGCTTCACGACATTGTGCATAACCACCACCAATTTTAGACACATCATTAAATACAGCCGTCGCACGAGATGACGCTGCGCGAGACGCCGCAGCACGAGAAGGACTTGTCAAAGAACGTCCCCCAACGGCTGGTACAGCTGCACGAATAGCACTACGTGCGACAGAATTAGACGCCGCACTACGCGCCACAGTCATATTTGGACGCGCTGTACCCGACACAGACACCGCCGAACGAGCAGAACCACGCAAAGATACATCCGAAGCACCACGTGCCGTCCCCACATTCGGACGCTGTACAGCAGAACGTGAAACGCCTGCACCAGTAGCAACGTTCCCCATTCGTTTAACATCTCGTCCTGCAGCACGAGCTGGCGCAACATTAGAATTCGTCGCCGCACGTGAATTTTGTGGACCAACCGCACCAGACACCCCTGCTGACAAAATCATCGCCAACATGGCAAAAAACTTGAAAAAGTTATATTTTGAATACTTCACTTTGCCTTCTCTCTTGTTGCATTCTACCACTTTTTATTATTTTGAATCAACAGCTAAATTTCACTAATATCCATTTTTATATCTCCTAACGCAACCAGCCCCATGTTTATACCCCAAAACAACGTATATACTTCATACGCATTATCAAAGGCATTATATGCAGCCTTTTTATCACCAGACGACAAAAATTTTTCCCCAACACCGATTAGACGCACAGATTCTGCCAACAACGCCTTTGACATATCCCACGCATCACTGGCTGAATCTACAATTCTGGCCATTAAATCCGTTCTGATACTTTCGACCATTTGCCCAAAGACATAGTCTTCACAAATTTCTTCTATAGCCAACAAATTCATCAAAGCAATTGTCAAGTCTTGATCACTTGACAAATCCAAGGGGTTTGCTTTTTTGGCATTATCAGATTCTATAATTTTCTTTTTAAGCGATATATCTGTCATCATACCCCCTTATAATATTCTAACAACCCCACGCATATGCGCTGAACGGGCACGTGAATTGTTTTTTATTTCTGCCGCATTTGGCACAACTGTTTTTATTAGTACAAACGGCGCCTTTTCAACCGTTGGCATACGTGGATCACCAGGCGCAGTCGTCCATTCACGAAATCTATTTTTAACGAAACGATCTTCTATTGAATGAAACGTTACACAAATGCACATTCCTCCCACTACTAAATGTTCTGGCACCGCAGTCAACGCACGTCCAACTTCTCCCATCTCATCGTTTACAGCGATTCGTAAAGCTTGAAACACTGGCGCAACATCTTTTGGGTTGTGAATTAAATTTTTAAGTTCAAAAGTAGTCTTTGGGGTAGCGCTCTTTATATTACGCGCCAGTTGCGCAGCATTTTTTACATCGCCATAATTTCTCAAAATCCCTGCCAATTCCGACACAGACACTTCCTCTATCAATTCTGCCGCTGTTAATATTTCCTTTTTTTTACTGTTATCCATACGCATATCCAATGGTGCATCCTGTCGAAAGGAAAATCCGCGTTCTGGCACATCAATCTGCATTGAAGATATACCCAAATCAAACACAATCGCATCATATTTATCCTTTAATTCTGCCAATGCAGAAAACGCATTTGGGATAAATGTAAATCTGTCACCATATTCTAAGCGAATACTTTCAGCATCGACAAGCACATTAGGATCTCTGTCAAACGCCGTTACAATCGCACCACGTTCCAGAAAAGCACGGGTATAGCCGCCTGCGCCAAACGTACAATCAATTATGCGTTTACCGCGCACATCGCCCAGGGCATCCAACACAGCACCCAACAAAACAGGTATATGCTTCATGCTATTCTACCTCCACTTTTATACCTAACCCCGCTAAATCTGTTGCAGTTGTTGCGCCCAATTCAATTCCCCCAGGCAAAGCCATTGTTGCAACCTTATCCGCACCATGCAAATTCAAAACAACACGCGTATGTCCTGCGGGCAAAGCCATTATAGCCTTTTTCACATCAGCCAACGCTTCTTTATCCCATATATCCAGAGTTATCTTACGCGCAATTTTCGCCACCCATTGCGCTAATGGTATAATAGAATCGACAAATATCGAAACCCTATCATCACGATTAGACGTCTTGCCATTTAAAACCACGACCGTTTCTGTAGATAAAATCTGAGCAAAATCAATTGCAGACTCTCCAAAAGCCACCGCATCGACATTACCATAACTGTCAGACGCGTTAATAGTTATCATTTCTTTTCCTGTTTTTGTCCGACGGCGTCCGAACGAATTCACAGTTACCGCAATCTGAACCGATTTTCTGTCTCCAAGCGCTTCTAAAGTTGCACTGGTCGCCAAACCAGCCCGTGCAATCAAATGCTTATACTGATCCAACGGGTGTGCTGAAATATAAAAACCCAATGCAGATAATTCATTTTCCAGCTTCTGATTAAATGTCCATGGGGTTGTCTTTGGCAAATTTTTATGCAGTCTATCTTCCGCGACATCATCTTCGACTGTATTTGCAAACAAAGACAAAGCACTGGCACTTTCTTTAGATTTTGCCGCATACAATAAAATAGCATCTGCATTCATATAAATTGCTGCCCGATTTGCCTCTAACGAATCCAAAACACCAACCTTTGCAAACGCTTCTAAAATCCGCTTATTCATAAATGGTGCGCATCGTTTAGCAAAATCAGTTAGATTTTTAAATTTACCATTTGCCTCACGTTCTGCGACAATCAAATCCGTTGCTGCTGTTCCTACCCCTTTTAAGGCAGCCAAGCCATAAATAATTTTTCCATCACGAACAGTAAACAAAGATTCACTTTGATTAATATCTGGTGGAACAATTTCGATATTAAAGTTAGTTTTTGCATCATCAACGAAAATAGCCAGTTGATCGGTATCATTTAAATTACTGGACATTGAAGCCGCTAAAAATTCTGGGGTATAATTAGCTTTCAGATAGGCACACTGATTTGCCACTATTGAATACGCAATCGCATGAGATTTGTTAAAAGCATACTTAGCGAATTCTTTAAATTTCTCCCATAATTCTTTTGCTGTATTCCTATCCAAGGTACCTTCTTTTTCGCATCCCTCGTAAAATTTACTCTCCAATTCATTCAGCATCTCTATCAGTTTTTTCCCCATAGCCTTACGCACATTATCTGATTGTCCACGGGTAAAGCCTGCCAATGCACGTGTAAGCTGCATAACCTGTTCTTGATAAACTATAATACCATATGTTTCCTTTAAAATCGGTTCTGCTTTGGGGTGTACATATTCTATTGCTTCTTCACCATGCATACGGGCAATAAACTGTGGAATAAATGCAATAGGCCCAGGACGATTCAATGCATTCAACGCAGATATTTCTAAGAAACTGGTTGGATGCATTTTACGCAAAGTCTGTTGAACAAACGGTGCATCAAATTGAAATATACCTTCTGTCAACCCCTGTTGCCACAATTTCATTGTTTTTTCATCATCAGTTGGGATTTGATCTAAATCAATATTAATACCACGTGTTTGCTGAATTAATCGTGTTGCATATTTCAACACAACTAATGTTTCCAAACCTAAAAAGTCAAACTTAATCAGCCCTGACTTTTCCAAATATTTTCCATCAAATTGACACGACGGCAACGGGTTAGCTGGATCACGATAAACAGGGGCAATCTTAGTCGTTGGTCTGTCACCAATAACAACACCACACGCATGCTGTCCTAAATTTCGAAGCGACCCTTCTAACTCTTCTGCGACATTAACAACCTTGTTCATGTCTTCATCAACACTTAAGATATTTTGAATTTCTGTAGACGCATCAACCGCTTCTTTCAAAGTCTTGGCTTCCTGTGGTATAAGTTTAGACAATCTGTCAGATTTAGAATAGGGCAATCCATACACACGTCCAATATCACGAATTGCACCACGCGCCTGCAAGCTACCAAATGTAATTATACGACACACAGAATCATGTCCATATTTATCGCACACATACGCCAACACCCGTTCTATACCAGTTGGTTCAAAATCCACATCAAAGTCTGGCATAGATATACGATCTGGATTCAAGAAACGTTCGAACAACAAACCATACTTCAAAGGATCAACATTTGTAATTCCCAAAGCCCATGCCACAATTGAACCAGCCCCCGATCCACGCCCAGGCCCAGTCAAAACATCATTGTTACGACACCAGTCAATATAATCTGCCACAATCAAAAAGTACCCAGGGAACCCCATGCCAATAATAACGCCCAACTCAAATTCTGCTTGCTCATAATACGGGGCAACATCTGTAATATTATGCTGTTCCAATCTGCGTTTTAAACCATTCATTGTATTATCGCGCAGCATTTGACATTCCGTTTCTAAATCATCACCAAAACGTGGCAACAGCGGCTTTTCATGAACATTAACCATAAATCCACATCTGTTTGCAACCACGATTGTATTTTCTAGTGCTTCTGGCAAATCAGAAAAGATTTCTGCCATCTGATCACCTGATTTAAAAAACTGCTCTGAAGATTTTCTTTCGCGCTCTGGATCAATGACTTTAGTCTGCGCCAAGACACACCCCAGTGCATCCGCAGACTCATAATCTTTATCCGACGCAAAGCAGACATCATTTGTAGCAATAATAGGAACATTAAATTCTTTAGCAAGATTCAAAAAGATAGGCTCTGTTTTTATTTCTGTTTCCAAACCATGTCTTTGAATTTCTATATAAAACCTGTCACCAAATATTTCCAAGAATTGTTTAACATATATCTTTGCCTGCACATCTTGATCGTTCAGCACAGCCATACCAACTGGCCCAGTATGTGCACCAGACAAACAAATCAAACCAGCACTATGCGTTGCGACTTCATCAAACGTAACATACGGCCCTAAATGATGGTTATCTGGTCGCATATACATTATACGATTTAATTCGCACAAATTCAAATAACCGACATGATTCTGCGCCAACAAAACAATTTTAGACAAAGAATTAGAACGCAGAATTTTTGGATCTGCAGCATGTTGATTCAGCGTTATTTCTATACCAATAATTGGCTGCAATTTATTCTTCGGCATAACATCCGAAAATTCCGCACACCCCGACATCAAATTCGTATCTGTCAAAGCGCACGCAGTCATTTCAGCTGCTGCACATAACTTTGGAATACTTTTAATTGTAATTGTACTTGCGCCGACAGAAAAACGTGAATGTGTACGCAGATGAACAAATTGCTGCATAATCTCCTTCCTTTGACCTTTACCTTTCCAGCAAAAAACATACCGCCCGCAATTATCCCCGCAGGCAAGGGACGCATATATTAATGCAACTTACCACAACAATGTTTATACTTTTGTCCTGAACCACACGGACACAGTGCGTTACGACGACTTTCACCTGTTGCTTTATTCAACGAAGCATCATGTTCTGCGCGCTTTTTTTCTGTTTCATTAACATCATCACGCGTTAATTCCATACGACTTATATATGCCACTGACATAATTTTAAAGTTGTTAACCGTATTTTTAAATAAATCTAACGCTTCATTTTTATATTCATACAATGGATTCTTTTGGGCATATCCACGCAATCCAATTGCACTTTGCAGATAATCCATCTGCTGCAGATGTTTTTTCCACACAGAATCCAATGCTCCCAACATCATTTGACGTGATGCCATCTGCATTAATTCTGTACCATACTTAGCAGCCTGCTGTTCATATCGGCGCATAGCTAAATTGACTAATGTTTCATACGCCTTACGCTCAGTAATCGTTTCGTCTGTTTTCCACTTTTCAATATCTGTTATATCTAGCGCAAACATACGCAACATAGCATCATGAATCCCAGACACATTCCAATCCATCGGATGAGCTTTTTCTGGTATATTATTTTCGCAAACAATTTCGACAACATCACCAATCATCTCATGCGCTAATCCAGACAAATCTTCTGACACCATCAATTCATCTCGCTGCTTATAAATGACTGTACGTTGTTCATTTGCAACGTCATCGTATTTCAGCAACTCTTTTCGTGCTTCAAAATAACGCGCCTCCACACGTTTTTGTGCCTTTTCCAGCGCCTTTGTTATCCATGGGTGTGTAATGGCTTCGCCTGTCTTTAACCCCAGTGTTGTCAACATTCCTTGCAAGCGTGCAGCACCAAAGATACGCATCAAGTCATCATCCAAAGCTAAAAAGAATTTAGAATCACCTGGATCTCCCTGACGTCCCGAACGACCACGCAACTGATTATCTATACGACGTGATTCATGACGTTCTGTACCAATGACATACAATCCACCAGCTTCCAAAACTTGTTTTTTATTTGCCTCAATTGTCTTATAAATTTCATTCTTTTTATCTTCAAAATCGGGCGCTTTTGCATCTAAATTTGCAATAAGTTCTTCCGCATTTCCCCCCAGCTTAATATCTGTACCACGTCCAGCCATATTCGTTGCGATTGTAACCGCACCTGGCGCACCAGCCTGGGCAACAATTTTTGCTTCAGATTCATGATGCTTAGCATTCAAAACCGCAGGTTCAATTCCCAATTTTTTACGTACAATCTGTGCCAATTCTTCAGACTTTTCAATTGAAACCGTCCCAACAAGAACTGGTTGCTTGCGTTTCATACATTCTTCAATTTGCTTAATGATAGCATCGTATTTTTCATCTTTATTACGATAAATTTCATCATGATGATCCACACGTGCAACAGGACGATTTGTTGGTATAGAAACAACACGTAACTTATATATTTCTTCAAATTCAGCAGCCTCTGTCATAGCTGTCCCAGTCATACCAGATAATATTGGATATAAGCGGAACAAATTCTGATATGAAATACTAGAAACCGTCTGATTTTCTGGTTGTACTGTAACATGCTCTTTGGCTTCTATTGCCTGATGCAACCCCTTACCAAATCGACGGCCCGTCATCACACGCCCAGTAAATTCATCAACAATCAATATTTCACCGTCACGCACAACATAGTTAACATTTTTCTGATACATATGATGTGCCAACAGCGATTGCTGAATATGCATCACCAACGCAGCATTTTCTGATGCGTACAAGTTATCTCCAATCAGCAAACCATTCTCTTTCAACAAACGTGTTGCTGTATCCACGCCACTTTCTGTTAATGTAACGTGTCTATCTTTTTCATCTTTAATAAAGTCTGACGCTGAAAATTTAGCCACCACTTCATCAACCTTAGCGTACAATTCACTAGTATCTTCAGCGGGCCCAGAAATAATCAATGGGGTACGTGCTTCATCAATCAAAATACTATCGACCTCATCGACAATTGCAAAAAAGAATGGCCGTAACACCTGTTGCGCCTTAGAAAATTTCATATTATCACGCAAATAGTCAAATCCTAATTCTGAATTAGTAACATAGGTAATATCACACGCATATGCCGCCCGTCTTTCTTCATCCGTCATGTCATGTTGAATTGTACCAACAGACAATCCCAGAAAACGATAAATCTGTCCCATCCAGTCCGCATCACGCGAAGCCAAATAGTCATTAACTGTAATTAAATGCGCCCCTTTACCATGCAACGCCTTTAAAAACATTGCCAATGTCGCAACTAATGTTTTACCTTCACCCGTTTTCATTTCTGCTATTTGACCATCAGTCAAAACCATACCACCAATCATCTGAACATTAAAATGACGTAGTCCAATTGTACGAATTGACGCTTCACGAACCAATGCGAACGCATCTGGCAACACATCTTTTTCTTTTTCGCCATTTGCCAATCTCTGCCGCAATGCAACCGTCTGCGCACGCAATTCGTCATCTGTCATTGCATGAAACTTAGGTTCTAAATCATTGATTAAAGATACAACTTTATCATAATTTTTAATAATTCTGTCATTTGCAGAACCCAATAATTTACCAATTACATTTTTTAACATACTTCTTTCCTTATTTTATCACGAAATTTATAGCAATTTCGCACCTTTCAGTCAAGTTACTTTATGATATAATGACGACTTTCCAAATAAGCAAGGACTAAATTAAAAAAAAAGATAAAAAATTAACTGAAACGCAGTAAAAAATATGATACATTTATGGCAAAACAAGGGGAATGTTATGCGTCAGCCAACACAGAACTTAAACATCAGCGACATTACTAGTGAAGTTTATACAATTGCACCAACACAGCTAGAATATATTGCAAAAATATTTGGCGACACAGTTGCGGACACAATGAACATGCGCACATTCGCCCCAAAGATTCGCCAGATTGCCCGTGCTGCATTAAATCACGCACTAAAATCAGCCCGCACCCAAGGCGAAAAGAAATAAATTGCCATTTTATAAAATCATGCTATCATACATACCTGCACGACACACAGGGCATGGCGTGTCATCTGACACGAGGAAAGTCCGGACTGCACGGGACAGCACACCAGCTAATATACTGGGCGGGGTGACCCGACGATTAGAGCAACAGTGACGTAAACGATTAAATTCGAGTGAAACGGGCAATCTCTGTGCGCAGCAACTTCAAATAGGCCCCCTATATGCGTCCCACATTGGGGGCGGGTAGAAGGCTTGACAATTGTGGTAACACAAATTGCAGATTAATCATGTCCACTACCGTTATTTGGTTTTTGAAACAAACTGGATTTCGGCAGAACAGAATCCGGCTTATCGTGTGTCTGCACCATGCCCCTGCGGGGGCATGTTTTTTTTAACGCTGTTTTAAATAATGAAACATTTCCGCAAACAAAATATACGCCCGTTCCAACGCTGCATCACGCCAACCTCTGTCCGATGGATACCAGCTTTCAGTCAAATTTTGCAACGTTTGCGCACTAATTTCACCATGATGCAATAAATCATATCTTGCGTCACCCATATCCATGCGCTTGTATATTGGTGACATAATCGGAAATTCGCCAGTTCCAATTTCAAAATCCGCCGTATACACAGGCACATCAGATTTTTCATAACGCATCTCCAAACAATCCACCAAATCCCCCAACAACACAGGACCTTTTGCAGCACGTTCATCAGCAACAACCGCAGTTCCTGCTAGCATTTTAGAGAAATATTTTGTGTTTCTGTGTTCTTCTGGGTGCGACACCAGCAATTGTCCTGTAACCCGACCACGCTTTCGGTCAAAACGCCCCAATCCAGTATGCAGCCCAATTGATGTCAGCGATTTTGCATCTCGCATAATTGTATCATAAATTAACAGCGTCATTTTATTTTCAAGCATCTGATCTGCACCACCATAAAACAAACCATATGGGTGTTTATATTGCCCAAAACTAATCGCATCCCACGCACCATCAGTCAAATGCTGGGCACGAAACGCTTTTATTTTTTCTTTTTTAATCCTGGCATCTGGCTTGGACAGCAACAAATCATGCGCTAATTCGTATTTTGGATTCTGGGGCAGGGTGTTTGGCGCAGAAAAATTCACCCCAAAATTACGGTTTAAATCAACTAAACCGCCATTAACATTATCAAAAACCTCTCTCATGCGGTTTTGCATTCCCCAACCATTAACAATATGGATCAAACAAATCGTATATTTTTTTAAAAAATCAGGTGAAAAAGATTTATTAAATTTATCAAGAAACATATTTTGCGCAGCACTGCCAAAATATCCTTCTATTCCATGGATTCCAGAATTTATAACTATCTTATGTGGACCATCACCAATTAAAACATATGGGATATCAAATTGATGTCCATCGGCAGAACACCATTTCAAGTCACCAAAATTCCGCACACCGCGACAAAACTTATCAGTCGCTTGATGCCAATTCTCAGAATAGTATTTATCCATAATAGACTGCCTTTGGTATTTCTCTCTCCCGCGGGCTTAACTTTACATAACCTTACCACTGGTTGGATAAAAAGTTAACTGAATTTTTTCCCATTTGCTAAACTCATTTTCTGGCAACATCTTCAATGGCTGACAGGTATTTATTGCCTCACGAATTGTTTGTAAGACATATGCAAATGCTGCGTCTGTTTCAGCACGACTTTCTGATTCAAACCAAACATCACGCACTGTTCCATTTTTTCGCATTGTCAGATGCGCAACTGCACGAATATCACCAATATCACTTCTTGTCGTATCAACAACCCAACAACGCGTCATTGCCACACGCAGCGCATCAACAACCGACACAGTCATTGTTCTGTCCAAACTCATAACTTCTCTATTAACACGCACAACTCGTTTTTTCTTTGGTGCTTCAACTTCTTCAACTTTTTTTTCTTCAACAGGTTCCGACTTTTCTTCAACCAACTCAGGTTTTTGTTCTGGTTCTTCTATCAAAGTCGGTTCTTCTATCTTTTTTGACTCTTCTTTTTCAACTGGTTCAGGCTGTGATTTTGGTTCTGGTTTTTCTTCTTTGACCTTATCTGGGGCAATATCTGCATTTACATTCTGCAGTTTTGTGTCCTCACCCTTAACTTTAATATCATTCAAATCAATTTCCATGATTTCAATACGATCTGGCACAACCATCTGTGCCCGATTAAAAATAACAACCACAGACGTGACCAAAACGGCCAAAACAGCCAAATGTCCGCCCACAGAAATTAAAACATTTTCTAATGAAAATTGACTAATTTTTGACATGCATAGATCTATTCTGGTTGTGTACGCAATCCAACTTTCTGGAATCCTGCGTCTTTTAGTTTTCCCATCATTGACATAACAGCACCATAATCTGTTGCGGCATCACCACTTATCATTATGGTCAATTGTGGATTTTCGCCACGCATAGCAATCGCACGCTTAACAATTTCATCGCGCGTCAATTCCATTTCAGACAAGTAATAACGGCCACTCTTATCAACACTGATTTGAATAGCGTGATCCCCACCAGTCATTGCAGAGGCACCTGCACGAGGCAAATTCAAATCAATACCTGTTGTCATCATTGGTGTCGTCACCATAAAGACCGCCAACAAAACCGTCATAACATCAATCATCGGCGTTAGCTGAATTGAAGAATCTGTATTTCTGCGTCTTAATCTAGACATTTACATCACCATTATTTTTTAGACTTAAGTTCTTTGCAGGCACATTCCAAGCGTTCATACAACTCATCTGCCTTTTTACTAAACACCTGATGTCCAATTGCCGCAGGTATTGCAGCTATCAACCCCAATGCAGTTGTCCCCAAGGCAACCGCCAACCCTGGTGCAATAACACCAATACTAACAGACTGATTTACACCTATTGACGCAAAAGAATCCATAACCCCCCACACAGTACCAAACAACCCAATAAACGGAGATATATATGCAACCATAGACAAAAACCATAAATTTTTATCAAATGGACGGATAAAAACATCCAGATTATCATTTGCTTTCATTTTCACAGGTTTCTTTTTTTGATTGCGCCAAATACGAATTTTCTCAACAATCACAGCCCAAGACATTATACTGAATACAACCAACACCAACGACACCAACAATGTCATCCAATCACCAGTAAATAAATTCAACAACGAAAAATTATTTTCCATTTTTCCTTTCCTTTCATATGATTACATTAAGTCTTTTATAAATTGTTCTGGTATCCGTTTGGGGTGTAAATCAGCACCCAAATACGCAACCTTAAGATTTATTATAGCACAAATTTTCCCATCTTTCACGAACTTTTGTTCAATTTTTACAACTGCCGCCCCAACATCTACCATCTGCGTTTCTACAACAAACTCATCAGCCACCTTTAAGGCTTGTAAATACTTAACATTTAATTCACGCACAACAAAACCAACATCACTATCTGCATTCAATTTCCCTCGCAACCAATTCATACGTGCACGCTCTGCAATTTCCAAATATCGTGCATGATAAACAATTCCTTCGGCATCTGTATCAGCATAGGCAATTGTAAATGGAAAAACATGTTTTTTCATTTTATTAAATCTCCAACATTAACACCCAACTCGTTTTTCAATCGTATTGTAACACGCCGACGCATTTCATCAAACACTTCACGTAAAACTGGCTCAAAATCAAACATAGTCGCAATTTCATCACTGAAAAACTTTTTCCAGTAGAAACCATCTGCAAATTCACCAATATACGCCAAATCTTGTGCACACATATGCTGAACTGCCGTATCCAAAACATCTAGTGCTTTGACCAGTTTTGCCTCATAACTCTGACGAGCTTCGTATTCATCAAAACAATCGCGCACAGCGTCATCTTTTAACAACTGCACAATTCGTTTTACGGCATCACATTCATCAATCTGCTTTTGCTTACGAACAACATCCGTCTGCTCATGCAGTGGCACATCATGCGCAATTGCTTCGGGCAAATCATGCAAGACACACAACTCATACACACGTTCCATATTTAACGATTTTTTCAAATATGGCCGCAACACCATCGCCATCAATACCATATTCCAAGAATGTGCTGCCACAGACTGCTGGCCACCATCACTCATTCGTGTCAAGCGATATTCACATTCTAGACGTTCTGCAATTTGTAAAAAATCGACAATATTATTCATATCAATTATTTTTCCAACCCCAGGTGCCGATACCCAGCATCTGTAATGATACGCCCACGTGGCGTACGCTGAACGAAACCAAGTTGCATTAAATAAGGTTCAATCACATCTTCAATTGTATCAGCAGGTTCGGACAATGCTGCTGACAAATTCTCAATCCCCACAGGTCCCCCAGCATAATGTTTTATTATAGTGTTCATATATTCACGATCTATCTCATCTAATCCAGCTTCATCAATATGCAACTGGAATAGGGTAGTTTTAATAGTATCTGCGGCAATATGATCCCGTTTTAACGCAGATGCAAAATCTCGCGCACGTTTTAACATTCTATTTGCGATACGGGGTGTTCCACGCGCAGCCCGCGCCAGCATTAAAGCCCCATCTGCATCAATCGACACACCCAAAATATTCGCACTACGAATAATAATCTTTGCCAAATCTTCCGACGAATAGAAGCTAAGACGTAAATCGATTCCGAACCGATCTCGTAACGGATTAGACAATAACCCCGTACGTGTTGTTGCCCCAACCAGCGTAAATGGGGGCAGGTCAATTCGCACACTTTTTGCACTGGGCCCTTCGCCCAACATAATATCCAACTTGAAATCTTCCATTGCAGAATACAAAACTTCTTCTATTGCTGTCGGCAAACGATGAATTTCGTCAATAAACAGCACATCCATCGGCTCTAACGAAGTCAAAATTGCTGCCAAATCTCCTTGCTTGGTCAACATCGGTGCCGATGTTGCGCGAAAATTTGTCCCCAACTCATTAGCGACAATATGCGCCAACGTAGTTTTCCCCAATCCTGGGGGACCATACAATAAAACATGATCCATTGCTTCGCCACGACTACGCGCACCTGACACAAACACCGACAAATTCTGTTTTAAGCTACTATGTCCAATAAAATCTGCCAATGTACGGGGACGAATGGTCGCAGCCATATCATCTGGAATATTCGCATCCAAGAAACGTTCTTTCTCGATCATTTCTACAACAACTTATCTTCTTCTTTTTCACGACCAACATAAGCTTTCAAGTCATTATACATTTGACGCAAATCTGCAGGCTGACTGTAAGCCGCATCAGAATTTTTTACACGAATTGTTTCCAAATCAATTTGTGCCTGCTTTTTTAAAACCTGTGTCAGATGAGTTGCAAACGCACGTGCATCCTCTGACTCATTTGCCCCCTGCAACAACAACCCTCTATTTGGTCGTGGCGACAAAAACGCAAAATCAGAAACTGATGAATCAGGCGACACTAATGCAAATCCTGAAATCTCTGGTCGACGCATCATAGCTTGTAAAACATACCATGCGCCCAGCTGATGTCCCGCCAGCCAAATTTTATCACTATCCTCATTATGATTTTGAATCCAATCAATAACAGTTGCAATATCAAGCATATTTTCAGACGTTGTTCCAATTGCACCTTCGGAATCGTTAACACCACGATAATTGAAGCGAACAACCGAAAAACCAATATCCATAAACGCCCGAAACATCGCATAAGACACACGATCATTCATATGATACTTCTGACGCGGATTTCCAGACAGTACAACCGCCAGGGGTGCAGACGGCACATCAGACTTATGATAAACCGCATGCAATTTGCCAGATTCTCCACCAATAATAACGTCTACCATTGATTTCACCTTTCATAAATTCATCTTTTCTCCCTAAACTTAAAACAAAGTACTATTGTTTTTCAATAAAAATATTTTTGTTTTGACACAATTGCATAAAATGTTCTAAAATTCGCCTAAGAGAAAAAGGCAAATACCATGAAAAAAATCTTTACACCTGCATTTTTATTGCTTTTAAGCACAACATTTGCACATTCTGCGACTGCTCCTGTTGCAACCACAGATGCTGTTATGCAGGATTTTCAGACAGTTTATACAGAAACACCTGTTCAATCTTATTATGCATACCCAGACGATCCGAATTTTATTCCTGAAACAGAATTCATGGAACGTGCTGACGATTTAAACTATGACCAAAATATTTTAGATGCACGTGCTGCCGAAGAAGCAGCACATCCTGGCGTAAAATTTGCCAGTCGTCCAATGGTAATTTGCCGTAATTTCGGATGCACGCGTCTTAACGATCGTATTACCCGAACCTTTTTGTTCAACAGTCTTGCAAACATGTTCATGATGAACGCTCATTCACGTGTATATATATGTGAGGCAGATCCATTTTCTCGTGACTGTTTGCAATCTGGCATATCCTTCCCTGTACGCAGCGGCATCGCCAATGCCATGATAAAAATCCCAAAAGCCTCGATTTCTCAAGTAAGCGTTACAACAGGCCTATCAAAAGCGACCGTAGGCATGACCTATGACTTCTTAGTCAACGGAATCGACAGAGTGTGTGAGCCAACCATTATGGACCTAATGGTACCTGCAAATTCTGAAGCAATTTTATCCAATCGGGAATTTGCATGCAACATGACCAGCGACGGTATCAGTAGTGTATCTTTAATCGTAAGTCTTGATTATATTGACTTGGACTATGGCATATTAGGGGGATATTATTCTCTGGGCATGCAGGGACCAACAACTGGTGGTGGCACTGGATACGCATTATTTAAGACAGAATTTACAACAGGAGGCATGCATTTTCGTGCCGCAGCTTTGGGTGAAGATATGAACAATAATGCATACATGACAATCCAGCCTGGCGAATATGCTGTTGAACCACTAGAAAAATAACAATGGGCATGTGTAAGAACTACACGTAGCACCATAACAACTTACACAAACCACAAATGATAAATAAAACTATTCTGATTGTTGATGATGACGACATATTGCGCAAAACACTTGCACGTGGATTACAGCAAGTTGGATTCAACACCTTATCTGCGAATTCTGCGGAAAACGCAGAAGAAGTACTATCTCACATAGACGTAGACGCAATCATATTAGACAGAATGATGACTGGCCAAGACGGATTAAGTTTCCTAAAAAAAATACGTTCCACAGGCAATGAAACCCCAACTATCATGCTGACGGCCATGACAGGACCAGAAAATGCAATTGATGGTCTGTCTAATGGTGCGAACGATTATCTGGCAAAACCATTCCAAATCCAAGAACTGATATTACGTCTGAACAATATATTAAAGAAACAAGAATCCCCCGCCACAAAACTACCCAATGGCCTAGTGTATACAAATGACGAATTTTTTATACAAACCACATACGGCCCTCAGATTTTAGCGTTATCTGGCGAAGAAAAAAAATTACTTATCAACTTAATTAGCCCTGTTGGAACAACCGTATCCGCCACCCCAATGGTTGCAAAACGCTTGCGAATGAAATTAAATGTAGTATTATCCAACCTAGACATTATAACAATTCGTGGTCGTGGCTACAAAATGATAGACACAACCGCAAACAATAACGGAAACAACTAAACATGAAAGTCTTACCTCGCAGTTTCTTAGCCAGAACAATTTTGATGATATTGATACCTTTGGTAATTGCCCAGGTTATTGTTGCCAATGCGTTTTTTGGCAATCACTGGTCACGGGTTCATGATACCATGGCACGAACGCTGGCAGGCGAAATAACAACCTTAATAAACTTTATGGACACCAACAATACCACCGCCATGCAAGATATGGCACGCGATATTGCTGTAAACGTGTCTATAAACGACAAACTAAACCGTCCAAAACATAATGACAACAACTCAATGGAAGCAGGGCGTCTGGCATACGAATTATCCAAACGCATCAAGCGTCCCGCAGACATTTATATTGACAAAGGGAAACGTCTGGTCTTCATTGACGTACCAACAAAAGATGGAAAAATTGCTACGTTTGGAACTACGCTATACCGCATATACTCGACCAGTACAGAAGTATTTATTATCTGGCTAATTGGATCAATTTTAATTGTATCCATACTTGTTTCGCCATTTATCATAATGCACACCCGCAGTATAAAACGTATTGCACGCGCCGCAAGCAGATTTGGTCGTGGCTTAGACGCACCTGGCTTTACCCCGACTGGGTCCAAAGAAATCCGTGAAGCCGCCGCCGCAATGATAACCATGAAAGAACGTCTAAACAGATACAATCGAACACGAACAGACATGCTAAATGCCGTCAGTCACGATCTAAAAGCGCCGCTTACCCGCATGCGTTTAGCTATTGAAACAGGGGGTGCATCCGACACTGATCTAATTCGCGACATTGATCGAATGACAGAAATGGTAAACGGGTACTTGGCTTTTGCACGTGGCGAAATGCCCGAAATCGAACAAGCCACAGAATTACCACCTATATTAATTCGCACAGTTCGAGACATTGCAGCCAACAAAGAAATTATTACCGAATTTCCAGACAATCCTGTACAATTTTATGCCAGACCAATGGCTTTGGCTCGTGCCTTCTCAAACATAATTGAGAATGCCGCCCGCTACACCAAATCAACAATAAAAATATCCGAACATGACTTCGAAGATCATATCGAAATAATTATTGAAGACGATGGTCCTGGTATCCCAGACAACAAAAAGAAAGATGCAATGCGCCCATTTGTCCGCCTGGACGAGGCACGTGGCACCAACACTGGCGGAACAGGCTTGGGACTTTCTATTGCACAAACAGCAATTGAAAACCATGGTGGCCAAATATTCTTAGAAGACAGTGCGCTAGGTGGCCTTCGTGTACGTATCGTGTTACCTATATAAGATTAGGCCCAAAAAAAAATCTAAAAAACCCCAAAATTGGGGTTTTTTATTTTTCAACAACAACTATAGCAGCACAATAATCCGCTTGATCCGTAATCGACATATGAATTTTTGCATCAATTCCTGCAACTTCTTTTAATATTGCTTTGGCACCACCAACAATCAACAATTCTGGGCGTCCCAAATCATTATGCACAACGGAAACATCTGAAAAAGAAATATCATCACCAAAACCAGTCCCCAGCGCCTTCAAAAAAGCTTCACGCGCAGCCCAAAAATTAGCCAAGTGCTTCTCCGAATTCGCATTATCATTATCAGCATATTCCAGTTCTTTTTTTGTAAATATGCGTTGTTTTTTAAATGCAGACCAGTCCAAAAAACGACCACATTCAACTAAATCTATTCCGACACCTACTATCATGATGGGTTTCTCCCTTCGTTGATTAACCTGATATGCGCATACTAATAATAAATATCCGATTCGTGCAAGCACAAAATAATAAAAAATACCGGCAAAATTCATGCCGGTATACTTTTATTTATCACACTTCTTTTTATCGCAATCCGCTTTCTTGTCACACGCGCTTCCTGAAACGCTTTGACAATTTTTACATTTACATTGTTTGTCTGCATTTTTTGACATCTTTTCTTCCTTTTTTATTGATTATATTTTGTCCGGACACATAAATTATACAAAGAATAACAAAATAAACAATATGCATGAATTCCACAAAAAAAATTTGTATTTTGTCAAAATGTATTATACTATTCAACGGAAATGTCGGGGTGTAGCTCAGCCTGGTAGAGTACTTGCATGGGGTGCAAGGGGTCGCAGGTTCGAATCCTGTCACCCCGACCACCGCAAAACAATCTAAGATAGAAAATGCCACAGATATCTATTATTGTTCCTAATTATAATACAGAAAAGTATTTGCCCAGATGCTTAAAAAGTCTGGTCAATCAAACATTCAAAGACATCGAAATCATCGTAATTGACGATGGCTCAAAGGATGATTCTGTA
>JAZRJE010000022.1:0-54902 GCA_045645645.1 Candidatus Enterousia sp.
CAGCTGGTTGTACCATTGACATAGTAGTTCGCTTTGGCGGTCAATGATGCCACTGCTTTGGTGCATGATTCTGTTGTTGTACCTTCTGTTGATCCACTGGCGTACTTTTTATACGTTCCGCCAGCGCACGAGCATGATGCAGCACACGTATAACCCGAACACCCGGTTGTGTCTGGGTTAGAGCAAGCATTTTGTGTACAGCTACGTGTCACATTAGTATAGCATGAGTTAGAATTTATATTACCACCAGCTGAATACGGATAACTGCTGCTGCACGTTGGACAGCTGGTTGTACCATTGACATAGTAGTTTGCTTTGGCGGTCAATGATGCCACTGCTTTGGTACATGATTGTGCGTTTGTAGAGCATCCAGATTTAATTGTGCCGTCACCATCACCTGTACTGTTAGAGTATGCGACATAATCGCAAGTTGTTCCAGCACATGAACAAGATGCAGCACACGTATAACCCGAACACCCGGTTGTGTCTGGGTTTGAACAAGCGTTTTGTGTGCATGATGTCATGGCACGTTTCTTGGTTCCGCTGTAACAGCTGGTGATTGCGGTTGCGCCCGCACCACTGTTTGGATAGCTGTCGGGACAACCATTTAAACCGAAGTTTGTGGTGTGTACGGTTGCTTGGTTGCTGCTGTTGCATGCTACTTCACTTTTGCCAGGACAATATGAACCTGTTGGACATTGAACAGCTTTGCCATAATATGCATAAGAACCGCAATCTGTTGGTGTTGTCAGATAATATCCTGGTTTGACGCTGTACCATAAAACAGTACCTTGGGTGTCGTATCTGCCAGATGACGGATTGTAATATGTATAATCATACAGCATACCACGACTGGATGTGTACGAGTTAAATGATTTGCAGCTTGATATTGCGCCCCAACCATTGCCCAACCATGATGGTTGTGATTGTGACCAGGATGTCATATAGTATTCCGATGGTACGGTTGCACGTTTATATGTTGTTACACTGGGGCATGTGCTGCATTCTGCTGCCCCACCTGTGCTGTATGTGCCCGTTGCGCACGCTGTCGGACAGGATGAAGATGCACTGGTACCATAACATCCAGCATCGATGTCTTTGCAACTGGATGCGCCCGCTGCAGACCATTTCCCACCACCACATGCTTTTTTCACGCCACCAGAACAGTAGTTGCCCGCTTCACATTGAGAACATGTGCCACTGCTGTTTTTATAGTATCCAGCGGTGGTGCAAGAATATGTCCAGCTGCCATATGACCAAGAACCACAGTTGCCAGATCCGGTACATGCCGATGATGATGTAGAACCAGCCGCACTGGTTGTACGATAACATGTGCGTGATTTAGAACGTGTACGTGTGCCACCCGTGACATTTTCTGTGTCAGAACCTGTTTCTGTAAATGAAACGTCTGAACATTTTGCGCAACTGTTACCTGATTTGTAATAGTTGGCATCACAACTCCACGGACAGTTGCTTTCCACCGCATACATGGTTGATGGTGTTGAATAACTGGTATAATAAGAGTTAGCTGGTTTATTTGTACATGCGGTACAACTGGTATACCAATCGCCCCAATTCAATGGATCAGACGCATAATGTCCTGTCTTACATTGAGTATAATATCTGTACTTGTTACCAGTAGGTCCATTATAACATTGTGTCTGCTGTAAATAAGATGATGTTGTATCATCACTAAAATACCAATTACATATACAATCAGATGTGCTTGCACCATGGGTATAGTCTGACCAACTGCCACTTGATAAACTGGTGATAGATGATGGTGTAGGCGAACCAGATTTTACTGTTGTTGAGCACGCCGCCCGATGGGTTCCGCCGGTACAGAAATAGCCAGAACCACATGCAGAACAAGATGTTTGTCCTGTTGATGAATTGTATGTTCCTGGTGAACAATATGATCGTCCCTGAATTCCACCATTATATGTCCATGTGCCACCAGGACACGCATAACCAGCTTCGCATGTTGTACATGTTGTCCCATTCAAATATTTCCCAGCCGCACATGTATATGAATTTGCCACACATGCGGTACCAGCAGAGTTTTTTGAATAACCAGTATTACATACCCAAGGACACGCATTAGATGTTGCCGTTCCGCTGTATGAGGAATTTTCAGGCTTATTTGTACATGGTTTTCGTCCATATCCAACTGTTAGAGATGAGTACTTAATGTCTTTAAAACCTGTACAATAATAAGCATTTGGACAATTTGTGTTACATCCGTTACCATCCCAAAAAGATCCTGCTGGACATGTTATAATAGCCTCACCACCAGTACATGATCCCCACTTAGTACAGCCAGAACATGTTTCGCTAGCAGAAGAACAGGCCGAATTATTATATTTGCCTTGACATTGTTGTGTTGAACCACTGTAATAACATGTTCCGCCAGTTACAGAGCATGAACGTGTACAACTTTGTGTGTTGCTATTTGAAACGGATGTACAAGGCGTATTACATGTTTGTGTTTTTATTGTACATGTACAAGAGGAGCTGGTTTTACTACAACTGCCATAGCTGGAACAACCTGTACACGTGCTTGTGCCAGAGGTTGTGCCACCGCTGCCCCCAGTAAAATAGCCGTTACAGGTTTTTGTCCCAGAACATGTGTCTGAATTATATGTACATGTGTAACCACTAGGGCATGTTGCGTTTGTCCCGCATGAAACACTGCATGTGGTTGTTGAGGTTGTGTTCTTAGCACTGCTACATAGTACACACGAATTTCCTGCACTAGTACCATTCAAATAATAATTTGTAGCACATGACTTGTATCGTTTTGTACATGTATACCCCGCCGAATCTGCAACGTTGATGCTTAGTAGCAGAAACAAGATTGAGAAAAGAAAGTGATGGATTTTTTTAAACGTTTTATTTGCGTAAAAAATCCTAGATTTCTGTGACATAAGCATCCCTCGTTTGCTATGGTTTGGCGGGGTAAATACACCCTACATCACAGGAAGTGTAGAAAATTTTTTAATTTTACACAAGTGTAAAAAAGGAGTTTTTATATTAATATGATAATATGAAAAAAAATCCCGCCAGTTGGCGGGAGTGGTTAAAATGGAATGTCGTCGCCAATATCTGCCACAGATATTTCTTCACGTGGGGCAGGGGCAGATGAGGTAGCACCCAGTTCGCTGTCACCCATTGCTTTGGCACCTGAAAGAATTACCATTTGACCAGCAAAAGGATTTAGTACAACTTCGGTTGTGAAAACATCCACACCTTGTTGATTTTGCCATTTGCGTGTTTTTAATGAACCTTCTAGGTATAATTTTGTGCCTTTTTGTAACATGCGTTCCGCAACGTCAACCAGATTTGGATTAAAGATTACAACGCGATGCCATTCTGTTTGTTCTTTTTGTTCCCCAGTGCCACGATCGCGCCAACGATCAGATGTAGCTAATGAAAAACTGACCACTTTTTGGCCACTGTTCATTGTTCGTACTTGTGGTTCTTGGCCGATGTTGCCGACCAGTATAACTTTATTTATGCTGCCTGCCATTTTCGCTTCCCTTTTTCTTTTTATTATCTATGTGTGAATTTGACCAATAATGTTGGGAAAAATCAAGAAAAAAAGCAAAACTTGACTTTTTTATTAAATTGTACTATAATAACGGATGTCAATAGTGCACAGTTCTGTGCAAGGTTTTCCAAAAAAGGATATTTTATGCATATTAATGAATTGAAGGCGAAATCGCCACAGCAACTGCTGAAAATGGCAGAAGATATGGGAATTGAAAATCCATCACAATTAAATGTGCAACAATTGCGTTTTGGTGTGATGCGTTCGTATGCAGCAGATAAGAAAATTACCCTGATTGGTGATGGTGTTTTGGAACGTATGCAGGATGGTTTTGGTTTCTTGCGCGCCCCAGAAAGTAATTATTTGGCTGGTCCAGATGACTTGTATGTGTCACCTAATTTGATTAAAAAATATGGCTTGAAAACTGGAGACTATGTCGAAGGGCAAATTCAAGCACCACAGAACGAGTCTGAAAGATATTTCGCGCTGGAAACAATTGAACGTGTAAATGGTGATAATCCAGAAAAATTAAAACACCGTGTTTCGTTTGATGATATGACGCCACTGTATCCAGATGAACAATTAAAAATGGAAGTGCCAAGTGATACAGATAAAGGGCGTAATTTGTCTGCACGTGTGATAGATCTAATTTCGCCAACGGGAAAGGGGCAACGTTCGTTGATTGTTGCACCACCACGTACAGGTAAGACGGTTATGTTGCAGAATATTGCACATAGTATTGCGACTAATTATCCAGAAGTAAAATTGATTGTGTTGTTGATTGATGAACGTCCAGAAGAAGTTACTGATATGCAACGCAGTGTTAAGGGAGAGGTTATTTCTTCGACCTTTGATGAGCCTGCTGCACGTCATATCCAAGTGGCAGAAATGGTTATTGAAAAAGCAAAACGATTGGTTGAAGCAGGACAAGACGTGGTAATATTGTTAGATTCTATTACGCGTTTGGGACGTGCTTATAATACTGTTGTCCCATCCAGTGGCAAGGTTTTAACAGGTGGTGTTGATGCATATGCATTGCAACGTCCAAAACGCTTCTTTGGTGCAGCTCGTAATATCGAAGGTGGCGGCAGTTTGACTATCATTGCGACTGCGCTGGTTGATACTGGTTCTAAGATGGATGAAGTTATTTTTGAAGAATTTAAGGGTACAGGTAATAGCGAAATTATTTTGGATAGAAAATTGTCTGATAAGCGTGTATATCCAGCGATTGATATTACAAAATCTGGAACACGTAAGGAAGACTTGCTGGTTGGAAAAGATTATCTGTCAAAGATGTATGTTTTACGTCGGATTATTAATCCAATGGGAACCTTGGAAGCAATGGAATTTTTGCTGGATAAATTGCGTTTGACTAAAACTAATGATGATTTCTTTAGTTCTATGAATCAGTAGTCGTGTATATTGACGAAGAATCCCCCTGTTAGGGGGATTTTTTATGAATATAAAAAGGTGAAAAAATGAATAAGTTATATTTTGTGATGTTTTTAGGAACGTGTTTCTTAGGTGCGTATTGTATCGGTCTGAAAACAGGAAAAGCCAAATGTCGTGCAGATTTGATGCATGATGTTGTACAGATTCAATCAGATGTATTAAAAACACAGGAGAAAATAGATGAAGAAACTGTTGGTCGTGCCACTGCTGATATTCGTGGCTTCTTGCGCAAAAAATACACAATCATGTACTGATGTTTGTGTGACAATAACATGTAATCCTATATATGGTCGTACAACAGACTGGGACATTATTAGTGATGATTTAGCTCGTAATATATATAAGCATAATCGAATGTGTGAAGAACTAAGTAATAATTGACATTATGATATTTTGTATAGTATAATATGATATATGTTTATTGGTAATTTAAGTAATCGTGATGGGGTTGGTGATGCTTAAGCATAGAGCGTTGACGGGGTTTGTTTCTAGAAAATGGGATCGTAATCCAAACTATCTGAAGCATATTTTTATCAGTTGCGATGTGTCAAGATTTTTTGGGGCGTTGCCTTTTGAGTTGTGTCAGCGTGTGCCAAAATCAAAAATTGCGTATGTTACGAATTTGTTTCATATAAAATTGCAGTGTTTTTTGAGAGAATATTTTGCTGAAATGTCTGAAATGGCGACAGCTAAAGTGTATGATTTGACTGATTTAGGAAATATGTTTGATACAAAATGTATTTTGTTTGCGCGTGGTGGCAGTCGTTCCGCAGAAAATCCATGGAGTGGTGGAATCGGATTTGTTTGTAAAATGTCCTTTCCAGAAATTAATTTAGATTATGCGTTGAAATTGTATTATATGGATTTAGCCTATTATATGGGATTTGCGTCATGGTCGTGTGGTAACCACGGGCCGTTGTTTGAAATACCAACAGCATTTGCCGCAGGGCGTGCAGAACCGCGGGATAACAATCGTGTTTATATTGCGTCTTTGTCGGTTGTGCCGTATTTGTTGTCAAAATGGGCAGGAGATGAAATCGAGGATAATGGGGCGCGCGAAAATAAAAATCAGATTTTTGTTACAGCGACTCATGAAGATGAAGCGCGGAATCGTCGAAAAGGGCAGCGTATTGATTGGGGAGAAACTTATCTGAGCGATTATGGGGCAATGTCTTATCGGGGACGTAAAATGTTTCGTCAGATTATGGCGTGTGATGAGAGGGCGTTTAGTAAATCTTGTGACGTTGCCAAAGATGGTATTGCAAAGAAGGATTTGGAACGGGCCATGCGTGTGGCTGATTTGATTGCCTATTTCGATAATAATGTTGTTGTTCAAAATTTCTTGTGCAAATTCAAGCAAAGATAGATTTTATACTGATATGCTAATCAGCTTTTGAACAATTTCTGCATTAAATGGGTCACCAGATGGTGCGTATTCGACAAATTCAAAATAGTTGGCGTCGCTAAATTGTTGCAGAAGATATTGAACAGAATCTAAACTTAATCCATTTGGTTCTGGAACTAAAACATCTGGAAATATGCTGGGGTCAATAACGTCAAAATCAAACGAAACAACGTATGGTTTGGTGCCAATTCGCTGTTTTATTTCGTTAACGGTTTCTGACCATGATTGTTGGGTTTGTAATTCTGCAGATGTTTTGATATAAATTTTTTGGGATTTGACATAGTTTATTTCTGCAGGCTCAAATGAGCGACTGCCGATATAGAATAAGTTTTCTGGTTTTAGTGCGGGCTTTTTTGTTTGTAAAGATAACCAGCGTTCATCACCTTCGCCTAATAGTGCGCGTACATTCGTGCCATGTGGGGCCCCAGATGCTTGTTCAATAGAAGACAGGGGGGTATGAATGTCGAGATGGGCATCAATATATACCAAACATAGATCCTGATTCGGTGTCTTGTCTGCCAGTGCTGCGAAATGACCAAAATTTACACTGTGATCGCCACCAATTAATATATGCTTTGTGTTGGGGGTCAAAGAGTATACTTTTTTGTGTATGTTTAATGCATCTCCAAATCTGTCAAGTGCGGCAACTGCTGGTTGTACAAGGTCTGCAGTAATAATTGTCCATGTTGAATTTGAAAACATTTGTTTGACGGCTGCAGGGGCCAATGCGGGGCCCGCATTTGTAACAGTCGCAGTTGCGCCACGTGCATACTCAACCCCAATAAAATTAGTCATTATAGTACTCCACAATACTTTCGGCGACTGTTTTTATACGTTGCAGGGATTGTTCGTATATGGCGCAGTCTCGTGCAATTTCAGAACGGTATGCATCGCGTAAATTAGTTGCCATGTAATTACAGTTATTCAGATGTTGGACACAATACTGGTGACCCATTGTAAAGGCGTTTTGGCCACGTACGGTGCTTTCCATGCCAGCCCAATCTATGTTTAATGCGTCGTCTAATGTGTCCCAAGAATTTGTGCCACCTGTGTATTTGCCAATTGTTGACATCCAGTATTCATTCATCTCTTCTGATGACCATTGATTGCTGGAACGTATTGTCGCAATTTGTGTAATTAATTTTTCAACAGCAGGCTGATATTTTGCGTCTATTTGAGACAGTTTTGCACTGCAATAGCATCGGTTGTATGCTGTGTCTTCACGCAGGCAATACATGTTCATACATTCTGTATAATCTGCCATGCAGCGTGATGAAGATACGGGCGTTGTGGCATCAACTGGGTCGGTGTGGCGGTTAACAAAAGTGCTGTTCAGACGTGTGTTGCCACGTGCATTTAATGGTTGGGTTACATTGTTTGGTGTTGCACGACGTGCAACAACGCGACGATTCGTTGATTGCTGTGTTGTTGCTACATTTGTAGGAATGTTTGTTGATGCAGCCCGCGCAGAATTAGAACTTTTCCTTGGAACAACACGACGAGATGATGTTGTGTTTGATAAAGGTTTTGTTTTTACAACGACATCCATTGGGTTTGTTGATTGTGATGTTGTCAGACCAGGGTTTAAGTCTGTACGCATTTGATTGTTCATGTATGGATACATGTAATTATATGTGTCACGCTTGATATATTGTGATGTTGCGCGTGGCGAAGCAGATACCACAGAAGTGGAAGCTGTGGAGAAAAAAACAAATATGCCAATAAAAATTTTAACCAATTTTTTCATTCAAGTATATCATAGGAAGTTTTCTGAATTCAAACAAGCATATTTTTTACAGAAAAATTTGCATTTCAAAAAAATACTGTTATAATGGGGTCTGTTTCGGGGCGTAGCTCAGTCTGGTAGAGTGCTTGCTTTGGGAGCAAGATGTCGCACGTTCGAATCGTGTCGCCCCGACCAGTTTTTTAAGTCGCAGTTTGTGCGACTTTTTATTTTTGTCTATAGAAATTGTTTCTTTAAGATGGTTGTCTTATATAAATCCGTTGATTTTGGTTGTAATATCAACTATAATTAGAAAATAATCATGACTACAATTGTTAAAAAGGAGAAAAAGTATGTCGACACATTCTGCTGTATGGGGGGCTATTGATATTGTAGCAAAAAATAAACAGATGTCTCGATCGGGACTGGCGCGTTTTTGTGGGTTGGATGCAACGACATTTAATGTTAGTAAACGTTTTGAAAATTCTGGTAAGCCGCATTGGCCAGCAATGTATACAGTTATAAAGGTTTTGCATGCAACAGGTATGACAATGTCCGAATTTGGTCGAATGTGTGATGAATTGGCGTTACAGGAGTAACGGTGATTATTGTCTAAAAACCGCCCATGTGGGCGGTTTTTTGTTGTTTTCGATTTTTGATATGTTAAAATATGCTGTGTAATCAAATTTAAAGGATAGAACCCGATGAGTAAGTAATATTGTGATTTTTATTTAATGGGCTGCGTGTATGCGCAATCGTTTGACATAATATTATGGGTTTTATTATGGCTTTTATTTCTTTATCGAATGTTAATTTTGCTTATGATGCGGACAACTATTTGTTGGACGGTGTTTCATGTGTATTTAGCAGTTCAGAGTGTGTAGCTGTTGTTGGTGATAATGGAGCGGGTAAATCGACTTTGTTGCGATTGGTGTCTGGAGATTTGTTACCTGATTCTGGCGCAATTGTAAAAAACGCAAACGTGTATATGGTCGGGCAAATCAATGCTGTGGATTCAAAGTCTGGGGGTGAGGCTCAGATGGGTGAGTTGGCACGTGCGTTTGATAGTCGAGCAGAAATCTTATTGTTGGACGAGCCTACGAATAATCTGGATGCAGATGCGCGTGTTCACTTCTTTGATGCTTTGTCATCGTATCCATTTGGTGCGGTTATTGTGTCGCATGATCGTGAATTGTTAAGACGTGTGGATAAAATAATAGAATTAAATAATGGAAAAATTCGTGTCTATGGTGGAAATTATGATTTTTGGGTTGCGCAAAAATCAGCTGAGCAGGCCAATATACAATTACGATATGTTGGTGCAAATAAGGAAATTTCGCGTTTGATGGGTACGTTAAATATAGCGCAAAATACACGTCAGCATCATGATGCGAAACAGAAAAAAGATAAAGCAAATCTGGCGTCGGGGTCGCGCATAGAGGTAAATGCATTAAAAGGTAAAAGTCAAGAAACAGAAGCAAAAAAACGTGCCATTATTCAAAAGAAATTAGATGCACAATTTGCAACACGACAAGAGTTATCTGAATTTATGCGTGATGAACAAATAAAAATTCCGGTACCGAATAAGCCTTTTTATAGCAAGGAGTTGGTGCAGATTTCGGGGCTCAAATTTTCATACGGCGATAGACAAATTTTTAATGAATTTGATTTTATAATGTATGGCGCAACACGTGTGCGCATAGTGGGTAAAAATGGAGCTGGTAAAACAACGTTGTTGAAATTGATTTGTGGTAATTTGCAACCGCAATCGGGCTTAGTGCGTACTTTTGGCAAAATTGCATATCTGAATCAGGATTTGTCATTGCTGGATAAGAATAAATCGGTTGTTGAAAATATTATGGATGTGGCGGGTGTATTGAAACATGATGCACATGCGATTGCGGCAAACTTTGGGTTCCGGGGTGATGCGTCAAAAAAACGGGTTGCGCTTTTGTCGGGTGGTGAATTGTTAAAGGCGACATTGGCGGCTGTCCTGGGTGGGGAAAAACAGCCAGATTTGCTAATTCTGGACGAGCCTACGAATAATCTAGAAATTAAAAGTCTTGGAATACTAGAAGATGCTTTAAATCAATATCGTGGCGCAATATTGTTGGTGTCACATGATGAGATGTTTGCAAAAAATATTAATATTGATGATGTTTTATATCTGTAATAGTTTAATTCTTAGTTTTTTATGATATAATTATGTATTCGTGTGGAGCAAAGGAAAATGGTGCGAAAGGTTGTTGAAAAATCTAATATAAAAGATGTGAATTTGCCGCGTTCGTTGTGGGGGTTTTACTTAAGGTATGCGGTTTCCAGTTCGTGGGGTGCTTTGATTGCATGGGCGATATTCTTTTTTGTCGTATCGATGGATGGTGTTTTGTTTCCGAATTTTCAGCGTTGGTTTATTGCGTTATTTGAAAATCCAGTGCCGGCAAACTTGACTTTTATTCAACATGCAATGCCAGTAATAATTATGATAACGTCTTTATTGTTGGTGATTGATATCAGTGTTTTGTTTCGTGAAATGTTCTTGGGGCGTTGGGCGCCAAAAATAAAAAATCGTATTTCTGTGGTTTTGAATGATTATGTGCATTCGCAATCAATGTCTTTTTGGACGGGCCGTATGACAGGTAAGGTGCATGCCCAGATAATGTATGTTGCAGATGGTTTTCGTGCCGTAGATGAGTTTTGGCGAATATGTTGTTTGTTTGCTGTTATCGCAATAAATGTTGGGCTGATATTTTCTATTAACTTTTATGTTGCGGTAATCTTTGGTTTTGTGTTTGTTTTTCGTGCGATATACAGTTGGCGTATGTTGAAACCAATGGCGCGTGCATCCAAAGATGCATCGGCTGCAGCCAGTGATTTGTCAGGACGAAACGTTGACAGTATTTCTAATTTTTCGGTTGTGAAATTATTTGCAGGTTCCAGACGTGAACGTGAATATTTGGAGCCAGCACGTCAGAAAACGATAAAGACAATGGTGCATTCGCTGTTTGTTCAACGCTTCTTTCGTGGTGTGCCAATAATTATTTGGGATATTTGTTATGGTACAACATTGTTTTTGTGTGCGTGGCTGTATATGCATAATGAAATAACTGTTGCAGAGATAGTGTTTACTAATTCTGTGTTTTTTACAGTTATGGGGACTATTGGGCAAATTATGAATCAGATTCCTGTTCTTACAGATAAACTTGGGGCAGCAGCCAAGGCTTATTCTGAGTTGGTTGTTCCAGTCGCGGTTGTTGATGTGCCAAATGCAACAGTGCTACGTGTGACGTGTGGTGAAATTGAGTTTCGTAATGTGTCGTTTCGTTATAAACGTAAGTGGGTATTGCGTAATTTTAATTTGAAAATTAAATGTGGTGAACGTGTCGGAATTGTTGGTCCGTCGGGTGCTGGCAAAACCACATTGGTAAATTTATTGATGCGTTTTTATGACCCGACGTATGGTGAAATTTTGATTGATGGGCAGAATATTCGTGATGTTACACAGGATTCTCTGCGAGAGGCGGTCGCTTTTATTCCGCAAGAACCAACGATGTTTAATCGCACATTACGTGAAAATATTGGTTATGGAAAACTGAATGCAACAGATAAAGAAATTCGCACAGCAGCTAAGCGTGCAATGGCACATGATTTTATTGTTGGAACAGACAAGAAATATGATTCTTTGGTTGGTGATAGGGGAATTAAATTGTCTGGTGGTCAAAGACAGCGCATTGCAATTGCGCGTGCGTTTTTAAAGGATGCACCGATTTTGGTTCTGGATGAAGCTACATCTGCATTGGACAGCGAAACAGAGGTTGCAATTCAAAAATCGTTTGATGAATTAGCCGAAGGGCGTACAACGCTTGCGATTGCGCATCGCTTGTCGACTTTGCGAAATATGGACCGTATCGTTGTGCTAAAAGAAGGTCGTGTTGTTGAAACTGGTACGCATAAAGCACTATTGCGTCGCGGTGGTGAATATGCGCGGTTGTGGAAAATGCAATCTGGCGGATTTTTGCAGGGATAAAACAACTGTTGTTTGGATTGATTTTTAGTAGAAAAAATTTTTTCAAAAACGTTGAATCTTGGGATTTTATAGGGTATTATTGACCAGTTAAGCAAATGGGGTAAATGTTATGAATGTATATAGAGTTATTTCTGATAATGTTAAATCTAAGTTGATGGAAATAGATGGTGTAGCGGATTTTTTGCCAAGCGACATTGCAATTGAAACGCCTAAAATCCGTGATTTTGGGGATTTTTCAACTAATGTTGCAATGATATTGGCGCGCCCAATGAAAAAAGCGCCACGTGAAATTGCCGAAATGATTTTGCCAAAAATCTGTGAAATTCCATTTGTAGAAAATGCAACAATTGCAGGGCCAGGCTTTATAAATATCACATTGAAAAATGACTTCTTAGTTGCCCCAGAAAAATACAATATTGTTGTGCCTGCGGCGCAGCCGTTAACGGTTGATATGGATTATGGCAGTTATAATATTGGCAAGGCATTACATATCGGACATTTGCGTACAACAGTTGTTGGTGATACATTTAATCGTATTGCACGTGCGTTGGGGCATAAAACAAAATCTTATAATCATATGGGTGACTGGGGGCGTCCGATGGGATTGATTATCGCATGGATTTTGGAATATGGTATGCCAAAAAATGCAGATGATATTAATGCAATGTATCCATCTTCTTCGGCACGTGCCAAAGAAGATAAGGAGTGGCTGGAGCGTGCGCAAAAGATTACGGTTGAATTGCAGAATGGTAATCCAGAATATTTGAAAATTTATAATGAATTTGCGCCGATGTCGTTGTCTCAGATTTCTGATATCTTGGTGCGTTTGAATATTTTGCCATTTGATGAAAACAAGGGCGAACGCTTGGTTGCGGAATATGTGCCAGCGGTTCAAAAGATATTGGATGAAAAGAATCTGATTGTGCATGATGATGGTGCAGATATTATTCCAGTAAAATTAGATACTGACACTGCACCAATGCCACCAGTTTTATGGCGGTCCAGTACTGGTGCGCAAACTTATGCAGCAGCGGATTTGGCAGCGATTTATTATCGTACAACGACCGACAATCCAAATGATATTGTTTATTTTACAGACAGTCGTCAGAACTTGCACTTTACCCAGGTGTTCCGTGCGGCAAAAATGGCTGGAATGGATTCTGCGAATTTGCAACATATTGGATTTGGTACAATAACGGGGGCAGATGGTAAACCATTTAAGACGCGTGATGGTGATGTGCCAAGTTTGCATCAAATGGTTGATATGGTTGCGGATTCTGTGCGTAAACGTGCAATCGAATCGGGCAAAGAATTGTCGGAAGAAACAGTTGAAATGATTGCGTTGGCAGCATTGAAGTTTAATGATTTGATGCATGATGTAAAATCAGATTATGTATTTGATGTTGATTCTGTCACTCAATTTGAAGGGCGTACAGGACCATATATTTTGTATACGGCGGTGCGCTTGAATGCGGTTATGAAAAAAGCGGCTGATATGAATGTTGTGGCAAATGCAAATAATGTTTCAGAATTACAAGTCGAAGAACGTAATTTGTTGTTGCGTGTGATGGATTTTGAACGAGTTCTGGAAAATGCGTTTGCACGTCGTGCGACAGACTTGCTGGCGAATTATGCGTATGATTTGGCCCAGGATATAAATACGTTCTATCATCACTGTCCAATTTTACGTGATGATGTTGATGTTAATGTAAAGCAGGGGCGTTTGTACATTGCAAATGTTGCGCGTGAAACATTGTTGAGGGCAATTGATTTGATGGGGCTACGTGTGCCAGAATCGATGTAAATATTTTTTGTTTTGTTTTATCGGGTGCTGTGGCACCCGATTTATTTTTTACTTATATGATTAATCTAGGTTAATTATTATGGTTAATCTGGGTTAACTATTGTAGCGGCGTTCTTTTTGTGGTATAATGTTGTTATAAAAAGGGAGAAAATTATGGGAAATATTCAGGATTTTCGTAACGCCGTATCTAAAATTAAAGCGGAAACAAATACACATGCGCAGGAACTGTCTTATGTCAGCGATATGAATAATTGGTTGTGTGTGCATGCTACAAAGTATATGCCAAAAAAATCAAAAGATGGTAAAATGTATATCCCAACAACTGCGATGGCTAATAACTTTGCAAAACATCCACGTTCAACTGTTCATTTTACGCTGAATCACATTGTGACCAGTCATATGTATGGATCTTGGGATGGGGCACAAATTGTTGTGTTGGCGCCTTATAAATCAATAGTGCAATTAAATAAAAATCCTGCGGAAGTGGCTGCTCAGGATACTTATTGGTCTGTGGATCCAGATGTGGGATTAAAGTTGCCAGAAAATACATATATTGTAAAGCCTGATAATAATGTTTTATTTCATGTCGGTGAAAATAGTGCAACATACAAAACTGATAATTTTACAGACGAAGAAGTTCAGCAGATTGAATCAATGTTATCACCACTGGATAAACATATGTATAACAAATATAAAAATGCTGAATTTGAAGATTGGGAAGTTAATCAAATTATTCAGGTGTTGCCAAAATCTGTGCAGAATTTTTATGCTGCAGCTAAGGATAAAAAAGCTTTCTTACGCGGAATGTTTGAAGAATCTAAATTCGAAATATTGGCTAAATATCTGCGTGATGTGGTTGTAAAGATGGCTATGGAAAAAATCGGATACCAGCAAGTTCTTTTCTTTGATGCAGATGAAAAAAGTATGGCTGTGGCGAAAACAGCAATTGCTAATAATTTGTCCGCAGATGCGAGCAATAAGGGACATGGCAATTCGTTGTTCGCTGTGACAGAAGAAACATATTATTATGTGAACTCGTTGTTGCGTGGTGGATTAATGCAAAATGGGCTGTATGAACAACAAGATTTAGATGCCTTATATGCAGAAATCCTAAAACTGAAGAATAGTGTATATGGAAAACTTGTGGTAGATAGTATTGTAAATAATAAACCAATAGATTTTTATAGTATTTATTTGCAGGCATTTATGAATGAGGTGAAAAAAAGAGTTGCAAACGGTTGGATGAAAGAATGTAAGACAATCGCAGAATTTGATAAAAATTTAGATAAGACATTGCATAAAAATGCCGATGTTATGTCAAAAGAATATTTGACATGGTTAGCCAAAATTAAAAAGTTCCCGGGGTATGAGGATTTCATTGTTAAACTGAAACAATTAATGTCGCCAGTACAAATCTTAGACGAAGGACGTGATTTGTGAGTAATGGTTTTGAAGTTTTGCAATTTTGTCGCATGTACATGCAGGCAAAAAAGGACTGTAATCTAAGATATAGTCAATTATGTGTTTTAAATATATTGTGTACAAAACCAGGGGTGTATACGCCAATGATGTTGGCAGGTATGTTGAATGTATCACGGCCAATGGTTGCAGCGCATTTAAAAGCTTTGCAGCATGCTGGTTATATAACACGTGTGACGTCACCAGATGATGGGCGTAGCGTTTATGTGTTGCCAACAAAAAAAGCAAGGGAGGTAATTGACAGGACGAATCGAGAGTTTGATAAAATTCATTCATTGTTGGCAGAAAAAATGGGTGAAGAAGGTCTAAATAAATTTATAGATTTAATTAATGTTGCTAATGAAGTACTGGTTAAATAAATGTCTATAATGGGAAAAGGTACATTTTTATTTTGTTGGTTTGTTGTGATATTATTAGACCGTGTAATAAAATAGAGGTTATTAAATGGTAAGAGAAAAATCTAAGAATATGTCAAAAAAGAAACCTTGCAGTGCATGTGATGCGATTATGTATTCCATAGAACGACTGTATAACAAAAGTGCGCCCTTGTTGTTAGGAGAGGCTTTGTTGCTGGGGGTAATTGCAATATTTATGGCTTTTAAGCCGTTGGTTGTATTGGGAACGTTGATTTTTGTTTTGGGCTGTGGGTTAATTTTATTCGGGTTGTATCGTGCAATTGCGGGATTTGTCGTTGTACGGCCATATGGTGGTGGATGGATTGATGTTTTGTTCGGTGTTTTAAATGTTGTACTGGGTGTATTATTTTTGGTCTTTCCAGCGGGTTCTATTGTCGCGTTAATGTATTTGTTTTTGTTCCTGTTTTTATTCAAGGCAATACAAGCTTTGGTCTTTGCTATAAACATGGCGCGTGCAAGATTTGGTCATTGGATGTTTGATTTAGTTGTTGCGCTGGGGCTGTGTGTGTTGGCGGTGTCTTTGTTATTTTGGCCGATGGCGGGCGCAGTTGCGATTGTATACTGGTTGGCGGTAACGATGCTGGTTTATGCGGCAGCAGATGTTTATATGTTTGTAGAATTGCGTCATTTGAAGAATGAAGTAGATGTTTAAAAACGCCCGTTTGGGCGTTTTTTTTATGTCTGTGCTTGAATTTCTGATAATTTTAATATAGAATATGCGTCGTGCGCCCGTAGCTCAGCTGGATAGAGCATCGGATTTCTAATCCGCAGGTCGCAGGTTCGAATCCTGCCGGGCGCGCCAGAATTTTAAACCGCCTATTTGGGCGGTTCTTTTTATTAGAGTGAATGTTGAGTGTTCAGACGTATTGTATCCGCAATTTTTGCTTTTTGATGACGGTACGATGTGTTTCGCATGTGTGCCAATGATGGAAATGTTAATAATGTTTCGCCGTTTGCCATTGGGACATATTCATTCTTTAATGGTTCGCGATTTGGCCACAGGGCACGTGCTAAATCTGGTTCGACAAATAAATAAACATGGTTGTTGTCGGCCCAACAATACACGCCATTATTGTATGCCAAAGTTGGCTGGTTGGTTTTTATAGAAAGCTGGGCGGCACGCATTTGGTCATCGAATGTTACATGTTTGGCTATGCGTTTGCCGTTTGTATCAAATGCACTGATGTATGGGGTGCCAGGGGTAAAACATACATACTGGTAAACGGATGGATTTTGTTTGACGACACTTAAAAAAAAGTCTTCTTTTTCCATAAAAATACTCCTTTTGATATGCGATTGGTAGCAAATCGGTACATTGTTTGTCAAGGGGGTTGTGATTTTCTTCCGAATGACAAATTGTATGATTTTTTGTTACACTGAGAACTGTAAACAAAGGAGAAAAAATGAAAAAGTTTTTTCAATTTATTATAGCTATGTTCATATCTTTTATTCCTGGAATTTTTGGGGTGATCTTTACACCGCATAATGCCTCAGATGCCTGGTACAATGCATTGAATAAGTCTGTTTTAACACCAGATGGCTGGGTGTTCGGGGTTGCCTGGACAATTTTGTATGCATTGTTGGGGTGGGCATTATATTTGATTGTAAGCAATGAAAAAGCTCGTGTTAGTAAGGCACGTGCATATATTTTATTTGCTATGCAAATGATATTGAATTTTGCTTGGACTTATTTGTATTTTGGATTGCATATGGTTGGCGCTGCATTGGTTGTGCTAATTGGTTTGATTGTTATTGCGGTTTGGATGGCTCGTGAATTTAAATTTATTAGTCGTTTTGCGTCTTATCTGGTGTGGCCATACATTATATGGATGCTGTTCGCAACATATTTGAATGCGTCAATATTGTTTTTGAATTAAAAATATAGGACCGATGTTTGGCGGTCCTATATTTTTAAAATCTTGTATTTGCTGTCGCCAATATTTAGATATTTTAAACCAATTTCGGATACGTAATCTGGACTGTATGATTCTAAAAGCTCAATATGACGTTTAAGTGTGTCAAGTTTCGCACGTTCTGCATCTAAGGTTGCTTGTTCTTTATTAAGACGCCATATGTTTAGAACAAATCCTTGGACGTTTACATCGCCCCAAAATATCCGCAAAAACATAAATAAGGCAAATAAACATGCTAAGACACCAAATTTACCACGAATGCCACCTGACCAGGCGCGACCAATAAAACTAAATAAATTTTTGATTTTTTTCTTCATCGGTGGCATTATATCACAAATGTTTACTAATAATCAAATTTTTGCTGCGCCATTGGCTGGAATTACAGATCGGCCATTTCGTCGAATCGTGCGCGAGTTTTCGCCAGATGCGCCAATGGTGACGGAAATGATTTCGTGTCATTCAATTGTTGGTGCTCACAAAAACTGTTTGCGTAATTTCGATAACTATGCAGATGAAGGAGCTGTTGGTGCACAGATTTTTGGTGCAGATGTTAATCTTATGGCGGATGCGGCACGTATTTTGCAGGATGCTGGCGCAAGATGGATAGATATTAACATGGGGTGTCCTGTGCCTAAGGTTGCAACACGTGCAGGTGCAGGGGCGTATTTGATGCGTGACCATAGACTGGCAGGCAACATTATGGGGGCCGTTGTCAAGGCAGTACAAATTCCTGTGTCGATTAAAACTCGGTTGGGGTGGGATGATCAGCACTGCAATTGGAATGAGTTGATAAATATAGCGGCAGATAATGGGGTCAGATTTGCTGTATTGCATGGTCGTACAAGGGCGCAATTATATTTAGGAACTGCTTTGCATCCAGATGTGTCAAACTGTCCAATACCAATTATTGCAAATGGCGACATTAAGACAGCTGAGGATCTAAGAGAAATGTCTGGTTTGGGGTATGCAGGCGCAATGATTGGACGTGGTCTGTTGGGACAACCATGGGCGTTGGCAGAAATTGTAGGTGCTAATATAAAGAAAAATGTCGGTGAAATTGTATTACGGCACTTGGATTATGTTATTGAGTATTATGGTGAAAAAGCTGCTATACCAATGTTCAGAAAACACGCCGCGTGGTATAGTGCAGGAATGTCAAATTCATCGGATTTTAGAATTAGGGTTAATCAAATATCGGATGCAGATGTCTTAAGGGTTGCAATTCGTGATTTTTGGGGTATGATTTAGGCGAAACAATTTATAAATGGGATAAATATCATGGATGAAAATATGGAAAACAAAGAAGTTGTAGAAACGCATGTCGAATTGACAGCTGGTGAAATGTTGCGTAATGCTCGTACTACTGGGCGTAGAAAGCGCGAAATATCGACAGTCGCAAAACAATTGTGTATCCGTGAGGAATTTTTGGCGGCCTTGGAAGAAGGGAACTATACATTCATTCCAGAAACAGTGTATATTTTGGGGTTTGCACGAAATTATGCAATGGAATTGGGGTTGAATCCTGATGAGATTGTAGAAAAAATAAAACAGGAAATGGGGTTGGTCCCAGGTGCTTGTTCTGCATCGGGTGATGTGGCAGATGAAGAAGGGCCAACATGTGCGCGCCCTAGTATAAAGGTTGAAAATCCTGCTAAGGTGATGTTTGTCAGAATCTATCAGTTTGTTTATCAGCATTGGATTTGGTTTGCTGGTGCGTTGGCGGTTGTGATATTGGGAATTGTTTTGGCTGTGACGTTTGGGGGTGTGGGAACAACACAAGAAATAGTAGCTGATAAGGCTGTTGTTACAGACAATGTACAGACAAATGATCCAGAATACAAGATAAGTGTTCGTGAACGTTTTGGGACGGAAAATCGCGAAAAATCAAATGTAATATTACAGGCTGCACAAGAATCGTGGGTTAAAGTTGAAGATGGACGTGGAAATACGGTATTTAGCCGTGTATTAGTCGAAGGAGATGTTTATTATGTGCCTGTTGGTGAAAAATACAAGGCTACTTTTGGCAATGCTGGTGGGGTCGATGTTTGGGTGAATGGTAAACTGATACCAGATGTCGGTAAAGATGGTGAGCGAAAGTCAGGAATATTGTTGAGCCCGGATAGCTTGTTGGGTAATAAAAAATAAAAAACAAAGGGGCGAAGGATTTTCCGCCCCTTTGCATTGAAATGTTTTTTATTTAAACTATATTTAGGTTTATCATGGTAAGTGTAATAAAAATTCGCGGTGCACGTGAAAATAATCTTAAGAATATTGATTTGGACATACCAAAAAATAAATTGGTGGTCTTGACTGGTGTGTCTGGGTCTGGAAAGTCATCGCTGGCATTCAATACAATATATGCTGAAGGTCAACGTAGGTATGTTGAATCTTTGTCTTCTTATGCACGCCAATTTTTAGATATGCAAAAAAAACCAGATGTTGATTTGATTGAGGGCTTGTCACCAGCTATTTCAATAGAACAAAAGACAACATCTAAAAATCCACGTTCAACTGTTGGGACAGTAACAGAAGTTTATGATTATTTGCGATTGCTGTGGGCACGAATCGGTGTGCCTCATTCGCCAGTTACAGGGAAGCCAATTAAGTCACAGTCTGTTGCAGAAATGGTTGATTGGACAATGAAAATTCCTGGGGGCACAAAAATATTTATTATGGCGCCTTTAGTGCGTGAACGTAAGGGGGAATATAAAAAAGAAATTGCTTTCTTGGTTAAGCAAGGATATCAACGTGCAATAATTGATGATGAATTAGTTGATTTGTCGTCGGTTGGAGGGCTGGATAAAAATAAAAAGCATAATATTTTTGTAATTGTTGATCGGCTGCAGATGCCAGTTGATAATGTTGATGTTGAGGATTTTCGTTCGCGTATGTATTCTTCTTTTGAGGGGGCTTTGCGCTTGGTGCCAGGATCTGTTTTAGTGCGTAGATTGGATACCAATGAGGATATTTTATATTCCCAAACTTATGCTTGTCCTGTTAGTGGATTTACTGTTCCAAAAATAGAACCAAGATTGTTTTCATTTAATGCACCAATGGGGGCGTGTCAGAATTGTGATGGCTTAGGTGTGCAATTAAAAATGTCGCCAGATTTGGTTGTTCCTGATCCGTCAAAATCGATTTTAGGAGGCGCTATCGCACCATGGTCACGTGGCGGAATGTTAAGTCAATATAGTCATCTGTTTGAAGCGTTGCAGAAAACTTTTAAAATTCCACTTGGAAAACCGTGGCATACATTGACGCCGTCACAAAAGGATTTAATTTTATATGGTAGCGGTGAAGAACCAATAAAAATTAATTGGAATGGTTTTGTATATGAAAAGCCGTTCGAAGGTGTTATTCCTAATTTGGAACGCAGATGGCGTGAATCTGATTCAGAAGCAATGCGTAATGAGTTGGCAAAATATCAGTCTGAAAAACCATGCCCAGTTTGTCATGGCAAGCGTTTGAATATTCATGCGCTGTGTGTAAAAATAAATGGTGCAGATATCATGGATGTTTGTGATTTGTCAGTTGACGATTGTTTGGATTGGTTTATAGATTTGCCGAACCGTTTGTCGCAAAAGGATAATGATATAGCACGGATTGTTTTGCGGGAAATTACAGACAGGTTGTATTTTCTGAAAAATGTTGGTTTGGGATATTTGACCTTATCCCGTATGGCAGGAACCCTATCGGGGGGTGAAGCACAGCGTATTCGTTTAGCTTCGCAAATTGGCAGCGGTTTATCAGGTGTTTTGTATGTTTTAGATGAACCTTCTATTGGGTTGCATCAGGCTGATAATGATAAATTATTAGAAACTTTAAAAATGTTACGAGACAAGGATAATACTGTTATCGTTGTTGAACATGATGAAGATGCTATGCGGGCAGCAGACTATTTGGTTGATATTGGACGTGGCGCAGGTATTAATGGTGGTAATGTTGTTGCGCAGGGTACACCAGCGCAGGTTATTAAGAATAAAGATTCATTGACAGGACAATATCTGTCAGGTAAGCGCAAGATTCCTGTGCCAAAAAAACGTCGTATGGGGCAAGGTAAATCTATATCTGTTTTTGGAGCACGTGGTAATAATTTAAAGAACATTGATGTTGAATTCCCGTTGGGAAAATTTGTTGCATTGACAGGGGTGTCTGGGTCTGGCAAGTCGACATTGTTGTTGAATACTTTATATCCTGCTTTGATGCGTGCGTTATATAATTCAAAGCTAGAAATTGGTGAACATGATATTATTCGTGGAATGGAAAATGTAGACAAGGTGGTTGATATTGATCAGTCGCCAATTGGACGTACACCACGCAGTAATCCAGCAACGTATACAGGGGTGTTTAGTGATATTAGAGATTTCTTTGCTGATTTACCAGAGGCTAAAGCACGTGGGTATTCGTCTGGACGCTTTTCTTTTAATGTAAAAGGTGGACGTTGCGAAGCCTGTCAGGGGGATGGACAAATAAAAATAGAAATGAATTTCTTGGCGGATGTTTATGTTGAATGCGATTGTTGTCATGGTACACGTTATAACGAAGAAACATTAGCTGTTAAGTATAAAGGGAAGTCAATAGCAGATGTTCTGAATATGACTGTCGAAGAAGCGTACAGATTTTTTGTTAATGTGCCAAAAATAGCTAGAAAATTAGAGTTGTTAAAACGTGTTGGTTTAGATTATATAAAATTGGGACAAAGTTCGCTAGATTTATCTGGGGGTGAAGCACAACGTATAAAGTTGTCTAAAGAATTAGCTGCCCGCAGTACTGGTCAGACGATATATATATTGGATGAGCCAACAACAGGATTGCATTTTGAAGATATTAAGATGCTGCTGTCTGTATTGCATGAATTGGTTGAGCAGGGGAATACAGTCATCGTTATTGAACATAACTTGGAAGTGATTAAAACAGCAGATTGGATTATAGATCTGGGGCCAACTGGTGGTGCAAATGGTGGTAAGGTTATTGCAGTTGGAACGCCAGAAGATATTGTAAATGTTACGGAATCACAAACTGGAAAATATTTGAAGAAGTATCTGGACAAATAGATAGAAAGACAATAGAATTAACAGAAAAGGAGTAGAAATGTTTGGTTTTGGTAAAAAGAAAAAACAAGAAAATGATGTTTTGAATAATAATGAAGCAGCGGCTGTTGAAAAGATGCCAGCAGGTATGAAAGAAACTGCACAGCGTATGATGTCTGGTCAGTTTGATATGAATGATATGTTGGCTCAATTAAAGCAGATTAAAAAGATGAGTAACTTTAGCGGATTGTTAAAAATGGTTCCTGGTATGTCTGGTGCGGTTGCAGCGATGAAAGAAAAAATTAAGGACGGCAGCGTTGATGCGCAAATTCGTATACTGGAAGCGATGACAGCCGCAGAGCGTGCAGAACCAGAAAAAATCTTTGCAAACGCTAAAAGTCGAATTGCTGAAACTGCAAAATGTACAGTGCGTGATGTTGAGCACATGATTAAACAATACACAAAAATGAAGCAGCAGATGGCTATGATTCAACGTATGGGTGGTATGGAAGCTGTTATGGCAAAAATGCAACAACAGCCTGGTCCAAAACCACAGGGGGTAAACTAATATGGATTTTAGTGGTATTTTTAGTAACGTAAAAAAATGGTTTGATTGGACACCCGTGGCGGTTTCTGGACCTGTGGAGATTTATTGCGACTATCGTGACAAGGGGCATGTTTTATTGGGATATGAAGTTACCGTTACATATAAACATCACGGAAAGCGTAAATACTTGTTTTCTGATGATGAAGAAAAGATGTGTTTGGTGACGCGTGCCCAAGCGTATGAGAACGCAGTGAAGTTCTGTAGCGAAAAAAAGAAAAAGATAAAACAACATTAATGAAAATAACAAATAAAAAAATTGCAGCAAAAAAGTCGTCAGTTGCTTGGCTTCAGCGTCAGGCAGCTGATCCGTATGTTGCGCGTGCGCAGAAAGATGGTTATCGTGCGCGTGCGGCATATAAATTGATAGAAATGAACGAAAAATTCAAGTTTTTGCGCAATGGTCAAGTTGTTGTGGATTTGGGGGCTGCACCTGGGTCGTGGTCGCAATATATTGCACGTACTTATTCAAAATCACGTGTTTTTGCGATGGACTTACTGGAAATAGCGCCAATTGTTGGTGTTGAAACTTATCAGGGGGATTTTACGTCTGATGCAGCATTGCGCTGGTTGGAAGAAAAACTGGAATTGCAATCTGGTGAAGTTGGTAATGGTACCGCAGATGTTATTGTTTCTGATATGGCACCGAATACGGTTGGACATAAAAAGACCGATCATATTCGGCAGATGGTGTTGTTGGAATATGCGTTTGATTTTGCACTGCGTGCATTGAAACCAGGTGGTACATTTGTTTGTAAGTCTTTTACAGGTGGGACAACAAATGAATTGTTAAAGCAGATAAAAGAAAAATTTGAATCGGTCCATCATATTAAGCCTCCATCGTCTCGCAAGGATAGTGTAGAAATGTTTATTGTTGCACTTGGTTTTCGTGGGTAAAAAAAAGATCCCCTTGGTATAACCTTGGGGTGGCTTGCAGGCTGTCAATTCTGTTCTGTGTTTGGGGCAATGTGGTTATCGTATTTCTTAATTAGCTCTTTCTTGTTTCTTGGTGTTTTTGTGTGTTTAAACCATAGTAAAAAAACAAAATGGGGTTATTTTAGGCTTTCGGCGGCGCTGCGTGCCAGGGTGTCAACACGTTCGTTCATTTCATCGCCGTTATGACCGCGCACCCAAAACCAATGTATTTTTTTTGACGACGCTAATTCGTCCAGCTTCATCCACAGGTCTTGGTTTTTTACAGGTTTTTTATTTGCAGTACGCCAATTATTTTTCTTCCAATTTTTCATCCAGGATAACATTCCGTTCTTTACATATTGACTGTCGGTATGTATTTCCAGTTCATTATGTCGATGCGCAGCCGTCAGTGCGCATATAACTGCCATCAATTCCATCCGATTGTTTGTAGTGTTTTTTTCGCCGCCACTGCGTTCCGCAATATGTGTGCCATCAGTTGCAACAAAACCCCATCCGCCAGGACCAGGATTGCCTAAACAACTGCCGTCTGTCCAAATTTTTAGCATTTTTATATCAGTCCTCTTTATGATATAATATCACACATGAGCTATAATTCCAAAGATTTAAAAGAAATGTCGCGTGCAGTTCGTGCGTGGGCATTGCATGCATTAAAATGTGCAAAAAATGGACATGTTGGGATCGTTTTAGGTGCTGCAGATATTGTGACTGCGATTTATGCAAACTATTTACGATTTGGACGTGATAAATTTATTTTGTCAGCAGGACATGGTTCTGCATTGCTGTATTCAGTTTTGAATTTGTGTGGGTATGAAATTCCATCGCTAAAAACATTTAGGAAAATTGGTGGTTTGCCAGGGCATCCAGAATTTGGTATTGATGGGGTTGATGCGACAACAGGGCCGCTGGGGCAGGGAATCGGAAATTCTGTTGGTGTTGCCTTGGCGGAGAAGTTGCGAAAATCAGATGGCCGTGTGTATTGTCTGTGTTCTGATGGTGATCTGATGGAAGGGGTCGCAAATGAAGCAATTGCATTTGCAGGACGCTATGGGTTAAACAACTTGATATTGTTGTGGGATGACAACGGGGTTTCAATAGATGGTGTTGCACAGACGGATGTCGATGTTTGTGGACGGATGCTGGCAGCTGGTTGGGATGTTGTGTCTGTGCCTGGTGATGATTTTGTGAAAATTAATCGGGTTTTGTCCGCTGCGCAAAAGTCGGAAAAACCAACTTTTGTTCGTTGTAAAACAAAAATAGGTGCAGGTTCGTCGTTGGCGGGGTCTAATCGTGCGCATGGGTTCGCATTGGATGATGCGGAAATTTCTAAATTGATTGAAGAGAATATTTCTGCCATTGGAGAAATGCTGTGGGCGGATGTCGCACGTCGCCGTGTAGATGTGTTGATGATTAATCCGTCTATGGATATATCTGATGTAAAAGCGCCACGTGTTGTGGGTGAGATTTCAACGCGTGAATTGTCTGGGATGTACGTAGATGAAATTTTAAGAGCTGGCTTTCCATTGTTTGGGGGCAGTGCCGATTTGGGGGGCAGTACTAATGCACATGTAAAAAGTTCTGTTGATGTTGTTCCTGGGGTGTTTGACGGAAATTATATCAACTATGGTGTGCGAGAGCATGCAATGGCTGCGATTATGAATGGGGTTGTGTCGGTTGGGTTGCGGGCGTATGGTTCGACTTTTTTGGTGTTTAGTGATTATATGCGGCCTGCAATGCGGTTGGCTGCGTTGTCTAAGTTGCCAGCAATTTATGTTTTGACACATGATAGTATCGCGGTTGGAGAAGATGGACCGACGCATCAACCTGTTGAACAGTTGGCTAGTTTGCGCTTAATACCAAATATGAATGTGTTTAGACCATGTAATGCTGCAGAAGTGGCTGTGTGTTGGCAAATGGCGTTACGTGATAATAATAGCCCGTCTTCAATCGTGTTGTCGCGTCAAAAATTTGAACAAGTTGCGACGCCAGATGATGCTCAGATTTGTCGTGGTGCATATATTGTTGTGTCTGCGAATACTGCGCGTGTTCGCGCAACAATTATTGCAACAGGGGCAGAGGTTCCCTTGGCGGTTGACGTTGCTAAAAAACTGGGGGCAGGCGTTCAGGTTGTTTCTATGCCATCTGTTGGGCATTTTAGACGTCAGTGTGTCGAATATCAAAATGAAGTTTTGCGTGGTTTTGTTGTTGCTATAGAGGCTGGTGCATCGGCTTCGTGGTTTGAGTTTGCAGATGCCGTAATCGGGGTTGATGAATTTGGTGTTTCGGGCTTTGGGGCAGATGTATATAAAAAGTATGGTTTTGATGCAGATAAAATAGCACGGGAATTAAAAGATAAAATTAAGTAGAATATGTCTGATTTTGATTTCGTTTTATCAAATGGTGAACATGTTCCTGTTATAATTCAGGTGCGTCGCGGTGTGCGAAATATTACGTTACGTCCTAAAACATGTCCGTCGCGTGAAATTCATATGTCACGTCCATGGATCGTTTCCAATACTGCTGTTTTGCGTTTCTTAGAATCTAAGCGCAGATGGGTTGAAGGTATATATGCTAAAAGTCCACAAAAATGTAGTTTGTGTCCAGGTGATGAAATTTTGATTTTTGATATTCGGTTTTTGTTGTTGCATGATGCAATGCGACGATCTAATCATGTCGTTTTGAAAAATGATGGGACATATACTTTGTTCGTTGGGGGAAGTTTGGATATGTTTGAACGACGTGTGCGGGATTTTATAAAATCTGAGTTTTTAAAACGAGTAAAGGATTTTGTTCGACAGTTACCACGTGATTTTTGGCCAAAGCGCATAGCTTTGCGTGATACAACAAGTCGTTGGGGTAGTTGTTCAACAACAGGAACAGTTTCTTTTTCTTGGCGTTTAGCGTTTGCTCCGTTGGATGTTATGCGTTATGTAGTTATGCATGAGCTGGCGCATATAAAACATATGGATCATTCGCCTGAGTTTTGGGCAACAGTACGAGAATTGTACGGTTTTGGTGTTGAACGTGCAAAACGTTGGTTGGCTCAAAATGGTGGGCAACTGCATCGATATTTTTAAGTTAAGAAAACGTACAATGGTGATTGTTTAAATGTTGTTTTAATAGGTTTTTGCTTGAAAAAAATAAAATTTGTCCTAATATTAAAAACAAATGTTAGAAAAAACTTTGTTTTTTATTGTTTTTCATCACGCCCATGTGGGCGAGTATTAGCGTATTGTGTTTTTTTGTGATATAATCTATGCCGATGTGCATACAGTTTTCATTAAACAAAATAGGGATGAAAAAAATGGATTTAAAGCCAACGAAACCTTTGTCGGGATTTATAGAATTGTTGCCAGCACAACAACGGTGTTTTGATTTTTGTGCGGCACGTATGTTGAATGTCTTAAAAAAATCTGGATTTAATATGTTGGACCTGCCAGCGATTGAGCGAGCAGAAGTTCTGACAGATAAAGATAATTGGGATGAAATTGAAACACAGATGTTTTTGTTTCAAAAAGGTGATACTAAGATGGGGTTGCGCTATGATGGGACGGTTGGGCTGTCGCGTTATGTAGCAGGGCATTTGAACGATTTGGTTTTTCCATTTCGTGCCAGTCAGTTTTCAAAACGTTATCGTGGTGAACGTGCACAGCGTGGTCGTTATCGTGAATTTTATCAGATGGATATGGATATAATGGGGGTAAATTCGTTATCTACGAATTATGATGCTGAAATTATTTCTGTGATTCAGCGTACACTAGATTCTGTGTCCGAATTTATTGGTGAAAACGTGGTTCGTGTTGGTTCAAGACCTTTTTGGGATGCTTTGTTTGATTATCTAGAAATGTCAGACAACCAAAAAAAGGATGTGTTCGTTTTGATCGATAAAAAAGATAAAATGGGTGAGGCCGACTTTGAAGAAGGCTTGTGTGATACACTGAATGATGCAGATAAAGAAAATCAGATTAAATTAGTTTTTACAAATGGTTATTGCGGATTTTTGAACAAGTCTGATAAGTTGGATGCAGCTATCAAAGAGCTGAACGAATTTATGAAAACCTTAGATTTGTTCGGTGTAAAAAATGCAGAGATTGATCTTTCTATTACACGTGGGTTGGCGTATTATACAGGGTTAGTATTTGAATTTAAGTTGTTAAATCATCCAGAATTAGGTACTGCCGCAGGGGGTGGACGATATGCTGATTTGGCTGGAAAATTTAGTAAAACAAAGATTATTGGTGTTGGCGCAGCAATTGGTTTTTCACGTATATTTGTTGCGTTGATGGAATCTGGGGCGATTGATTTAACGCAATTTGAATCATCTGTAGATGTTGCTGTGCTGTGCATGGGAACTGAAAACTTGTCGTATTCTGTGTCGGTTTTAAATGCATTTAGAGATGCGGGTTTGGCGTCTATTGCCTATTTGGATGTGGATAAAAAGTTTAAAAACCAAATAGAATATGCTGACAAAATAAAGGCTAAATTCAGTGTAATAATTGGCGAAACAGAGAAAGAAAATCAAGTTGTTGCATTAAAAAACATGCTGACAGGTAATCAAGATGTTGTGTCTGTTGTCGATGCAGTAAAATTAGTTTTGGAGGCATAATAAAAATGATTATAGAGCAAAAATTACGCGATATTCAAAAACGTGCTGCAGATATTGAATCTCAGATGAATTCTGGGGCGGTTTCAGGTGATGAATTGACTAAGATGTCCAAGGAGTATTCGCGTTTAAATGAAATTTTGCCGTTGATTAGTCAGTATTTTCAGATTGTTGCGGGTATTCAAGATGCGCAGGAAATGTTAAATGACCCAGAATTGCGAGAAATTGCAAATGAACAGTTGCATGAATTGAATCATAAATTGCCAGATATTGAAAAGGATTTGCAAATTGCGCTGTTGCCGCGTGATGATGCTGATGATAATAGTGTTATCATGGAAATTCGTGCGGGGGTCGGTGGTGAAGAGTCGGCTTTATTTGCAGGGGATTTATATAACCAATATAAATCTTATGCCTTACGTCATGGTTGGAAAGTTGAAGTAATTGAAGAAAATGCAACTTCTTTGTGTGGCTATAAAGAAATTGTGTTTAAAATTGATGGTGCTGGGGCGTATGGTCGTATGAAATTTGAATCTGGAATCCATCGTGTGCAACGTGTCCCAGAAACCGAAGCTGGGGGACGTATTCATACCAGTGCGGCGTCTGTTGCTGTTATGCCAGAAGCCAAAGATATTGATGTTGTTATTGAAGAAAAAGATATTCGTATTGATATATTTCGTGCGTCGGGTGCGGGTGGACAACATGTTAATAAAACCGATAGTGCAATACGTATTACACACTTTCCAACGGGGATTGTTGTGACGTGCCAGAACGAGCGCAGCCAATTGCAAAACAAGATTTCTGCAATGTCTGTGTTGCGTTCAAAACTATATGAAAAACAACGTATGGAACAAGAGTCGGCCAGTAATGCGTCCCGTAAGTCAATGGTCGGTTCTGGTGACCGCAGTGAAAAGATACGTACTTATAATTTTCCAGAACAGCGTGTGACAGATCATCGCATTAAGTTAACATTATATAAATTGGATGATATGTTGGCTGGGGGTGTTGGTTTAGATGAAATGATTGATGCTTTGATTGCGGCAGATCAATTGGAACAATTGGCTAATATGAACTAGGGTGTTTATATAAAACTTTGTGTTCGTGTAAGGTATGTAAAACGCTTTAAAAGTGTCAAAAAAATCCTGCAATTGCAGGATTTTTTTGTTCTTTAAAATATGTATTTTATATTAATATTTCCGCCCCAACCGTCCTGGCCCAGGTCGCGACGCAAGATTGTGCCAGAGAATGAAAGACGTTCAACAGATTTTTCTAATGTCAGTCCGTATTCTACAAAATTATTGCCAATCAGCTCGTCAAAACGTGTTCCGTCGACGATAATTTCATTGTTGTTGGTTGAAAATTTTGCGTATCTGATATGTGCTGTTCCGTACCAGTTGTTGTCAATGTGTTTTATTGCATGCAGACTTGGAGATACTTCAAATACATTGGCGTCGCTGTTGCTTATGTGTGAGCCAGATTTAGAATAGTAATCTTCTGATTTTATCCATGTGTACCCCAAATATATTCCTGGCTGCAATACAAATGTATTGTCCAAGTTGATGTTGTATGTTGTGTTTACGCCAGCTGTTGTCCACATGTTTGTGTAAGAGTATGTGCCAGATTGATGAGTCACGTCATTCTGTATCGCACCACCATTGATTGATACAGCTAATCCGAAATTGTTCATGTCAAAGCGGCCGTATAATCCAGCGTATCCACCAATTTCATCAATATTAAATGTGCTGGTTGTTGTTGTGCCGTCGATTGCGCCTGCGTATATAGCCCATGCGACGTTTTTGTTCATAAGCTGTGTGTTACCATCGGTAAGCCCCAGCATTATCAGATCGTAATCAGATGATGTACGTTCAAAATTATCAAAGTTTAGCTTGGTGTCATAGTGAGAATAGCCAAGCTGTAGTGATTTTATGTCGTTAAGCTCAGATTCACCACCGCTGCGTCCTGCGAATTCATGTGCTTCGTATTCGCCATATATTGGCGCACTGCCATAGATGGGTGTGTGGCCGTACATGTCGGATGTGGATGTTTCTGTAGATGTTTGTTGTGACATTATGCGTTGTTGTTGGTTCAGTACTGCCGTAGGCGTACGGCCAAAATTATGCATGGCGGTTCTGACAATAGAATCTTGAATGCCTGTAATCTTGTTAATTGACAGGTTGTTCGCATATATATGGTTTGCATTTGCTGTAGATAAGCCGCCAAACATGATTATGAATAGCAGGCTTGATGTTAAAAAGTGTTTTTTGTTCATTGTGAATTCTCTCTGTTGTGTTTGCGTAGGAATTATACCACAATTTTGATGTATATAAAACATAAAAAAGATTTTTTATTGTTTGTTGGACTTTTTTTGATAAAATAGAGGCGTTATGGATAAAGAAATAGGAAAAAATCTTGATAGACCAATCGTAATGGTTGGGTTGATGGGGGCGGGAAAGACCAGTGTTGGGCGTGCATTAGCGCGTCGGTTGGGCGTTGCTTTTGTGGATTCTGATAAAGAAATTGAGGCTGCTGCAGGTTGTAGTGTGGTTGATATTTTTTCTTTGTATGGAGAAACAGAATTTCGTCGTGTTGAACAAAGGGTTATTGAGCGTATATTAGATACGTCGCCTGTGGTTAAGGTTTTGTCTACTGGGGAGGGGGCTTTTATAACACCTGCGGTTCGCGATATTTTGCTTCGTCGTTCGTTGACAATTTGGTTGAAGGCCGATTTAGAACTGCTTGTTAAAAGAACAAAAACTCGTGATACGCGCCCGCAATTGTTAAATGCAGATAGTCGTAAGATTTTGGGGCAACTGATTGATGAACGTTATCGAACTTATGCGATGGCAGATATTACAGTTGAGACTCATGATGAAAGTTTGCGCAAAACGCTGAACAAGGTGGTTGACGCAATAAAAAAACACATAAACAAAGGGAAAGAAAATGGCAATCAAAAAAATAGCTAAAGAATTTGGAACTTTTATTCATCGTGGTAATGCAATTGATATGGCGGTCGGTATCATTGTTGGTAGTGTTATGACCAGTGTTGTGAATTCCTTGGTAAAAGATGTTTTAATGCCGCCAATTGGATTGTTGGTTGGGGGCGTTGATTTTTCACAGTGGTTCTTTGTTTTGGGGGGTGGCGAAGCAGGGGTTCATTATGAAACAATTGCTGCAGCCCAGGCTGCTGGTGCAACTACGTTGAATTTGGGGTTGTTCCTGAATTCTATTGTTAGTTTCTTGATTACGATGTTTGCAATATTTTTGTTTGTTCGTACTGTAAACAAGGCGCGTGCTAAGGCGCCAGTAACGACTCATCCATGTCCGTATTGCAAGTCTACGATTAATAATGCGGCGACTAAATGTCCGTTTTGTTGTTCTGTTGTTGAACCTGTTGAAAATACGGCTGCAGATGATAGTGAGTTGGAAAAAAGTATTAAAAATATTGCAAATATAGCAAAAAGCAAAATTAATAAAATTAAAAAAATTACAAAGACTAAGAAGTAATTTGTGATAAAAATGTTTAGGAGTTGAGCGGGGCAGTAATGTCCCGCTTTTTTTGCTTTAAATTATTTTTTTTGTTGGCGAATTATGTATAGTTTGTGGGGTGGGGGCTGTGATGTGCGATAAGTGTAGAGGTATGTGTAATATATAAAATAAGGGTGGGGATTTATTGTTTGTGATTGTGTATTATCTGTATCAAATTTGATATTTGTGTGTGGAATGGTCTGGTGTATCATTTAATTTGATTGGTGTTTTGTGTGGTGGGGTTAAAATTTTTTGTGTTTTAAAATGCTATTATCTGAATAAAGCAGTGCATAAAATACGATCGAGAAGTGGGTTGTATAAAAGGCGTATAATTTATATTATGTATAGTTTGTTGTAGTAAATTTAGTAAATTCAGATAGTTATTTCTAGGCTGTGTTGGTGCTTTTGTGTTGAATAAGATTATTTATAATAAATGCTGCTAATGATTGTTTTTGAAGTGTAGTGTTTTTTTGTGTTGGTGTTGAGCTCTGTGGCTGTCGTCATCGTATATTTGTATGTGTTGTAATGTTTTGCTGGTCTTCTGTGATTTCATGTTGTGCTTTTGGTTTTGTTTGCTTCTTTGTTTTCTGATGAAGCTGATTAATTTGAAGTGTATGTTTGTATGCTGTGGTCGCTGAAAATCGATTGTCTGTTTTGCTGTGTTTTGTTTTTGTTGAATAAATTAAAATAAATTATTAACTAATTAAAATATCTTTTTGATTATAGATTTATATATAAAATTAAGCGATTTTTGTGTTTTGGGAATTTTGAGGTGTTTTTTAGTGTTTTTTTTGTAGCAAATAATTGGATGGTTTTCTGGTGGTGAAAAGGTCTTTTTGGGGTTGCTATTTATTAGGTAGATTGTCCAAAAGTGTTAAAATTGGTGCTTTTTGCCCTGCTCTGAGCTTAAAAAATGCAAAAAGTGGCGGATTTCTGCGGGTTTGCGAGCAAAAAACGCCCGTTGGGGCGGTGAAAATGTCAATTTTTTGCCTGGGGTGGGTTATTATAGTTGATATTATTTCAAAACATGCTAAATTGACCACTAGTAGCAAAGGATGAATACATGTTTTCGCAATATTATAAGTTAAATATTCGTACCTGTGATGGGTGTGCGTGTCGTTGTGCGTTGGGATATGAAGAACAGGATAATGGTCTATTTTATCCCACGGTAAATATGCACCGATTAACGACCTGGATTGATGCAGATGGTAAATATCAAACAGCGTTTGCCAAAAATGCGGCGGATGCGCTGAGCCTTGCGCGCAGGGCCGTTAAGACATGTGATCATTATAAAACAGGATTTATGCCAGTGTATGGTTCTGTGAAATGTGCGTTGTGTGATTTGCCAGATTCAAAAAAGTGTGTTTTGAATTGGGTGCGTGCAAACGACAATTCTTTTTATGCATCTATTGGTGGTGAATATTGCAGATTTGGCGCTGTTCCGGTGGATTGTATGTATGTCGGCAGCAAAGGCGTTTCAGCAGAAACCGCAGGTGATGCGCTAAACAAACTTAGGATACATATCATTCAGCATTGTGGTAAGATTAATTCGCATTAAAAACACACCGCCCGGATGGGCGGTGTGTTTTTGTTGTATTGTAATTCTGTCTTTATTCTTTATCGTTGTTTTGATATTGCTTCATTAACAATCTGAATTATGTCGCCGACTGTTTGTGGTTCTTCGATTGTCTCTTCGTTTACCTGGAAACGGATACCATGTATGTTGTAGTAGTCTTCGATATATATAAAGATTTCTACTATGTCAAGCGAGTCAAAATTTAGATCGTTTTTCAAATTCATGTCTGGTGTTAATTTTACATCAGGGTCCAGTTCATAGTGTTGTGAGTCTTTGATTAATTCCAGAATGCTTTTGTGACGTCTGCTGGCGGGTTTTTTATGGTATTTTTTTGATGGAAATAATGTTTCTCCCAGTATGTGTTGTACGTATGGGTCTTCGCATTTTCCGTCGGCTAGTTGTCGCAGACAGTGTTGTGCTTTGTCAGCGGGTGTGTTTTGTGTGTTAGATGTGCATTCTTTGCACATACGTCCACTTGGGTTGCACATGCCGTCAATTTTAATAGTATCTCCAACCTTATTGGGTATGATTGGGCCACTGTATAAGTGTCTGATATATGGGTTGATTGTAGAAGTGAATTGTAAATTGTCAACCTGGGCTTCGTCTAATGTGGCAATGTTATATTCTGCCAGCATTTTTTCGCTGATGTGTTTTGGTGGGATTAATTTGTATGTTTTTGACATAGTTTTGTCCTTTGTGGTTATTGTTAGTTACAATATAGACAAAATAAATAAAAAGTCAAATGCGAAAGGCGAGAAAATACCGTCAAATACTGATGGTGATTTTTGTTTTGTGTCCCCTATTTCGCGTTTTGCATATGGTAACTACAAAAGCGAGAGACTTGTTGGGCGACTTCGATTGCTGCAGCGGATGTTTCGCATAAATCGATGCTTTTTTGTTTTCCGTTTTCAACATAGGCTGTGATGATATCGCCATTGATTGTTGGGGTATAGTATTGCTTTTGCATGTCCAGTATGTAACTGTTTGTTATTAGTTTTGCACCAAATTCGCAGTGTTTATTGCAGCCGTCGCATTTTTTAATTTTATTCATGTTTTTTATTCTTTTGGGTCTTTCAGTATATTCTGCAAAAGAATACAGTCAAGTTGATTTTGCTGAAAAACCGCGGTATAGTGCGTGGTATGAGATTAGATTTGGCACTGGTTCATCGTAAATTTTATCCGACGCGCGCACGTGCGGTGGCGGCTATTGATGCGGGGCTGGTGACGGTTAATGGAATGCCGGCAAAAAAGCCAAGCCAGGCGGTGGCAGATACGGATGTTATTGTTGGGGGTGATTTGCCCTATTCTGTTGGTCGTGGCAGCTTGAAGCTGGAACATGCGTTGGAGCATTTTGGTATTAACCCAGATGGGATGTTTTGTTTGGATGTTGGGGCCAGTACTGGTGGGTTTACAGATGTATTATTAAAGCGTGGTGCAAAGCGTGTATATGCGGTTGATGTTGGTACAAATCAGCTGGCAGATGAACTGCGTTGCGATTCACGTGTGATTTCAATGGAACAGACAGATATTCGCGACGTTGTCCCGTCCGAGACCGTTGATTTAATAGTTATTGATGTGTCGTTTATATCGCTGACGAATATAGTAGATTCCCTGCGCCGTTGGTTGCCAAAGTTTGTGGTTGCTTTGATTAAGCCACAGTTTGAGGTTCCGCGTGATGTGGCGGCAAAATATAATGGGATTATAAAATCGTCACAGCTGCACGAAGAATCAATTGTGCGTGTTGTTGCGGCGTTTGAAAAATCTGGTTTTCGATTGTGTGGGGTGACTAAATCCCCTATCCAGGGTGGCAGCGGCAACACTGAATTTTTAGCGTGTTTTGAAAATAATGATTAAAACCCTTGAATTTATGGGGGTTTGTGTATAAAATTTCACTTGGTTTATAGCAAAAATAGGACTAAGACATGGCAGACGATATGACAAAAATTCACGAACGTGAATCTAAATGGCAGAAGAAGTGGGCAGACGTGCGTGCGTTTGTGCCAAAAAATGATGGGGCAAAACCTAAATATTATAACTTGATTGAATTTCCGTTCCCAAGTGGTTCGGGGTTGCATGTTGGTCATATGTTGCCGTACACAGGTATGGATGTTATGGCGCGTTTTCGTCGGAAACGTGGATATGATGTTCTGTTCCCAATCGGATACGATTCAATGGGAATTTCGTCTGAAAACTATGCGACAAAGATTGGCAAGCACCCAAGTGAATCTGTGGCAGAACTGATTAAGATTTTTGAACGCGATATTTCAATAATGGGGTTGTCATTTGATCCAGAATCCAAAGTTTCTACGTCTGATCCAGAATTTATTAAATGGACGCAGTGGATGTTTATTCAGTTCTTTAAGGCGGGATTGGCATATAAGTCTGAATTGCCGATGAATTGGTGCCCAGCATGTAAAACAAACCTGACCAATGAAGAATTGGAAGACGGATGCTGTGAACGCTGTCATGGGCCAGTTGAAAAGAAAATGAAATTGCAGTGGAATCTGGCAATTACAAAATATGCAGATCGATTAATTGATGATTTGGTGCATGTTGACTATCCAGAACGCGTTAAAACAGAACAGATAAACTGGATTGGGCGTTCGTATGGTGCAGATGTTGACTTTATGGTTGGTGAAGACAAGATGACTGTTTACACGACCAGAATAGATACTATATTTGGTGTGACGTTTTGTGTGATTGCGCCAGAACATGCGTTGGTAAAAAAATGGATTGAAGAAGGTAAAATCAAAAATGTGGATGCGGTTAATGAATATATTACCGCAGCACGTGCAAAGTCTGAATTTGAACGCACAGATGTGACCAAAGATAAAACAGGTGTGCGTTTGGACGGTGTTATGGCAAAAAATCCATTTAATGACAAAGAAATTCCAATCTTTATATCTGATTATGTTTTAGCAGATTATGGTTTCGGTGCAATTATGGCGGTGCCAGCACATGATGGACGTGACTGGGATTTTGCGAAAAAGTTCGGTCTGGAAATTATACCAGTTTTGGCGGGCGGTGAGCCTGATCAGGTCTGGGAAGGAGATGGTGCGCATATAAATTCATCTTTCTTGGACGGTATGGGCAAAGAAGATGCAATTGCCGCTGCAATTAAATATGGTACAGAACATGGATTTGCAAAAGGAACCAAAAAGTATAAGTTGAAAGATTGGGGCTTTTCACGTCAGATGTACTGGGGCGAACCGATACCGTTGGTTTATTGCGAAAAATGTGGTTGGGTGCCAGTGCCTGAATCTGAATTGCCGTTGATGCAGCCATATATGGCGGATTATAAGCCAACCGATGATGGTGAAGGCCCGTTAGCACGCGCAACGGATTGGGTTAATACAACGTGTCCGCACTGTGGTGCGCCAGCGAAGCGTGAAACAGATACAATGCCACAGTGGGCTGGTTCATCATGGTACTTTATGCGTTATCTGGATTCTAAAAACAATGATGAATTTTGTTCTCGTGTACAATTAGATAGATGGATGCCAGTAGATCACTATAACGGTGGTATGGAACATACAACACGTCATTTGTTGTATTCTCGTTTCTGGTACAAGGCTTTGGCAGATTTAGGCTTTGTCCCAGGGGTTGAGCCTTATAAAAAACGTACCAGCAATGGTCTGATTATGGCGGCAGACGGGTCTAAGATGTCTAAGTCACGTGGAAATACAGTGCCAAGTTCGGATGTTGTCGCACGCAGTGGTGCAGACGCATGTCGTTTGGCTATTTTGTATCTGGGAACATGGGAACAAAGTGCTAACTGGTCCGAAGATACATTGCGTGGCGTAGAAAGATTCTTGAAACGTGTTGAAAATTTGTCTGACAACTTGACGGATGAACCGATGACGGCAGACCAGGAACGCCTGATGCATAAATTGATTGCAGATGTGACAGATCGTATTGAAAACATGAAATTTAATACGGCTATTTCTGCGATGATGGAATATATCAATGCGTTCAGTGGTGGTATGCCCCGCCCTGCGTACCAAACTTTATTGCAGGTGTTAAATCCATTTGCACCGCATTTGACCGAAGAAATGTGGGAAAAACTGGGGAATACAGAAATGTTGGCGTTGTCGGATTGGCCAACATTTGATGCCGCAAAGCTGGTTGAAACAGAAATGACAATTGTTGCATCTATTAACGGTAAACGCAGTGCAGAATTCGTTGTGCCAGCAGATGCAGACGAAGAAGCTGTTGTTGCAGCAGCCAAAATAGCAGCAGGTGCAAAGCTGGATGGTGCGACAATCATTAAAACAATTGTTGTGCCAAATAAGTTGGTAAACTTTGTTGTTAAGAAATAAAAAAATCCCCCGTTTGGGGGATTTTTATTTTTGTTTCATAAGCATTTCTGCTTGTTTATTAGCGGTTAAATTTTGATGAATCTTGAATGTATTTAGACGAAGAAAGTTGTCATTATCAAAAGATATGACTATCTGGTCACCTTCGCGTGGCATTGGAGCTTTGCTATTGTCTAATTGTGAAGATCTAAATTGAATGGTTTGACCATCTTTTGTTATGCAGTTTAATTCGTAATATGTACCAGTTCGGCTTGTGTATGGTGTGACACGAAAAACCTTTACTGTATCAATGCCCGGAATTATACTTTTCGTTGTTTCATACTCTTTTTTCTCGACCGTTTTAGATATACAACGAGCCGTACCCATCATCATCATACCAAGAATTGTAATTTTGACAAATATTTTGGTGTTAGTTGCGAACTTGTCTGCAAAATCGTTTATGTCCATTGGTTCCCCCTGTTTTACGAAATCTTTTCAATACGACGGATACGACGTTCGATTGCATCAAATGGGCTTTCTAAGAATGTCTGGACACAGACAAACGCCATTTCTATGTCAATGTCATCTGCAGCCAGTGCCAAGACGTTTATGTCATCGTGGAAACGATCGTCACGTGCCTGGTCTGGGCGGTCACAGCGTGATGCACGAATATGACGGTATCTGTTGGCGGCAATCATGACCCCTGCCCCGGTGCCACATACGATAATTCCACGTGATTTTTCATCGTCTATCATTGCGTCTGCTAATGTGGCAGCAATGTCTGGATAATCAGCAGATGTGTTTGGATCATCAACACCCAGATTTACAACATTATAACCCGCTGCAGCCAACATCTCAATTAAGTACAGTTTTAAGCCGACACCACGATGATCAGCAGCAATAAATACTTTGGATACATTTTTGTTCATTTTACATCCTTGTCTTTACGTTTTGATAGTTTGCATTCCAAACCAGTATTCCCAGTAATATTTAACGTGTTGTATGACAATAGACCCGTCATCTGGGCGGCACTGAATATGTTTGCTGTATTAACTGTTGCAGGGCCGTCCAATGCACCATGCAAAAACAGGTGTGTCGCAGTCACTTTGCCTTCGACATGGCCGCCACGACCAATTACAACAACATCTGCGGTTACATCGCCAATGATATGACCATGTATTTGAACAGAGTGGTCAGTGGATATGTTGCCTGTCAGGGTACAGCCAGCACCAATAATAGTCGGAGATTGTTTTTCTTTTGCGTTTGTAAATGCCAACATGTTTTTATTCCTTTACAAATTTTGTTGGGTCAAATGGTGCGCCCTTGTATCTAATTTCATAGTGCAAATGCGGGCCAGTTGAACGTCCCGAAGAACCACCTAATCCAATCACAGTCCCAGGACGAACCCAGTCGCCACGTGATACCATTATTTGCGATAAGTGCGCATAAAGTGTTGTAAAGCCCAGACCATGGTCTATTTCAACAGTTGTGCCATAACCTATTCTATCACCAGCTGATACGACGCGTCCAGGTGCAACGGCAAACAATTCTGTGCCAATTTTGCCAGCAAAATCAATGCCTTTATGCTTTTTGTTTTCGCCAGTAAATGGATCCTTGCGTGTGCCATAATTTGATGTTATGCGCATTTTTTTAACAGGCGCACCAATAGGCAGGACATCATTTAGGCGACGCAGACCATGCCATAATTCCAGACTGTCAGCCAATTTTTTATATTTTTCATCCATGTCTTTGTCAAAGTCTAATGGACTAAATGCACTGCCAACAATTGGACTGGTAAATTTATTGGCGCGTGTTATCAATGCGCGTTCACTTAATCCCAAAGCATTTACAGTGCTTTTAATCTTTTTTATGTTTTTGCGCAATTCTTCCGTGTTATCTGCGGTTATTGATGTGACCATGTCAACAATCTGGGTGTCGGCAGATGCAATTTCTGCCATCGATTCCATTATCTGGGTGTTGCGTTTTTTTAGTTCTTCGTTTTCGGCACGTGTTAATTCGTACTCGATAGATAATTCAGATATTTTTGTATATTCTGGTAAATAGTCTTCGTCTTTGAACATTTCTGTGATACGAGTACGCAAGAAGTCTAGTTCGCCCCATGTTTTAATGCGACTGTTCATTAATTTTTCTTTTTCGGATTGCTTTAAATCTTTGTCATTTAGAATTTTGTCGTCTATAACATTTAAATTGCGTGCTATTTCATTGTATTTAGTAAGATATGTTTGCAGATCAGTCATGTGGCGATCGTGATTAGCACGTACCTGTTCCAGTTGTTGGGTGCGCTTTTGTAACAGGGGACGGTGATATACAAATACATATGTTGACCATGATGCCCATAATAACAGACCTATTTTCCCACAAAAACGAGTAAAACGCCAAAAGCTGCTTTGCTTGAATGTATAAACGTTTCCATGTGGCGTGTCCATAACAGTAAATTCACGTGGTGGAAATACACGAACAATACCGCGCCAGATGGCACGAAATGGTGACGTGATAAACGCCCATAGTGATGTAAAATATCTTGTTATAAAATTAATCATTTTGGGATAGTTTAGACAATGCGTCGGCAATAGTCAAGCCATGCCGCAATATAGGCTCATAATTCATGGGTAGTTCGCGGTGTAAAACCACCCCACCTCGTGAACCAACACGGCCGCTTATTAATACTCGTTCTGCGGTGTTGCGGCTGCCGAATAGTGGAAGTATATTAATGTCACCACATTTTTCATGCATTACAGATATAACCTGGTCCAGTGTTGGGGCGTCTGTTATAATACAACAGTATCCGTTTGGTTTTGTCCTGGCAATACTGCGTTTTACCCATTGGTGCAAATCTGCGTTATGATGTGCATTGTGTTTGGCTGGGGTACCGTTGAAATAAGGAGGGTTCGATATAACCAAATCAAATGTTCTGGGCGTTTTCCATGTTGTTATATCTGCATTTATTAATTCAATTTCTTTATTGTTTAGTTTTGCATTTTTTTGTGCTTCACACAACATCTTGTCAGATATGTCAATGCCAGTAATAGAAGCGTGCGGATTGTTTGCTAATAAACACAGCGATACACCGCCTGTTCCAATTCCAACATCTAAAACAGTTTGAATTTTTTTTGTCGGTGCAAACGCAGCCAGCCATACGGCGTCAGATGTTGGATTATATGTGCCGCGATGAATACTGACGCGACCACCCATCAGGGTAAAAATTTCTTGTTTTTCAGACATACCTATATAATAATTCATGAAAATCAAAAGGCAAGCTTATGTTTAAAGATGTTATTGTTGTGCAAAGTGCGGTTAGTGCATTTAATAATGCTGCGTTATTTTCACCTGCTTTTTTCTGGTGGGCACTGTTAGCATTGCCTTTGATGTTATTGGTGTGGTGGTGTGCTCCGATGATTCTAGAAAAATTAAAGTGGACATCAGATAATTTTTTGTCGCGTGCAGGATTAGTCTTGTCGATTTTTACGATGCTGTGGCTGGTTTTGTTCGGTGGTAATTATAATGTTTTGCGTGACAGTGCGTCTGTTTTGCCTTTTATGATAGCGGTCATAGTTTTTTTAAGTGCTTTGTTTATTGGGTCTCATGTGCGTGACTTTAAAGCTGTCAGTGTGCCAAAAAATCTTAAGTTTGCAATCATAGTAATCATGTTACTTGCGTTGGGTATGTCCGATATGCATGTCTGGTGGGGACCAATGCTGCAGATAAGTGCTGGTGTGTTTGGGTGGTTGTTCGGACGTTCTGCACGTGGTGCAATGCGCCCTGCTGCTGGAATGGTGCTGATAATGTTAATGGTGGTTGTGGCAATGTTGATGCAACCAGAATTTTTTAGATTTGGGCAGCTGGGAAATTTAACACCAATACATTTGTCGTTTGTCTTGCTGATGGGTGTGTGTGGTGTCGCGGTAATCGCATTAAATAATGTTAGTGCGTGTGGCTGTATCAGTAACAGTGTTTTTACAAAAGTAAAATGGTTGATGCGTGTTTTGGTATTGTTATCGATGGCTTTGTTTTTGCTGACGGAATCTGTGCCTGTGTTTATTGGAATGTGTGTAACAACATTTTTATCCTTTGTTATTTCTATCTATCATAGCAGTTCAGTGATAGAGGGTTTATCGGGTAGAATGTTGGCATTTATGTTGATGTTATTTGGTGCCATGACGACGATGCCTGTTTTAAGTGCTGTAGGGGTGCTGTGGTGGTATGTGTTGCCGCGTAACAGTTTTTTTGCTGGTATTAAGCAGTTGTTATAGTTTGTTATATTTCTTGAATACCATTTTTTGTCTAAATAAGGTATGATTTTTGCGGAATTAACAAAAATTAAGAAGTTTTACTATGGCAATACATCCAACTGCTATTATTCATGATGGTGCTAAACTGGGCGCTGATTGTAAGATTGGGCCACATTGTATAATTGGTCCAAATGTTGTTTTAGGTGATCGTGTAGAATTAGTTTCACATGTTGTTATTGATGGCAAGACGTCTATTGGTGACGATTCAATTGTTTATCCATTTGCTGTCTTAGGTGTCATGAGTCAGGACTTAAAATGGCAGGATGAAGCAACAATGACGGGACTACGTATTGGTAAACGTTGCAGAATTCGAGAATATGTAACAATCCATTCTGGAACGCCTGCGTCAGATGGTACGGTTATTGGTGATGATTGCCAAATTATGGTGAATGCCCATGTTGGACATGACTGTAAGATTGGAAACAGTGTTGTTATGTCTAACTTAGTACAAGTAGCAGGACATGTAGAGGTTGAAGATTTTGCGATATTGTCTGGTGGGGTTATGGTTTTGCAGTTCGCTCGTATTGGGCGTAATGCCTTTATTGGCGGAATGTCAGGGGTCGGTAATGATGTGTTGCCGTATGCAATATATGATGGTAACCGTGCAGTGTATCGTACAATTAACCGTGTTGGATTGATGCGACATGGTTTTACAAATGAAGATATGCATGCAATTCATTCTGTTTATTCTGCGGTATTTCGTGGTGGTGATGGTACTGTGGCAGAACGTCTGGCTAAGGTGCGAAAAGAAGTAAAAAATAATAAATATGCAATGGATGCGATTGACTTTATAGAAAATCGTTCAAAACGTGGTATTGGAACATCTAAAAATGCAGAATAAACGAAAAACAGTGTTTATCATTGCTGGTGAAGTGTCTGGCGATGTTTTAGGAGCGCGTATCATGGAGCAAATGCCAGATGCGCGCTTTGTTGGTGTTGGTGGTGAAAATATGGTAGCGGCTGGATTGCAACCAATATTTCCAATGGGGGATTTGGCTGTTATGGGGATTGTTGAGGTCGTTGCCCACGCACGTACATTGATGCGTCGCATACGTCAAACGGTACAAGCTATTTTAGAAACAAAACCAGATATTGTTCTTAGTGTAGATGCGCCAGGATTTGCAAAAAGCGTTATTAAACAGATACGAAATAGCGAGATGGGACAACAGTTGATAGAAAATGGATTGCGTTTTCATCATGTTGTCGCACCACAGGTATGGGCATGGCGTTCTGGGCGTGCTAAAAAATATGCGAAGATATTTGATAAGTTATATGCCTTTTTTGATTTCGAGGTGCCCTATTTTACTAAATTTGGATTAGATACGGTTGCTGTTGGACATCCAATTGCAGACTTAATAATTGGTAATTATGATGCAACAAAAAATAATAGTGAGGGTAAGATTATAACATTGGTGCCAGGCAGTCGTATGTCAGAGGTGAAAAAGCTGTTGCCTGTTATGCGCAATGTTGTTGATATGTTGGCCCGAAATGGTTTTTTAGGCTATCGGTTTGTAATTCCAACTGTTGAAACAACAGTTGAATTTGTAAAACAGGAAGTTTCTAAATGGTCTGTAAAACCAGAACTGGTTACAGCGGATAAACGATATGATATATATTCTAAAACATATATCGCAATTGTTGCCAGTGGTACTGTTTCGGCTGAGTTAGCAATGATGCACGTGCCCGCCATTGTTGTTTATAAAATGAATCCAGTGACGATGTGGTTAGCGCATCGGTTGATTAAAATTAAATGGGTGTCATTAGTTAATATTTTATTAAAGCGCACAGTTTATCCAGAATTATTGGGTGGGGATGTAAAATCTGAAAAAATCATTGATGCTTTTGGACAACTGACGATTCCATCTGTGCGTGATAAGATGATTGCTGATTTGTGCTCAGCTGATAAAATGTGGCGTCGAACAAATAAAACGGCCAGTAAATTGGTCGCAGATAATATAATGGATTCGATTTAAAAAAAATCCCGAATTTTCGGGATTTTTTTAGCGTAAACCTTTCGCGCGACAACATGAAGAAGCTGCTTCTTTCCAGTTAGAATATTGTTTTGCAGGGTTACGTAAATCTTTCCATGGTTGCCAACCGCTGCAGTTCTTGACAGTGCCACTGCCAGTGCATTTTATATAACGTCGCAAAGAACATGTTTGATTTGAAACTTTGCCTGCTGGGGTTGTGCATTTGACAACAATGTTTTGATTTTTTGCGTCGTTTTTACCCAGTTCACGTGATGACAGTACCTGGTAAGCAGATGCAGATGCAATACTGGTTGCAATAATAATTAATGTGGATAAAATCTTTTTCATCTTTTCTCCCATGTCTATGCTAATATTATATGCAAAATAAATTGGATTTACAACAGGAATAAATTTTATTCAGCGGTTGTCCATGGAACGTCATTCATTATTAGATAGTATAACCCTGTCCCATCTGTGCCAGGATTGCGAATAACTGGGCGGACAACGAATATATCGATGTTGCAGTGCTGTTTGTTGTATTCAATTAAATCTTGATGCAGTTTTGTTGCAAAATCCATTGCTTGCAGATATGCGGCGTCGTCATCAGTTGGGGATATAGAGCTGCCTGCCCACATCAACCACATGCCATGATTTATTACGTTTTCTTGCCCTTGTAAATCGTCTGCAGATAGCAGCAATAGTGGTGCAAAATCAATGTTATTTGTGAAGTCTCCTGTGCTGGTTTCTGTCCAGTCGTACATGCCACCAATAAACCTTATTGTGCCATACAGTATGCCTGTTGCTGCGCCTGCACGCCCCAAGGCGCCAATGTTTTTCATTGTTGATTGGAATAACCAATCGTTTATTTTTCCTGATTTCATGCCACTGCGCGCGATTTTAGCTGCTTTGTCTAGTTTTTTTGAACCAGAATTTGTGGCTTTAAATGCTTTGAAAGCGCGTGCGGCAATGTTGCCAGTTTGTTTCGTACCGCGCAGTCCACGAATGTTACGAAAAGTATTGCGGTATTCATTTATCTTAGAAAACGTATCGGACATTTGTTTAAACTGTTTTACGTTTTCATCTGCTGTTTCTAAATTTGATATTTGTTTGGTCAGGTCTTTAATTTTGTCATATTCGGCAGCGTCTTTGGTTTTGTCCAGTGTTTTTAATGCGTCTGTTGCGTTTTCAAGCTGGTTAGCAAGTTTTACATAATCTTGGACGGCTGGTATTTGACGTAATGTTGTTAATGCTGGGCGCATGTTGTTTAAAATACGGGAAGCGCGTGCTGCTTTTGTTGTGCCAGTTAAAACTTGTGATCCGCCAAATGTTGCAACGGTTAATGCTACGTCCAGGGCAATTTCTGCATATGATATCCATTGTAAATTAACGTCCCCTGCAACATAGTAATCGTTAGTGTCGTCATTAACATTTACGGTCATTTCACGCATGACATAGTTTATTTCTGTGTTGTCACGTGTTTTTGCGCTTTTCCCAGTGCAGGTGCCACCATGATTTTTTGGGAACAATGTATCAATATTGTCACGAATATAATCCAATGAAATTGTGTTGTTTTTATCTGGACCAACAAAATTATCTAATGCGCCATGTTCGGTTACCATAATGGCATACCATGCTGGATCAACATTTGTCCAAATGTTTTCGTCGGCGCCGATACGTGGATTGGCATCGTTTTGTGGCAAGTCACGTTTGCCCCCAATTGTCAGGCGTTGTTTTAAAATGCGGGGCTGGGTTTCATAGTTTACAACGATTTCACGACCGCCTGGAAAAACGTACTGGATTGGTGTAAATTTTATTGTTTCGTTATCAGCAATGTTTCCCAGTTCGGGACATTTTAAAACGTCTGTCAGGACATTTTTATCAGAAAATACTGTATGAATCCATTTTTGTAAAATTTCTTCGCTGTCGGATTCGGAAACTGTATTGGCGGTTTTGGACAATCCATTTGCAAATACATCAGATGCACATTCTGTTTTTGTGCTGAACAAAGTATTCGTGCCAACTGTTTTTAATACTGGTGTGGTATCAGTTGCTGCGGCTATAAAGCATGGATATAGCAGCAATGATATACTTATAATATATTTTTTAATCATCCAAGCGAATTGCATCGTCGATAACCATAGCTTCTTCGGATATTTCTAGGGTGTCTGGATCGTATATATAAAATCCAAAATACATGTCAATATCATCTTCGTTCCAATCACAACCATAGTGTTTGTTGTCACGTTTGTCTTGGACATGGCTTTTTATACGATTAACGATTTCGGATTGTTTGCTCGCATCAAACGTTAGCAGTTTACCGCGTGAACCATCTGGATTAATTTCATACATAGCAAAATCTCCAGAATTTATACAGTATGTTTTTCCTAAAATAGGTTTGAAAACATAGTCGTTTAAATAATCATTAGCTTGACCGTCACCGCATACAGTATAACAGCCTTCATTGTGGTCCAGGTCATGACAATTTAAAAATTCTTTATCTAATCCACTGTTTAGTAAACTGTAAAACTTTCCGCCACCAGATGGTGTAAAAGCGGCATTGCCCAGTCCCCATATTGCAGCAGAACTTGCAGCAATGGCAGTCCATTTATTAGTAAGGTTTTTACCAACAGCTTTTACAAATGTTTTTGATGCGCCTTTTAATACGCCTTTGCCGGCATAGTTCGCCCATCCGCGAAATAAGCCACCGTTTGCGCCAGCTGATTTCATGCCAATTTTTATAGCAGATTTAGCAAGTTGTTTGCTGCCCGCTTTGGATATTTTTTTTGCGGCACCCTTTGCGCCAATTTTTGCAAGCCCTTTAGCAGATGCTTTAAGCCCTGCTCCTAATGCTGCTCGTCCTGTGGCTACTGCTGCACCACCAGCACCACCCGCATAAAATGTTGCTACAGCTGCAACAGCTGTGATAAGCCAACCAACTGTGTCAATACCAGCTTGGTAAGAACGATTGTTTTCGCATACAATTGCGCCGCGTTTGCGTGCAGTGTTATCAAGTGTATTGGATATTTCTGTTAGTATATCATCCCATGATACGTCAATTTTCATTGTGCCATAATCTGTATCCAGTTCTGCAATTTGATCGTCTGTTAAATCACGTATAGCAGATTTATATTTATCAAAGTTATCATCGGATGCAATAAAGTCTAAAACAAATGCATCATCCAAGAAAAGTGTGGGGTCAGATTTAAATGCACGAATGTATTTTGTCGCCAAAGCTTCAAAGAATCTTTTTTGACTTTCTGTATCAGGACCAAACACGCCATTGACAATAGCCGCCAATAGTTCAAGATCGTATTGGCTGAACCCAGCCTGTGGACCATATTGCATACGATTGCGAACGCTGTTCCAATCGATTTTTATATGAATTTCTGGATTGTTGTATGCTAATATATCAATGTTCTTTTTGAATTTATCTGGATATGTGGCGCAGGCATTTTTATATGTGATAGCGTTTACAACAGCCCCTTCAAAATCTGTAGATAAACCATTTAATGCATTGTCTACCTGTAAAGTCAATTCGCATGCAACCAGCATGTCACAATCAGTATATTTTTCGCATTGTGGCGATATAATAGCATGTGATGCGCCTGTGTGTAAAAGTAGCAATATGCTAAAAACAATAAAGCGTTTTATAAATTTCATTTTTGTGCGTCTTTTAATGCTTTGGCAATCGTAGCCATTATTTGTTCTTGTGTTTGTGTTGTGTTGTTGTTAGTTGCTGAATTGGTAGAAGAAGATGAAATAATGGGGACTTTTATTGAGTTGTACGCCTTTTTATCTTTGTATGGGGCGTATCCAGTAGCTTCGATGTCCATGCGTTCAGAAAAACTTAAATCATCAAATGTTGTTGGAAAATCATTTTTTGCCAGATGACCCGAATTGCCACCGTTTTGTGATTGTAATTCTTCTAATTCCTGGGTGCGTTCAATTATATCAGATTTCCAGTCAGGGGTTGGTTGTTCAAATGGATTTTTTATTTCTATCTCATTTGATCTAGTTGTTGCTGCTGTTGCATCAGGAAATGAAATTGTTCCACCCGCAGTGCCAGCATGACCGTATTGTTTTCTGTAATTTTCAAATTCTGTATCAATGTATCCAGCACAACTGGTTGCATAATTGTGTCCAGGCAGACGTGACAGTTGCAACATCAATGTTGGACGTATGTCTGATAGTTGAGTGCCAACACAATTGTTCATGTTTGCGCACACGTTTTCTATTAATGCGGAAACTGTCCTTTGGCAGTCGCCAGCGTTCATGTCAGCACCATTTACATATACAATCTGGGGCATGCGCTGATTATATGGACCGTTTGGATTCCACATCGGGTTTGATGAATATGTTTGAACGTTTTGTATTTGACCATACTGGGAAAATGGTGCGGTTGTTACACCATGGGCATTGCACGTAGCAATAGAAAAAAACACAAAAAGTAAGTGTTTATAATTAAATCTCATCCGTTATTCCCCACTGTCATTTATCTGATTATAACAAAAACGATATGCTAATCAAAGCCAAAATTGCCCCAATTAAAAAGAATGGTGCAAATGGTATATAGCGCTGTTTGTTCTTTTTTGACCAAATCATGCCGCCAATACATGCAATAATTAAGGCAACAGATAATCCTGTGGCACCTAGCCACATGCCACCAATGCTGATAAGCTTTACGTCACCCATGCCAATTGGACTGATTGCGTTTTTGTTCTTGCTTTTTATTTTCCAGTCAAAAATTAATCCCATGGTTATTGTTGTTATATATCCAAAAGTTCCACCAATAACAGCGTCTGGGGTGGAATTTGGCCATTGGTAAAATGTTGTGAATATTAACCCAATCAACATCAGGGGGAACAGGTAAACGTCTGGGATAATTCTGCGTCGCAGGTCGGCAATGAATATTTTGTATGAAAAATATGATGCTAATAGTAATAAAAATCCAAAAAAGATGTAAAAAAACATATTTTTCCCCCTTGCCTTTCGATTCGGAACAGTGCTATAATCATATTATAATATAATAAGGGTTTTGTAAAATGAGTAAAGGCTGGGATAATATAATGCTTAAAAAATTAAAGGCATTGACTGGTAAAGGGTTGTCTACGTCTGAAATTGGTAAGCGTCTAGGAATGTCTAAGAATGCCATCGTGGGAAAGCTTAATCGTTTGGGTTGGAATGCAAAGGCTGGTGGGGCAGCGGCGGTGGCTGAAACTAAAAAAGAAGTAGCAAAAAAGAAAGAAGAGCCAAAAACAGCAACTAAAAAAGTAGTCGCTAAAGAAAGTGCGAAAAAGTCGGTAAATTTGAAGAAAGCTGTGGTAAAAAAAGAATCAGTAGCGTCGGTGAAACCAAAGAAAACAGCGGATAGTAAAACAAAAAAAACAGATGATGTGAAAGTAGAAAAAAAATCTGATGCCAAGACATTGGCGATGCATCAGCGTATTGTGCAACATTCGCTGGATATGGCTAACTTAAAGCCAAATCAGTGTAGATGGCCAATCGGTGATCCTGATTCAGAACATTTCCATTTTTGTGGTGAAACTGTTTTTGTAGGAAAACCGTATTGTTATGAGCATTGTAAGCAAGCGTATCAGTTTACGCCACCAAAGAAAAAATAAGTATTTGCCTGGGGAACATAGTATGACAAACGAGAGAGAAATGTTGTTAACTGGCCGAGATTATGAGATTGCAGGTAATGAACTGCGTGCTTTTTTTGATGTGTCAGGGCGGTTGGTGTTTGTTATCGACTATGAGGTGAATGATAAAAAAAGTAATGCCCTGTTGGTTATCAATTCAGATGGGGATAGAAAATGGGATGATATCCTAAAAAATACTTATGGTGTTGATTTAGAGACTGTGCGCCCAAAAAAAGACAATAAATATCAGAAATTAGATATAGAATATAGCGGACTGAATGTTTATGCGGACTTGTTGTCTGCGTATGATGCAGGAAGTGCTTTTGATAATGAGCTGTTAGTGCTTAATCAGTTTCGGGATATTGTTGTACGCAGAGCTGCAGCAGAAAGGTTGGTGACAGCAGAAACATTGGCGGATAATGCACGTGAAACGATTGAGCGTGCCAAGGATTCAATAGAAGAACAAAATGAGCGTGTTCGTGAATTGCGTGTAAGGCTGGCACAAGCTAGAAAGGATATCGGAAAAGAACCTACTAAGCAGTCTGCAGCTAAGATTTTACGTTTGGAATCGCAAATTGATGCAACAAATGAAAAAATACGGCGGGCAAAAAAACGCTTGAATAGCGCACAGAAACGCTTGGTTTTGGCATCTGATGATGCAGATGCCGCAAGGAATATTCTGGAGCGTGTCGGATTTGAAACAGATAACGTAAATGATGACGCAATAGATTTGCCAATGACGGTTGTGGAGCAGCCAGTTGCAAATTTTGTTACACCACCATTACCAGCTGAAATAAAACAAAATAATTTAACAACTGTAGAAACAAAGGCAGAAGAAATGGCCGACGAAGAAGTAAAACCACTGTTTGATACAGATCCAGAAATATTGGATGAAGAAATTGCATTTAAACCGATTGATTTTAGTTCGCCCAGTGTTACACCTGTATCACAAATACAACCGCTTCAAACAGAGAGTCCCGTTGATGAATATGCAGATACGTCTGCAATTGAGCCATTGTCTTTTGTGCCACCAGTATCAACTGTAGACCAGGATGTTGTTGTTGAGGAAAAATTTGAGCCATCCGTTTTGGATTCTATTACTGCGGTTGAAAGTCCTGTGGTGGGATATCCCGATGAAGAAAAAATTGAAACTGTGCAAAATGTTGTTGCGCCAGTGTATCAGTCGGAAACAACCCCTGCCCCAGCGCCGATGCCTGTGGATGAAGTTGTGCCTGCACCAGTTGATTCTGGTTTTCGTCCAGTATCGCCAATTACTGGGGTGGCGCCAGCGGCGGTACCAAGCGAAGGAGAAAAGACACGAAATAAACCATCATTTAGCTATTATGTACTGTTGCTGTTATTGATTGGCTTATCTATATTTACATTGTGGTTCTATCAGAAATCAACTGGTAATAATGCGCTGCCCAGCTTGAGCGGGAGTGTGTCACCAGAAATTGTTGTAGATGATGCAGAAAAAGATATCTTGTCAGAAGAACAACCGCCAGTGGTTGCAGAAGAAAATAAGCCAGTGGTAGATGTTATAGAGGTTGTTGAAGATATACAACCCACAGTAACAGAGTCTGTGGTAGAGCCTGAGCCAGAATCAGTGCCAGTTGTGCAACCTGCTCCAGAGCCAAAGCCTGAAGTTGAGCCAGTAGTCATAGAAGCGTCAGTTGTGGAAGTTGTGCCAACTGATGTTCCTGTGCCTGTTATGGATGTCAAGGTCAGAACGGTTCCTGCGTTGCCAGAACCAGAACCCGTTGTTATTGAAACAGAAGAAGAAATATTAGCAAAAAAGCCAGCGTATGGTGTTTCGCAAAATGAAGCGATGTTTGTTGCAGACGAAGAATTTGAAACAGATAGAGAAACTGTATTAGAGATTGAAGAAGATGCGACAGTTGTAGATTTTGATGATACACCAATTGTAGAAACTTCTGAGCCTGAATATGAGTATGAATATTCTGATGACTATGTGGTTGAGGAAGTGCCAATGTGTGAAGGTGGGGCATCAACAGATAGATTTGGTTGCTGTCCAGGTGAAACATATACTCAAATTGATAATGGCGGATTTGTGTGTTGTCCAGATGCGGGGGGTGATTGTTTCCCGCCACTTAAATAGTTTAAAAAACCCGCATCGCGGGTTTTTTTATATTATTCTTTTTCTAATTGTACTGAATAAAGCGAAACCAAGTAAAAGTACCATTATCGCTATAAATATTCCTGTGGCTGTATAAGGGTTTTCTGCAAAAGGAAGTGCTGTGTTCATTCCATAATATCCGACAATTACAGTTGGTATGACAAGTACAATGTTCCATGTTGTTAAGCGATTGATGTTTGTGTTCGAATCCATATTAATTACGCTTTCGAATGTTTCTTTGATCGCTTTTAGCATTTTTCCGTATGTTGCAACAACTTCTGTGGCCTGTGAAAGTTCGATACGGGCGTCTTCGGCCAGTTCTGCTGCTTCATCTGTTTTTACAAAGCCACGAACCTTTTCTAATTTATCCAGCACTGCAACGTTGCCTTTTATCCCAGCCATGTATAATGTGTAACTATTTTCAACCTCAAGCAAATCTAATAATTCTTTTTTGCGGATGCGTTCTTGTAATACTCGTTTTGATGCAAGAACACGTTTGTTTAATTCTTTAAGCATGCGTAGGTATGATTCTGCAATATAGTATATGATGTTTAATATAAATTCTTCACGAGATGTTTTTTCGGATTTCTTTATTTTGTCTAACAGGTCACAACGTTTGCGACATACGGTTATTACGCGATTGGACGTATAGATTATTGACAGGGGCTCGGTATGCCACAGTGTGTCGTTTTCATGGTTTATAATTGGAAAACGTACAATGATTACTTTGTAATCTTCTTCAATTTCAAAACGTGGTTGTTCGTCAGGATCAAGAATGTCTGAGATTGTGTCTTCGTCAATCTTGTAATCGTTTTGTAATTTTTCAAAATCTTCATGATCTGGATTGCCAACGTTTACCCATGAAAAAGTTTTTAGTTTCTCTGTTGTAAACATGTTTGCCCTCCATGATAGTTAAGAAATTTGTCTTATTTTACCGCCCTATTTTTAAAAATCAAGAATTTAACGTGGAATATAAACCCGTATTTTATTTGTTTTTTTAGTGCTATATTTTATCCAGGAGGAAACAAGATTATGTCAAAGAAATCGGAATTTCAAACAACACCGTTTACAATTGCGCATTATATTTTGTTGTTTATGGTAACGATTGTTTGTATCAGTATTGTTACATGGTTGATTATGGGAAGGTATAATGATGCACATAAAAATAATATTGTAATATCTTATATGATGAGCAAGGATCCGTGTGTGGTCCGCACGCGTGACGCGGTTAGTAAAATGTGGGCTTACAACCAAGAGCTGATTCCGATTAAATATAAAACAATGGTTGATACATATATCAACGATGCTGTGTTAACACGTGTAAAAGGATATTGTAATGATGCAGTATTTACGTGTCGGGCAGGACAGCTGCGTCGAATATGCGATCCATGTGCGGTTGAGGTCGGACAACAGCGGGCGATGGAGCGTCATACTTTGGATTTAATACATGCTAATTGTGGTGATGTGTTTCCTTAATTAAATTATTGGACCATCCGATATGTTTTTGCGTAAATTTTTGTTGTGCCGCCATTCAAGTTTATTTTTAAGGTAGTTATGATAATAATTATAATTACTTGATTTTTTATGTAGTTTAAAGTTTATGTTGTAAATTATGTGTTCCCATGTAAGGCGTAAACGACTTTTTTTGTGTAGTAAAACAACAGAGTGATCAGCAACAAGTACGATCAGCGAATCTGAACCGAGAATATTTTTTATAGTTTGATTTAGTTGCTGGCAAATAGATATAAGTTCTTTGGTTGAGAAGAAGTTTTGGTATTTTACGTATCCTAGCTCATAATAAAATATTGTAATGATGGTTTCGCTGTACTTTTCAGTCAATTTGTTTTTGAATAAGAAGTTTAGAACATAATTCGCTGCAAATATATTATCATATCTATTTTTAGGTTTTCGATTGAATTGTGTGCTCATAATGGATCCAGAACGCATAAAATAATGATAGAGAGGTTTTCTTAAAAAATATATGTTTTTTGCTATACACATATACATGTAAGAGAAAGCGTTATCGTCTGCTTCATGGCCGTCGGGAAAACGAATAGAATATTGAACAACTAAGTCGCGTCGCCAAATTTTATTCCATAATAATATATTTGTTCTAGTTACTGTTTTAGGGGTCAATTTTCTGCGGCCTGATTTTTTGGGATTAAAATATAAGTTATTAAGGCGTTGTTTTTCTTTTTTTGTTGGTTTTTTTGTGTAATTAAAGAAATTATGGCAGCAAACGATGTCAGTCTTTTTCTTTTCAATCGTATTAAACATGACTTCACACATGTTTGGTTCGTACCAATCGTCAGAATCACAGAACATCAGATATTTACCTGTTGCTGCATCTAGTCCTTTGTTGCGTGCAGTAGCTGGCCCAGAATTTTTTTGTGTAATAACCTTTATTCTATTATCCTTTTCTGCGAATTGTCGTATGATTTTTACAGAATCATCCTTTGAGCCATCGTCAATTACGATGATTTCGATGTCTTTGAATGTTTGATTGACCAGACTTTT